>DBHX01000063.1:0-10843 GCA_002296285.1 bacterium UBP8_UBA817
CTGGTTGCTCAGGTCCCGGCACTTTTAATTGCAATAGCATCAGGTTTGGTTGTCACCAAATCAGCCTCCGATCATAGCCTTGGAAAAGATGTTGGCGACCAAATCATGTCTCAACCCAGAGCTTTCGCCGTAACATCCATTATATTATTTTTATTCGGACTCATTCCTGGGTTTCCAGCCATCCCATTTTTTACGTTAGCCATAGGAAGTGGGGCAATGGCCGCAGGAATTATGCGTGCCCGAGCCAAAGGCGAAGAATTGGGCGGAGAATCAATCGATGATGGCGCTGAAGGAGCCAAAAAACCTGAAAATTTACTGGGAACATTAAGCTTAGATCCAATTAGTTTAAAATGTGGGCGAAATCTAGTCCCACTGATTGATCCCAGCCAAAATGGGCCATTGCTTGAGCGGATCACCCTGGTTCGATACCACATCGGTCAGGAATTAGGTTTCGTAATACCTGGGGTTCGCGTCATGGATGATTTAAGTTTACCTCCCAATCAATATCAGGTTGAAATTAGAGGAACAAAAATAGCCATAGGAGAAGCCCTTCCAGGGCATTTTTTTGTCATTGAAGCTCCATCAGTATTAAAACGTCAAGGCATCGATGCCATTGATGCCCTTGATCCAATTACCAATCAACCCGCATCTTGGGTCACCGAAGATCAAATTGATTACTTGCAAGAATCCAGTATTCCTTTTCAGAATTTAACAGACTATATTGCACAACATTTTTCTGAAGTCGTGAAACAACACTCCGACGAAATCATGACTCGTCAAAATGTTCAATCATTATTGGATCTTGTTAAAAACACAAATGCCGCCATTGTCCGAGAACTGGTTCCGGATTTACTTTCCCTTGGACAAGTACATAAAGTATTGCAAACATTGGTTAGAGAACGCGTATCCATACGGGATTTATCAACCATTTTAGAACGCCTTGCCGATTACGCGCATGTCTCACGAGACACCAATCTTTTGGCAGAACATGTACGACAATCATTGGCTCGACAAATTTGTTCTAAATATGTGGATGGGGATGACACAATCACCGTTTTCACAATTGACCCACAACTTGAAGAAACCATGATTAATGCCGTTCATCAATCAGAGTATGGGGCATTTTTAGCACTTGACCCTCATTTGGGTGAAAAAGTAATCGCTCAAATCAGCGATCACATTTCAAACTTTAGACGAATGGAAAAACCAGCCTGTGGTCTTTGTTCACCAAGGCTTAGACCACACTTAAAAAAGTTTACCGAACGAAATCATCCAAACCTAACCATACTCTCCTATCAAGAAATTGTACCGCAGGTAAAAGTCCAGTCCATTGGAATTATAACAAGTGATTAGATCATGGCAACCGATAAAAATAATATTGCATCAACCATCATTCCACAAAGTAACTATCGAAAATCTTCGAATAAACAACTAAGCAATCTAAACACCGAAATTCCCCCCATTGGCAAATCTCATAAAGAAAAAAAACAAATTATTGAAGAAATAAAACATCTGATCATTCTGATTCATGAAGTGGTATTAAAACGATCTCACTCAGGAAAAGCGTTGCAAAAGAAGGTAACCGATGCATTATTTCAAACAACCAAAGAAACAGTACCCACAGACCTACACGACATCTGGAAAATCATTCAACTGCCCATTTTAAATGTTATTAAGGTCCATTATTTAAATCATCACATCGAATCATTCCTCCTTGCCTATGAACAACAGCTTAGTTTTTTAATCAATAAGTACAAACGGCATCTTCCTCAACATGTATCCTACGTTGAAGGCGATGATTTAAAGACCATTGCACAGCTCGAATTAATCGAAACATTTAAAGCATGGAGCCCAACAAAAAACAACGATATATGGCCACTAGCATATACTCGCATTAACGGTGCAATGAAAGATCATATTCGCTACATTTCAAAATCAGATCCTACCCGGTTTTATGATTGGGTAACAGATGCGGCAAACTTATATTTAGCCATTAACAATGGTAATTCTCATGAATCAGAAATAGAAAACAGCTCTGAACTGGATCGTGCACTCAAGAAATTAAATGAAAAAGAACGTAAAATCGTGACCATGTATATTAATGAAGACCTGACCTTTAGTAAAATTTCAACACGAATTAAGTTAAGCGAATCTCAAATCTCTAGAATATATAAACAAGCTGTTCAAAAAATTAAATCAATTTTAAGCTAAGGATATTCAAACAGTACGTCTTGATTATTGTAATTATAGCCTTTTAATTGATATTTATCACTTGCCAAACGAGAATATAAAATTTGCCCGGCATTATCATTTAGCGTATACGACTGACCCGTATATGGATTAACCGGATCCGTTGATATTAATTCATTCGCCCTTAGCTCTGAAAATAAAGACGAAATACCAATGTTTGTTCCGGATGGATATTCTTGATGAATAAAATAATATTGTTCCAATGCAACCATCAAAGTGCGAGCAGAGGATTTCGATGATATTTGTTTTGCAGATCGCTGCAGAGAAGTATAATTCGGAATCATTACAATATTGATCACTGCAATAACACCAATAACAATCATTAACTCAATCAACGAAAATCCTTTTGCTCGCATGTCCCCCCCCAGACATTGATAATAATAATAAACCCCCATAATTTATGTCAAGTTTTTTTTATTTATTTTTATAACGTAATCTGGCTAGCGATTGGAAAATAAATAAAATATAAAATGATAAAAATACTCACAACAACTAACACATAAAGTCCGGATTTAAGCACATAACACAGAAATCGGAAATGTGATAATAGATATTGACGATAATGAGGAACAATGAGTTCAAGTCCAACAGATAACTGACCATTTTGTTCATGCATTTTTAACGCCGACTCAATGGATGCAGGAATTTTAAACACTCCGGAAAAAGCCGTAATAAATGATCGAAAGACCAAAGTTTCAATCATTGTTTTTTTCCATTTTTGCTGAATATGACCAGAAAAAGTTAATGAATAAAACATTGCATTTAACGACCACCCTTGTTTGAAACATAGCCGACATAAATCCAACACATCCAATGGCGTCACTAAAAACATGCAAAGCAATAAATAAAGTATAGCACCGGTAATCCCAAGAAATATAACCATAATAAAGATACCCAACCATCCAGGAAATTGATATTCAATCCCCCCTACATTTAGAAATAACATCAATAAAAAAATAGAAAACAAATACAAAAATAACGGATATGCCAACAATTGACTGGCCTGACGAATCCATTTCGAACGATGATTCAAAAATTCGCGGCAAGACTCTAAATAAGAAATGGAGTGAATGGATACATCCACATTTGAAAATGGGTACGGGCACCACCATGGAAATAGTTCCTTGGCCACATCCGTTAATAACTTTCCTTGAATTAACAACACATGCATACGCTTCCAGACAGGATCTCTTGGATGAAATTTTACCAAAAGCTCAATGGCCTGCTGAAGTGGAACTCCAGATTTTAGCATCATAATTAATTGGTCCAAATGCCCCTCCCCTATTGAAAATACCAACTGCGATTATTTAATTCAAGAACAAACTAAATTGAAAAAAAGATTGTGCTGTTTTTAATTTCATAAGTAAAATATAAATGATTAATCATGCAACATATTTTAATACTAAATTCATAAATAGAATAACCTATTCTGTCGACTTATTAATTAATGAATAAAAAATTGTTGATCATAATTATTACGATAATGATACTTGAGACCATATCTCCTTAGAATAATTGAATATTTGGTGACAAAGTGTAATAGTTTACACTCAAAATTCACCATCAAGTGGACATATTAATAATTTTCAATGTTTTAATTTCTAAAGTTTTGCCAATATTTACCGGTATCACACCAAAACAAGGAGAATAAAAATGAAAAAAATAAACAATAATTTTATGATGCAATCGGGAGATTTGGATGTTAATTTCCAGTTTAAATCCAATGGTCAAAGCATGATGCAAATACTAAAAAATTTACAAACACCACATCACAATATTCATGTACGAGGTGTTTCAAGCTTCGCTTAATTTACACATTATAGGAGAATAAAAATGAAAAAAATAAATTCAGAAGATCTATTATTATTTGAAAAGCTAAACATTAATGTACCGTCATGCAACAAATGTTGTGAAGCTTGCAATGGATGTAAGTTAAAGTTTTACAAATCAATGCAAATAGCTAGCGCATAGTAAAATGAAATTAATAGCTGAAAAAGTAATTAAGAACCTTGATAATGTAATCGATGCTAATCAAATTGATATTAAACTGATGGAAAACTATGATACAGATGAAAATTTTAATCAAGTCAGTTCATCAGAAAATAAATCGATATCCAATATTACATGTTCAAGTTTATCAGAATATCAATCTGAAAAAATAAACTGCGAGTTAAAAAGTAAAAATCAAAATATTTTACTTAAGCTATCCAGATTAAAAAATAATACAGATGTTTTAATGAGGATTGCAAAAGCAACGAATAATAATAAATGGATAAAACATTTTATTGTTCGGAAATCAAAAATTACAATAAAAGATGCCAAAATACTAGCTAACATATTAGCTAAAACTAAAAGTATTTCATGGTTAGCAATTGATCAAAACAATATAAACAACGCTAAGTTAACTGAAATTGTAACTGGATTAGAAAAAAACCAATCAATTTCACACATAATTCTTTCCAAGAATAAATTCTCAGATAAATCATTTAGTTTATTTTTATCAAAAATTGAAAAAAAACATAATATCAGATCAATATTTGCTCAAGGGAATCAAATTTCAAAAAAAAGTAATCGTGCTATTTTAAATTTTATAAAAAAATCAAAATCAATTAAAATTATTGATTTAAGAGATAATAAACTCACAATTGAGGTAAAAAAAGAAATTAAAAAAGCCTGTCTTAATAAAAATATCCGATGTTATATTTGATCAATATTCCATGGTGACAGTCCCACCCGTAACTTCACACTGACAGCCCAATCGTTTATTTCCCTCCATACCCAAATCCTCTTCTTCTTCGGTCATTTCATTTAGATTATTCATTCCATCAATAATTTCAACTTCACAAGTTCCACAAACGCCATTACTGCAACCAATAGGAACCCCAGCTTCTTCTAAAGTATCAACAATTTTTGTATTTTCCTCAACGCTCATTTCATTATCATTTAATATTATTTTGGCCATAAAATTCTCCTTTAAAAAATTATCGTTCTTTTACACTAAACCATTACAAAATTTGATAAGTTAAAAATAAATGAGCTGTTACTTAATTTAATCAAAATGTGTTTTTACATGATAATTTAGAGCCATTTCTCATAATAACCATGGAAAGAAACCGTATTAAATTAAAAATTATCATTAGAAACGTCGCTGACATGGATACTAAGTTAGTCCAATATTAATAAAAAAACTAAATTGAAAAAAAGGATTGTGCTGTTTTAGCGGTTTGATCAATCACATCTTCAAACGACATCTCTCGAATATCCGCGATATGTTGTGCAATATGACCCACATGTTCAGGACTATTTTGGGCAACATCCACCCCTCGTGGTATTAAATAAGGAGCATCCGTTTCAATCATTAACCGATTCATTGGAACCTTCCTCATTGCATTGATAACTTTACCCTTTTTGGCATAAGTCACCATCCCCGTAAAAGAAATATAATTTTGATCCCCTTCAAGAGCTTCAAAAAAAGCATAATTGGTAGCATAACAATGAAACACTTTTTTTACATCTGAATACTGATTGACTATATTTAGCATATCCTCATCACAATGTCGTGAATGGATAATCACCGGCTTTTCATGGGCTCTTGCAAACGCTAATTGCGATTCAAAAAAAATCTTTTGCAATGCCATATTATCTTTTCCATATTTATAATCCAACCCTATTTCACCAATCGCAACAAATGCTTCAACATGCGCGTTTAGTACAGCCAATACCTCATCCAATTCAAGTGAATCGAACACTGAAAGTGGGTGAATGCCACCTGTAATCGAACAGTTTGGCATAAGCGCATACTCATTGAGGTTTCTATGAATGCTTGGTAAATCAATTGCCACTTGCACCACGTGGTAAACCCCAGCTTCTTTTGCAGCAGCTAAAACATCCTCTGTGTTGCGATTAATTAAGTGGAGATGGGCATGTGTATCAATCATAATGCTTGAAAAATATCATACAATTCATTTTTTGGGCAATCAAATATGGGGGCCAACAACTTCACTTGTTTTGCAGTTAAACCGGCATCCTTCATAGTTATTGCCAGCTTTTTCCTCTGCTTTGAATGATCAACTACAATTCCACGAGCATCGATTAAGACCACCCATTCCCCACGAACATCGGCTAAATGAAGTTGTTCATTAACATCATTCGCTGAACCGGAAAAAAAGACCTCATGTTCCTTCGTTAGCTCCTTAGCAAAAACAACTGGCACATCAGGGTACTCAACCTTCAAATGATCAGATAAGCGTAAAATTCGCTTGGGCGATTCAAACCAAATACCAACGGTTTGTTGCTCAACAATAGAAGACAATACTTGGTCTAAATCCGAATATTTTTTAGGTAAAAAGCCACCAAAATGATATTCTGAAAAAAGCAATCCACAACCACTAATAAATGCCGAAACAGATGATACCCCTGGTAAAACCGCTATCGAAATATTATGTTTACGAGCATGTTGAACCAATCCCGCACCAGGATCACATAAACCTGGAGTTCCGGCATCCGACACATACGCTACATCCCCATGTTGAATGGCTGTATCAAACGCTGAATATGATCTCTTTTCTTGATACTGATCCATTCGGACCAGTGACTGAGAATGAAGAATTTGTAATCGTTTTAATAATAACTTAGTCACACGTGTATCTTCACACAAAATTGTTTTCACACGACTCAATATCTGATGAACTCGAAATGTAATATCATCATCATGACCAATTGGAACAGAACAAATGTATAAGTTGTGACTCAAAACCTATTTTCGAATGACTTGAAAAGTACCCTCATAAATGGATTGAGATTCAATCACATCCATATTGACCTTTCCCTTGTAAATACCACCTTCTTGAATGGTTAGCTTACTGCCTTTAATATCACCTTCAACATGCCCCGTCGGCAAAATTTCCAACCCATCAACGGTCTCAATCTCACCCTTGAAATAACCAGATATAATCACATTTTTTGCCTTCACTTGACCATAAACCTTGCTTCCTTCTCCAAGAATTAAGTCCCCATTGCAAACAATGGCGCCCGATAGCTTACCGTCCACATGAACATCCCCATTGGAATGAAGGTCACCTTCCAAGTTTGTATTGGGACCAAGATAAGAGACCACTTCTTTAGACTGTTTAAGGTTACTCACTCTATGAAATTACCACAATTTAGAAACAGCTGTAAATAGATCCAAATCTAAATACATGGATGGCTCTAAAGCTTTTCTCCGCTGACGAACTTCATAATGAACATGTGGACCAGTGGACAAACCACTCGTCCCAATTTTGCCAATAATTTGCCCTTTAAATACTTTTCGCCCAGTATTCACTTCAATTTCAGATAAATGAGCATAGATGGTTTTATACCCAAATTTATGCGACAGCACCACAATCCAACCATACCCCCCGCCCCATCCAGAAAATTCAACAAATCCATCCGCCGTTGCTTGAACAGGTGCGCCAATCCAAGCCGGAATATCAATGCCTTTATGAAATTGTTTAGACCGTTTCAAAGGGTGAGTTCGCCAACCATAACCAGAGCGAACATACCCATAAATGGGCCATATGGAAGGGGTTTCATCAAACCACGCCAAATATTGATCAAAGACATCAACATGCCGGCGCATATTTTTTTCAACCACTAATAAATTTTTTTTTAAATAGTCCAATTCACTCGATATTTTATGCATGATAAAAACATCTTGCTTATCTTTTGGGTAATTTTTAACAAAACGCTTAGCTTTTCTATTTATTTTTCGGCGATTGGATAACCGACGATATTTAGGTTTACCTAAATCTTGACGTATGGCCTCTTCCTTTTTAATTAAATCTTCCATTAACTGTCGAAGTGACTCCACTTCTTGTTTTAATATTCGGATAACATCCGCTTGCACCTCTTGCTCATGAGCCACATGCTTCGTCTGATGATAATGAGTCATCAACTTCACATTCGCCACAACTGAAGTCATTAGAACAGCCACTAAAAAAAGACTCACACCAAAAATTATTTTAGCTAAAAAAACAGATAATTTAAAACGAAAGGCACGCCCATTGGGCCTTGTAATAATAAAAGATAAAGACGGTTTCATCAGTGATTATTTTAGCACAGAACCTTATATTTTCCATCGCCAGTCATATTTAATCGCCAATAGCCTCATGACAAAAACGGTGATTACGGAAATGAAATAGGATAGAAACGGCGTAAACAACGCCAAATCAATCAATAAGACAAATAAAAGTGCTCCCCAAAAAGCAAGGGAGGCGTAAATTGTGGACCCTTTTTTAAATATCATTGGGGTTTCTTGACATAAACTATCACGAATAACCCCACCAAATGACGCAACAATAGTAGCTAAAATCGCAACAATAATTGGAGGGTGTTGAAGATCTATGGCCATTTTGGCCGTTGATATGGCAAACAATGCCATCCCCAATGCGTCAGGAATCATTAACCAAGACTCTTTTATTTTAATGCGATTAAATAAAGATATTAACACAACCAACCCCAATAACATCAACGGGTATTCCGAATGTGAAATCCAATATACCGGTTGAATATCCAAAATAACATCCCGAATGGTCCCGCCACCGAAGGCTGTGACCCACGCAATAATATAAACCCCAACGATATCAAAATCCTTTTGTTTTGCCAGGATTACCCCGGATAACGCAAAAGATAAAATACCCAGTGTTTCTATTCCATAAAACAATTGCTCAGTAAAAATGTAACCCATCATTTAATTATAAAATATTAATGAATCAATTGACACTGAATCTCTTCCTTTGATTTAAAAGTAATAAAAAAATCCAACTCAATATCAGTATTCAAAACTTTAAAGTCTGTATGGCGAAATAATTTACACAAAAAGATTAAGATTTCAATATAGGTAAACTGGATTCCAATACAAAATCGAAGCCCTCCTCCAAACGACAAAAAAACTTATGGCGATCATAATTCGTTAAAAAATGGTCTGGATGAAATGCATTGGGTTGTTCCTGTAGCATAGGCAAAAGAAGCTATACCCGTAACCATCTAGGCGGCTTGATGGGGAAATGAAAACAAAATAATTAAGATCAGATATTTTTTTGGTGGAAATTTAGACTTTCTAACAAAAGAACGTGTTTTTTTGGGGAAAGTTTTAAATGTCTATCAGAGGAAATAGGGATGCGAATAGCCAGTCCGAACATAAATTTAAAAATTTTCAAAAAATAATGGTCGGGGCGACTGGATTCGAACCAACGACCTCTACTCCCCCAGAGTAGCGCGCTAACCGGGCTGCGCCACGCCCCGAATAGTTAAAGAGTACCTGAACTATGTCACTTGATCAATGGGTTGATCCAATGAAACCGGTAAATCTGATGGCTCATCTTTGTCAATTTTTTTCTTAGCCGTGGTTTTTTTTACTGCTCTGGCTGGCTTTTTGGCAACGGGTTTTGACTTAACATCTTTTTTATCAGACTCTTTTTTAATACTATGTTTTCCGGCATTCTTAACTAAATCCAAAAATTCAGTACCATCAATCACTTCTTTATCTAACAATATCTTTGACACCGCAACCAATACTTTTTTATGTTTCTTTAATATTTTGGTTGCACAATCATAAGCATCATCAATCAATTGATTAATTTCTTCATCAATTTCTTTGGCAATGTGATCAGAATAATCAATGGACTGCTCCGTCATTTTTCGACCTAAAAATATAGGTCCACTCTCTAATCCATACTTTCTCGTACCCAATTTATTACTCATGCCATATTTACATACAAAATTTTTGGCAAGTTCCGTAACACGTTCAATATCATTGGAAGCCCCTGATGTAATTTCACCAAAGATGAGCTCTTCCGCGATTCGTCCCCCCAATAAAATCTGCATTTGGGACAACATTTTCTCTCGAGAAATAAGAAAGGTATCTTCTTCAGGCAACTGAAGCGTGTACCCCAATGCAAATCCACGGGGCAAAATGCTAATTTTATGAACAGGGTCCGATTCCTCAACATTCACCGCCACAAGCGCATGCCCCACCTCATGATAAGCCACAATCTCTTTTTCTTTATCGGACATAATGCGAGATTTTCTTTGGGGCCCTGCCACCACCCGTTCAACGGATTCCTCAATTTCACTGAGTGTAATTTCCTTCTTATCTCGCCTTGCGGCCAGAAGTGCCCCTTCATTAATAATGTTAGCTAAATCGGCCCCTGTAAACCCAGGTGTACGACGAGCAATTAAATCAAGATCAACGCCTTTTTTGATTTTTTTCCCTTTGGCATGAATCTCTAAAATATCTTTACGCCCATTTAAGTCGGGTTTATCCACCGTAATTTGTCGATCAAAACGACCTGGACGAAGCAAGGCTGGATCCAAAATATCCGGACGATTCGTCGCCGCGATCACAATAACCGTTGTATCAGCATCAAAACCATCCATCTCTACCAACAAGGCATTCAAGGTCTGCTCACGTTCATCATGACCACCACCCAAACCGGCACCCCGCTGACGACCAACCGCATCGATCTCATCAACAAATATAATGGATGGGGTATTCTTTTTTGCTTGCGCAAATAAATCCCGAACTCTCGATGCCCCAACACCAACAAACATT
>DBHX01000063.1:11166-32856 GCA_002296285.1 bacterium UBP8_UBA817
CATTTCAACAAAGTCAGATCCTGACAAACTAAAAAATGGAACATCCGCTTCCCCAGCAATGGCTTTTGCAAGCAATGTTTTACCCGTTCCTGGTGGGCCCATTAACAACGCCCCTTTTGGAATTTTTGCACCAATATCACGAAACTTTTCAGGTTTTTTTAAAAATTCGACAATTTCCTTCAATTCCTCAACCGCTTCTTCAACACCAGCAATGTTTTTAAAGGTAACTTTCTGCTTTTTATCGCCTTTCTTCCAAGGTGTCGCACGACTTTTTCCAAATGACATGGCCTGACTGCTGGCACCTTGCGCGGAGCGGAAAATAAAAAACCACAATGCCCCAATCAAAATAAATGGCAAAAATGCCTGTAAAAATAAGCCCATAAACCAACTTGAGTCGGTAGGATTCACATTAATTTCAACATTTTTCTCTTTTAATTCTTGCACTAAATTTGGGTAATCCAAGTAATACGATTTAAATGCCGTTCCATCTTGGGTCGTGTACTGAATCAATCGATCGGATGTCATGATGGTAACATTTTTAACCTGGCCATTTTCAAGCTCATTTAAAAATTGAGAGAAATTAATCTGTTGCGCCTCATTGGGCTTTGACATGGTGGCTGTAATAATTGAAATTACAAAAAAACTAAAAAACAGGTACCATGTAACGGATCGCCAATCTTTTTTTCGGGGTCGTTGTCGTTTCTTTTTTGCCATATGTTAATAGTATAGAATGAACCACAAAAAGACAAATGGGTGTTCAACCTTATTTCTTTAAAAAACGGGTAAGATCATAATATCACTGCTGCCCCACTCCAATTCTTGATCAACCGTCGCTATAACATCCCCACCTTACAAGCTAAGAAAATGGGGCCACCATGACGTTATCCTCCCCTTTGACTTCAAAAAAACCAACATTCACCCGTAAGTTTCGGTCCACATCCAACACCTCACCCACCACATTGGGCTCAATCGGCACTTGCCGGTTTTTTCGATCAAACAACACCACAAAACTTACCTTCTCAGGACGACCAAAATCAAAAATCGCATTCAACGCTGCACGAGCTGTTCGGGCCGTAGATAACACATCATCAAACAACACCACATGTTTGCCATCCAAATTAAAGTTCACATTGTTATTGGTCACCACTGACATGTAATCTTTTTTTGATGAAAAATCATCTCGGTACAATGAAATATCCAGTTCCATCACGGGAACGGTCACATCAAAAGACAATTTTTTTAATTTGTGTTGAATGCGTTTTGCAAAAAAAACACCATTGGTTAAAATTCCAACAAACACAATATTATCTGGCTGTTGATCACGCAATAGGTCAAACACATCCACCGATACACGCTGCAATGCCGTGGCCAAATAATCCCCATCAAATAGTTCGTTCACAAAACACCCTTGGTGGACGGCACTCCCGTTCGCCGCTCATCAATTTGAGTCGCCCGATCCAGTGCAACCCCAAACCCTTTAAATAAGGCTTCAATCACGTGATGCATATTTCCTTTATAGGGCCAATGAACAAATAAATTCAGCCCTGCATTATGAACCACGGCTCGAAAAAATTCCTCCACCAATTCAGAATGAAACGCCCCCAACTGTTGATCGGGTAGGGTATCCATCGATAAAAATGGGCGACCACTAATGTCCATGGCCACATTGCATAATGAATCATCCATTGGAAAGGAACCCGATGCATATCGCACAATTCCTTTTAAATCACCAAGCGCATCCCTCAACGCTTTCCCCAAACAAATGCCAACATCTTCAACCGTATGATGCGCATCAACATGCAAATCACCATTCACCTTAACCGTTAAATCAAACAATCCATGCACGGTAAATAAATCCAACATGTGATCCAAAAAGCCAACCCCGGTCTGAATATCTGATTGCCCCGTACCATCAACACTTAATGATAGCGTAATTTGAGTTTCTTTTGTATTTCGTTCAATTGATGCCAATCTGGACATATTTCCTCCTAGAATAATGTGGGTTGATTTTTATTTGTATCTTTAAATGGTACCCCAAGATAATCATAAGCCAAAGCCGTTGCCATTCGTCCTTTGGCGGTACGGTCAATGAACCCCTTTTGCAAAAGGTAGGGTTCGATCACGTCTTCCAACGTTTCGGATTCTTCCGACATGCTAGCGGCCAATGTATCCACCCCCACCGGCCCCCCAGAAAACTTTTTAATAAGGGTATCCAAATACAAACGGTCATTTTGATCAATGCCCGTAGTATCAATCCCCATAGCGTCGAGCGATGCCCGAACATCATCCACTGAAATGGATCCATCAGAGACCACCTGAGACCAATCCCTGACACGCTTTAAAATTCGATTGGCAATTCGAGGGGTGCCTCGAGATGATTCAGCAACCATCAACGCAGACTCTTCACCAATTGGGGTATCCAATAACGTCGATGAGCGACAAACAATCTTGGCCAGTTCTTCAGGCGTATAAAAATCAAATTTTTCAATAATGCCAAACCGATCCCGTAAAGGAGCGCTTAAGGACCCAACACGGGTGGTTGCGCCAACCAACGTAAACCGTTCTAAATTAAGTCGAATAGAACGTGCCGCTGGGCCTTTACCAATCACAATATCCAACTCAAAATCTTCCATGGCAGGGTACAACACTTCCTCAACCGAACGATTTAATCGGTGAATTTCATCAATAAATAAAATATCCCCGGCACTCAAGTTCGTCAAAATAGCCGCCAAATCTCCCGGCCGCTCAATGGCTGGTCCAGATGTAATTTTAATGTGCCCATTCATTTCATTGGCAATAATATTAGCGAGAGACGTTTTCCCCAATCCTGGCGGACCATAAAACAAAACATGCTCCAATGATTCATTTCGTTTTTTTGCAGCCTCGATAAATACGCTCAAGTTTCTACGCAAATTAACCTGACCAACAAAATCAGCCAATGTTTTTGGACGCAACGTAAATTCCTTCTCATCAGACACCTGCTCATTTGGATCAAAAAACCGTGTTTCTTCTATCATTTATAAATATAATATATCATAGAAATGTAATGAGTAAGAACCCAACAATTAACGTCACCAGACTCATGTCTCACATTAAACAGCAAGCCAGCAACCAGCGCTTGCCAAATGCAACCTTATTTTATGGTCAAAGCAATCGAATAATCTATCGCATAATGATTGAACTTACTGAAATGATCCACAAAAAAACAATTAGCGCACCAAATACACCATCAGACACACTCATTGAACCCGGTGAAGATATCATCGTAATAAATCCTCAAAAAACAATCAAAATAGACCACGTCAAATCACTTCAAGACCGAATAAAGTATGGCCCCTCCAACCAAGCTTATTGCATTGTGATTATTCACAACATTCAACGAATCACGAATAGTGCGGTAAATGCACTATTAAAATCCATCGAAGAACCACCACAAAACACCGTGTTTTTTTTATCCACTCAAAACAAATTTGATGTCCCAAAAACCATTCAATCACGTGCTCAATTATTTCATTGCCCTGAACCAATTCAGGAACAAACCAGAGATCTTGAGGTATTGATTGAGGAAATAAATCAAAAAATAACCTACCTACCACCCACTGATTTTTTAAATAAATCCGCATTTGAACAAACCGTTTTCATCCAAGGATTACCTTATGATACCGAGTTAATTACCAGCCTAATTTATGCGTGGAAACTTGAATTATATGCAAATTGGCCGAATATAGAAAAAAAAGAACATGATTATTTAGAGAAAATGATCGAAATTATTTCAAATATCAAGTATAATTTTAACTTAAAGTTACAGTTATTGTCTGCAACATTACAAACACAGGAGGATGATCTTCAATGACACGCCAGGAAAAAAGAAAAGGCGAATCAATCGATTCATTGTTAAGAAAGTTTAAGAGAAAAATAAAAAATGAAGGAACACTCAAAGAATTAAGAGAAAGAGAATTCTTTGAAAAACCATCAGAATCTCGTAAAAAACGTTTAAAAGCCGCAGTTAACAGAACTCGCACTGAACAAAAACAAAACGAACTTACCTAAATGACGGTCAACTGGTGGAACAGGTCAATCATTGATCGCTACCTACTAAAAGAGTTTTTAGGTCCGTTCTTATTCTCTTTGGGAGGGTTTGTCATTATTGGTTTGGTTGACCTGATTTTTGCACTGGTTGATTTATTCGTAAATTCAGGGGTTTCTCTCGGCGTTATTACACGCCTACTAATCTACAAAGTTCCCGCCATTATGGTCATGTTTTTGCCCATGTCCGCTGTATTTGCAACCATGCTTTTACTGGTTCGAATGGCCAAAGACAATGAACTAACGATTATAAGAACATCCGGCGTTCAAATCTTTCGCGTAATTGTACCCGTTGCCCTATTAGGGATTAGCATTGCCTTGTTTTCTTGGGGCGTCAATGAATACGTCACCCCATGGGCAAATCGAGTATCGGACCATTTAATTCGAAGTGCTGTTAAAAAGCGTCCGCCACCCAAAATTATGAATAATGTATTTTTCAAAGAATCAGGAAATCGGTTTTTATATATTGAAAATGTAAATATAAAATCTGGTGAAATGAATAATCTATTATTATTTGAAAAAACAGCCGAACCATTTCCACGAATTATTTCCGCAAAAAAAGCCATGTGGGATGAAACAAATTGGTTTTTAAACAATGGTTATATCCACGAATTGAACCCATCCGGGGATATTAAATACATCTCACAATTTGACACAACCACGATTCATTTGGTTCGTGACTTGCACTCATTTTACAGTCGACACAAAACCCCAAAACAAATGGATTCGAGTGAATTAAAAACAAAAATAGACACCTTAGATAAAGGCGGTATCAACACGACTGAACTAGAAGTTGAATACCACCTAAAGAAAAGTTTGCCGGCAGCTTGTTTCATATTTTGCTTAATGGGAATCACATTTTGCATCAAATTTGTTCGGTCTGGTAAAGACTGGTGGGGTGTTATTTGGGCAATTGTTAGTGTGGTATTATTGGTTGGGTTTTATTTCTTCTTGATGGCCACCTTTCGAGCCATTGGAAAAAAAGGAAGCATTGACCCATTCTTAAGTGCTTGGATACCCAATCTCATTTATTTTTTCCCATGCACAGGCATTTTATTATACGATGGATTTAAGAGATGACCACCCCATCCATGAAATACAAACTGCCAAAAGAACTCCGACACATTGAGCTTGGTAAAACATTAGTAAATAAAGATCTATTCTTCGAAGCATTTGATCATTTCAAGAAGAGCATCGAAAGCAACCCCGATTGCGCCATTGACATTCTGACCTATCTTTATAAAAAACAACTTCATAAAAAAACACACATTAATATCGAATTAATCATTGCAAAGATTTATATTGAAATGAACTTATTTAATGAAGCATTTGATGTATTTGAAGAAACTCTTGAAGAAAATCCTCATCATGAAACAACCTATGAGACCTTGGCAAAGCTAATTACTCGAAAACAACTAACATCTAAAATTAAACACGCCTTTGAAACAGCCATATCAAACAATATTTATTTCCCATGCATCATCAATATTCTCCCTAAGATTTACCTTGAAGAAAAAAATTATACAAAAGCGATTTCACTTTATAACAAACTCATTGAAATTGAGCCCAACGAGTATAGTAACTACAAAATTTTATCCGAACTTCATTTTAGAAAAAGAGATTATGAAGCCGCGAGTGAAACACTTCATCAATTAATTAAAATTGCTCCGTTTAAATCCGAAGAACTAATTCAACCCATCGAACAAATCATTCAAAAAATACCTCGCCATCCCGTCATAAGAATACTTTATGCCAATGTGCTGTTCAGAGCATTCAAGCCCATTGAAGGATGCCAACAAATTTCAATGCTTATAAAGTATCACCCAAACAAAAAAAACGATGCCATTCAACTACTAACTGAACAAAACAGTGCGTTCCCACAAACACCAGATATTTTATATTTAATTTCAGAGCTAATGATAGAATCAGAGCGTTTTACAGAAAGTCTTGAATATATCCAAGCCATCATCAACTTATCACACAATCATTACGATAAATGCCTTCTACTCATGCAAAAAATTATTCGATACTACCCAAAACATACAATGGCATTAGAAATCATCGGAAATATTTACTATCAACAAGAAAATTTTCTCCAAGCGTTTCATTACTTTGATCAATGCATCAATGAGTGTGAGAACCCATTAGAACTTGGATTTATTCATCAAATTGAACAAATTCAAAACAATATTCAAGAACCATCTCAGAATATGGCAAAATTATTAATGGCAAAGATTTATACAAAATCCAACCAACACGATCAGGCATTGCCCCTGATTGAAGCGCTCAGTCAAACTGAGGAAAGCATTGATGCAACCTTATTAAAAGTCACCATTCTAAATAAAAACCACCAATTCATAGAAGCACTCGAAGTCATTAAATCAATGCTGATTAAACACCCCTTCCATTGGAATATTTATGAAATGCTTTACACTACATTCACTGCCCATACCCATCATAAAATTAACACGCTCGACCAAACCGACTCATCCGATGAATTACTCATTGAATTAGGGAGCCAATACCTCGCCAAAAACGATCTTGATTCAGCCATTCAAGCACTTCAACAAATAAAACAAGACGCAACGCTTTACGAAACCGCACAACGAATGATCGCTCGAGCATTTTTTCAAAAATCGCGCTTTGATTTATCCGATCAAATATTGTCCCGAACCATCAAACAAACCAATCATCAAAATACATTGAAAGAATGTCACTACTGGACGGGATTGTCCCATTTATTACTCAGCAATGAAAAAGAAGCACTTCATTCGTTTGAAACCATTGCAACCATTGATCAGAATTATTTGAGCACTCAATCCATCATTGATCGATTAAGAAAAAATAAATATTTAAACCATAATGGACTGGTATTGGTGGGATGCCAAGCCTTCATGACCCCATCGAAACACCTTCAATTATCACTTCGAAAAAATCATTTTGGCCCACAAAAAAAGAAAACACACCAGTTTGAGGTCATCGGGTTTGCACAATCCTACAATGACGAAGGTTGCAAACAAGTCATAAAACAACAATTAAAAGCCGGCCGGGAATCATTTGAGCTTGCCATTCAAATGGACCCAACGTTTCACATTAGCTTTTTGAACTTAGCCATGATTGATCTTTTAGAAAATGACACAAACAGTGCCTTAGAAAAAATATCACAAGCCGAAGCCATCACAACATCTTGCCCATACACATTTTTTATCAAAGGCCTTTGCTTCATACACAAAGAAGACATTGAATCAGCGATTCGAATCATCCAACAAGCCATTAAAATATGTTCAACAGATGGCATATTCTTTATTGTATTGGGCGACTTATTTTACGAACAACATCAAATTGAATTGGCCAATACCTATTGGAAAAAGTCAAATCAATCCTATGAATACCTTCATTGGGATCAACAGCGTCATCGATCAAAACACTTTGATCAAATAACAACCGATTATTGGATATCTCCTGAACTCTTATCGCTTCGTTAAAATGAGCATCAAACAGTCACTAATACTGATATTATTATTACTGAGCACCATCCAGTTAGATGCAATGAAAATTAGCATAAAGGGGCTGGATATTTCGTATAGTGAAGATCAACAAACCATGGTTGCCTCTGGCAATGCGGAGCTCATTCACCCTGATTTTAAAATATTGGCCGATGAAATTGAGTACAATAAAAAAACAGACCTCATTCATGGAAAAAATAATGTTGAAATGATCCAAAATAATCAGATTATTTTATCAGACAACTTTTCATATCATACAAAAACCAATGTCATTTCAATTAATCAATTAAACTTAGAATTAACCACCAAAAAAAAAGGGCAACAAGTATATGCAAAGGCGGACTATTTTTCAGATCACAATCAATATAAGTCTGGAACTCGTGGACAATTAACCACATGTGGGTCTAATCCCCCCCATTATTTTCTTGAAGCCGAATCCTTTATTATTTATCCAGAAAAACGAATTATTGGTCAAAATGTTCGACTCGTTAACCCGGTATTATTTTTACCTCTTGGCTTTTGGTCCCCAGCCTATGTATTTGATTTAGGAAAACGAAAAGTAATTTATTTAATGCCCGTCATCGGAAGCAATCAAATTGAAGGGGGCTTTTTTAAGAGCCAAGTGGATTATGTACTTACTAACCATTGGACTGGGGAAGCATTCATCGATTATTTAAGCAAAAAAGGCATTGGACTTGGAACGCGATTAAATTATAACAATCTTGATAACTTGGATGGCGATATCTATTACTATGGGATTACCGATACGGAGTACAATATTAAGGAATGGAACCAAACCATCCAGCTCAGCAATGAAGATAAGCTCACCACCCACTTTCAATCAAAGAACATGTACCTAATTCAAGGGGGCACCGCCGCGTCTGACAAAAACCTGATATCCTTTGAAAAAAAAGCCATTGATGGAACACATACCGCCGTCTATAGCTTTGACCAGTCTCATTTATCAACATTAACCCCCAAAGATTATCATATTAGTTATTCCAAAAAAGGGGACGATTCTAGTGCCACACGTTTAAGTTACAAACGATCTGAAAATAGTGTCAAAAGCGATGCCATTAATATCGAAAACAGTCAGTTTATTGGCCACAACATAAAAAGCCAAAACAATGTAAGTTTTTACCAAAAAGAACTAACCCAAAATGATTTAAGAAAAGATTCCTACCTGAAAACGCAACAAAGTTTTTCAAAACAATTTAAAGATTTTGGAACTGTAAAAACGTCCATTGATTACTATTTTGACACGGATAGCGATACCGTCACGGAAGACATAAAAAATCATGTGGTCCAGAAGACCCCCGAAATTGATCTTGCCTTAAATTCAATTAAATTAAATGATGCTTGGCGCATCAATCAGTCCTATCAGTATGGGTACTATACAGAACAGTATTTCATTACAAGCCTAAATAAGCAACGCGAATACTCTCAATCACGGTTCAATTTAAGTCAAAATTTAAATGGAAATTATAAATATAATTTCATGAATGGGCAATTATCATTGACTACATTTTACAACCAATATTACTACGCAAGTGGTGACCAGACCTTTACTGTTGGAAACAATACCACATATGAAACAGATTCATTTTCATTTTTTAAAACCAAGACATCTCACAATCGAACCTGGATCCCCAAGAATGGAAATACCCCCTTTTATTTTGATGAAAGAGAGCAAATTGAAAAAAATGAACTTCGAGAAACGCTAACATTATACCTATTATCACCACAAAAATATGCTTTGAAATACTCATCAGGATACAACTGGATTGTGAATTACCAATTAGACAACGAATATGAGTTATTACTTCGACCAAACAACGTATTTCGAAGCTTATTTAGAACAACCTACCTTCTGCAACAACGTCGATACTCACCGTTGGTTGGACGTTTTGACATTACACCATCCAAAATGTTTGAAACGTCACTTCAAGCAAATTACGATTTGAATGAAGGAGAAATGATCAATCTGAATCATGTTATTTCAGGCTCAACGAGTCGACAATGGGAAAACCGTTGGATTTTTAAAGCATATTTCACCTATGCCCCCAAATATAATCAGGATTACCAGCTTCAAACCTTATCACTAACCAAAGACTTGCACGAACGAAAACTAACACTCATGTACAACCGTTTATTGGAAGAATATCGATTTCAATTTACAATAAACGCATTCCCAGACAACCGTTTGGGGTTCACAAGCAATAAATACGAATCATTTCGTTTGGAAGGAGTTTTTGATGATAAATCCATTCAAAGATAAGTATTGTCTTTGCTTATTCCTGACTTGTTTACTCGTTATTTTATCGGGTTGTGCCAACACCGTTACACTTAAAGAAAGTCCCGGAACCAATGTGACATTTTCAATCACCTTTGATTCGATACCATCATTTAGTAACTACAATTATTACATTGTTTATGGAAGCAACAGCTTTAATTTAAATTCCAGTTTAAGCAGCAACTACTTTTTTATTCCTGGTGAATCATTCAATCAAACAACCGTAGACACCATCAGTGCTGGAACAGGTTTGATTGATTTTTACACCAAGTACTTCCAAACATGGGGAGGTATTTTAACTCTTAAACCAACCGATATTACCCTTACAAAAGGGCCGTTTTCAGATTCGACCAATTCCGATGAAGAGCATTTTTCATATCTTTCAACAAACCATTCAATCAATAACTATCAAGTGTCTGGGTCAACCATTTCATTCACTGTGCCCGTTTCCGATTTGACAATCAGCGGAAACATATTATTCTTTTCAATCATCACCACAAAAGGCAACAACCCAAATAATACGCAAGACCTTGTAAGTGATATTCAGTCCATTGAAATTATTTCAAATCGTCCGCCATTAACTCGTCAAAATGACACATCCCTATTTCAACCTGAAACAGGTGCTAAAATAGTATCATGGACCGTTACCGTACTGTAATATCGGCCATTTTATGCGCCCTTTCCTATCAATATTTCCCTTTTGGGCTTCTTATTTCATTCATCCCACTCATGCAAAACAAGATCAAATATTCCACATTTTACATTTGGGGCATTATTTATATGGGAGGACTGCACTTATTTCTGCTAACTTTGGCCAACGATAGTCATATCATCGCCGCCATTTTTATTTGGCTCATCGCCAGTCTCTATTTTGGTTTGTTTTATGGCCTTGGTGGTTGGGTACTAAAAATCATCCATGAAAAAACAACCATCCAATGGCCATTATTATTGCCCATCCTCTGGCCAGCCATAGAATATGCCAAAAGCATGGGATCATTTGGGAATACGAATGGAAACCTAGGATTTGGATTATCGAAAATCATCCATTATTTACCCATAACATCCATCATTGGGCATATTGGATTGGGACTATTGATTGTTATAATCAATGCATTAATATGGCAACAAGCAAAGAATAAAATCAACAAAACCCCCTCCATAGTAATGATTGGGCTCATCATCCTGGCCACCATGATTGGATCTACGCCAACTCAAACCCAAAGCACCCAACGCATCTCAGTGATTCAAACCAACGTTGAACAGCCAATAAAAATGAATCAAACTCATTGGGCATCCGTTGAAAAACACTATCTCAAACTCATTACATCCGCCACTGGAAACATTATCATTCTGCCAGAATCGATCTTGCCAACGAACATGCAAATGCGGCCATGGTTTGATAAGATTCAACAATACAGCACCAAAGAAAAAAAACACATATTGTTTGGCACATTTATAAAAGACACCGGCACCTTCAATGGCAGCCTACTAATTCAACCCAATGGGGAACCCATCACCTATAAAAAACAACGCCTCATGCCATTTGGGGAAACGCTACCATTTCGAAACATTTTATCCAATATTATCCCAAAATCACTCCTGTTTAGTGATTTTGAAAAGGGGGATCAAACCATTGATATTCCCATTGAAGGGTTCAGCATCCGGCCGCTCATTTGCTTGGAAGGCATCTATGGTAAATTTTATGCATCCCCCCCCAATGGCATCATGGCCATTCTGGCCAACAATGCCTGGTATGACAACAGTACTGCCGGGAGCAAATTCCTAAAATTTGCCCAAGTCCATGCCGCTGAGTTTCAAACCATGGTTGCGGTGTCAGCAAATACGGGCCAATCAGCCATTATTTCCCCATCGGGGGCCTTAATTCAGAATACAACACATCGAAACGAGGCCATATTAACGCATCCCATTCAAATCAGGTCAACACCAACAATGTACCAACAGTGGCCCTGGGCAGGAAGCATGATTCTAATCATATGTTGGATCGGCATCATTCGCAGACAACCATAACAATAAAGATCATTAAAAATCTGTCCCCGTTAATAAAGAAGCTACCAATAATAGATTCGCTTTTTTAGGCTTGTCACTTACTACGAATAATTATATTTTGGGAAGTAATATTTCCAACGATTATACTCCCAGCCACTTTTTTATTCCCCTAGTTAGTATCGTTATTACGTGCTAAATTACCAAGCTCCGTTCCAGCACTTTCTTTTTGAGCATCTGTTCCAGTTTCAACCATATCCACTAAATCTTTTACTGACTTAGGCTCATGGCTCTTCGTTTAGCGCTTTCCTGTATGACACCATCAGTTCGCGGACGCTTTTTTCTGGACGGAGGGTTCATTTTTTGTTGAAGTGCTCGGATTTGTAGTTTCAAGGATTTTTCTTAAACCATTCAATACTCATCCATTCTGTCATTTGAATCAGAAATTATAATGGTATTGTGTGATGGTTTTTTAATTTTTTCCAGTCAAAAAATATTTAAGTATTCATATACTCCATCGATAACTAACGCATGTCCCCCAACCATTTAAAAAAAGAGCATGAAGCAAACCATTTGCGTCATACCATCATCAAACTTCGTGAAGAGCTTGAAAAAAGCATCATTACCAAAGAAAAAGATATTGAAAATGCAGTAAATAGCGACCAAGTGACCATTCGGCAATTGGAAAAAACCATCCAAGAACTTCGAATTCAAAATGAAAAGGAACGGATCGGAGAGGACGACAGAATTCAAAAAGCCATTGCTGAAACTTCAGTTGAAAATCGGCACCTAGAAAAAAATGTGCAATCCCTTCGAGAGGAACTTGAAAAAGAGCAAATAGAACAAGAAGCTCGCATTCAAAAAGCCGTGGCCAATGCAACCATTGAAATTAAACACCTCAAAGGAAATGTGCAATCTCTTCGAGAGGAACTTGAAAAAGAACAAATAGAGCAAGAGACTCGCATTCAAAAAGCCGTGGCCGATGCAACCATTGAAGCAAAACATTTAAAAGAAAACGTACAATCCTTGCGAGATGAACTTGAAAAGGAACAGATCGCACAAGAAACTCGCATTCAAAAAGCCGTGGCCGATGCGAATATTGAAATTAAACACCTCAAAGGAAACGTACAATCCTTACGCGATGAACTCGAAAAACAAAAAATTGGTGAAGAAGATCGCATTCAAACGGCGGTGGTGGATGCCAATATCGAGATCAAACATTTACGAAACAACGTCCAATCCTTACGCGATGAAGTGGAAAAACAACAAATTGGCGAAGAGGATCGGATTCAAAAGGCGGTGGTTGATGCCAATATTGAAATCAAACACCTGAAAGGAAATATTCAATCCTTGCGTGATGAACTCGAAAAGCAACAAATTGGCGAAGAGGATCGGATTCAAAAGGCGGTGGTTGATGCCAATATTGAAATCAAACATTTACGAAGCAACATCCAATCCTTAAGGGATGAACTTGAAAAACAACGCATTGCAGAAGAAACCAATGTTCAAAGGGCCGTGGTCAATGCGCATATTGAAATCAAACACTTAAAGAGCAATGTCCAAACACTACGTACAGAGCTTGAAAAACAACGCATTGCAGAGGAAACCAATGTTCAAAAAGCGGTGGCTGAAGCCAATATTGAAATTAAGTTTTTAAGAAAAAATGTCCAATCATTGCGCGATGAACTCGAAAAACAGCAGATTGGCGAAGAAGAACGCATTCAACAATCTGTGGTCACGGCAAGCATTGAAATAAAACAGTTAAAAGAAAACGTTCAGTCCTTACGCGATGAGCTCGAAAAACAACAAATTAACGAAGAAACTCGACGCCAAAAAGCCATCGCAGATACCAATATTGAAAACAAACACCTGCAAAAAAATGTCCAGTCATTGCGTGAAGAACTTGAAAAAAATCAACATGAATCAACAAAAACGGTTGAAGAACTCACTCGAATTGAAGCACTCAAACGACAACAATTGGAAACAACCATTCAAGAGCTTCGCCAGAAGGTTAATGAACAAGTGGTAACCATGGATAACATGAACAACAAACACACTCTGGAATGCGATCATATTCGATTGCACTTCAAAGAAACCATTGAGCAATTGAGACGCCAGCTGGATCAGCATAGCCCAGAAAATAAAGATTTGATCTGATTAATCGATACAATAAGTATCATCCAAAATCATGTTAGGACGTGGTGCAATGAACAAAGAACAAACCCAACAGTTTTCAGAACTTTTGTTAAAACTAACCAATGACATGGCCGTTTCAACCACCTTGGACGAAGCTTTGGAGCGATTGGTCGAAATTACAACAACCACAATTAACGCCGATCGTGGCACCATTTTTTTAAATGATGAACGCACTGGAGAGCTCTATTCTCGCGTGGCCCAAGGCAACTTTCGACGTGAAATTCGAATGCTCAATAATCGAGGGGTGGCCGGATGGTCATTCATGAACAATGAAAGTGTCATTATCAAAGATGCTTACAAAGACAAGCGCTTCAATAAAGAGGTGGATGAAAGCACGGGATACACCACAAAAAACATGATCTGCTGCCCGATTTACTCCCTAAAAGGAGAAAAAATTGGCGTTGCTCAAATTCTAAATAAAAATAAAGGGAATTTTTCAAAAAACGACTTGGACATATTGGAAACCATGACCCGACAAGCGGCAACCACACTCCAAAACAATGTCATTATTGAAGAAATTGAAGCCTCTCGTAAACAAGAACTGGAATTTTTGGATGTGGTATCCAAGGTATCATCCGAACTTGAAATTGGGCCATTACTGCAAAAAATCATGGAAACCATCACCAAAATGTTGGATGCCGATCGTTCCACTCTCTTTATTAACGATGAAAAAACCAATGAATTATTCACTGAAATTGGGCAAGGATTAGGAAAAACATCCATTCGATTCCCGAATAGTGTGGGCATTGCAGGCTCTGTGTTTACATCCGGGCGATCCATCAACATTCCCCATGCCTATGCCGATCTACGATTTAACCCCAGCTTCGATAAACAAACCGGCTACTTTACGCAATCCATTTTATGCATGCCCGTACGAAATAAAACCGGAAAAATTATTGGAGTAACCCAAGTTCTCAACAAACGTGGGGGAACCTTCAATAAAGAAGATGAGGCCCGTTTGGAAGCCTTCACCTCTCAGATTTCAGTTGGCATTGAAAACGCCAAGTTATTTGACGATGTCCAAAACATGAAAAATTACACGGAAAGTATTCTCGCCAGCATGAAAAACTCCGTTATCACCGTCAACGAAGATGGCATTATAACCACCTGTAACCGAGCCGGACTGCACTTGATGCGATTAAGAAAATCCGAAGTCTTGGGAAAACACATTAATGAAATTTTGGTTAATGATAATGCGTGGATTGTTGAAAAACTAGATGACCTTGAAACCCCAGAAGATGAGGACGACTTGGAAGAAAAAAATGCATTGCCCAAATACCGTGATCTGGAATTTTTAGATACCGAGCTCCACTTCAACAATGATAAAATTTCATCCAACATTACGATTTATCCACTGATTGCCGAAAAAGATCATGAAGAAATTAAAGTTGGGTCCATGGTCATGATTGAAAACATTAGCGATGAAAAACGAATGAAATCCACCATGTCTCGCTACATGAACCCAGAGCTCGCTGAAAAATTAATGGATGGTGGCGAAGAGTTGTTGGGTGGCAAACAAAGCGTTGGAACCGTATTATTCTCGGACGTTCGAAGCTTTACCACCATTACCGAAACATTGGGGGCCCAAGGCACCGTTGCCCTACTCAACGAATATTTTACCGTGATGGTCGATTGCATCCAAAAAGAGGAAGGCATGCTCGACAAATTCATTGGCGATGCCATGATGGCCATTTTTGGCACCCCCATCGCCCATGAAGATGACCCCGACCGTGGTGTCAGAGCCGCCATCGATATGATGGTGAAACTCAATGAATTTAATGCCCCAAGAGCCAAGGCCGGACAACTTTGTTTGGACCACGGCATGGGTTTGAATACCGATTCCATTGTATCGGGAAATATCGGATCTCCAAAACGGATGGATTACACGGTGATTGGCGATGGCGTCAACTTGGCTGCACGATTGGAAAGTGCCTGCAAACAGTACGGTGCTCGAATCTTAATTTCAGAGTTTACATTCAATGCCTTAAAAGCCACCTACAAAACCCGAGAAATTGATAAGGTCATTGTGAAAGGAAAAACTGAACCGGTCGGTGTTTATGAAGTGCTGGACTACCATACCAATGAATCATTCCCCAACATGGTGGATGCATTGGGAATTTTTAACCAAGGGTTTGAACTTTACAAAGAGGGGAGCTGGGATAAAGCCATCAAACAATTTAAAGGGGTTTTAAAAGCCAACCCCAATGATATCGCCGCCAAAATGTACTTAAAACGCTGTGACGTATTAAAAGCCAAAAAACCTAAGAAATGGGATGGCGTTTGGGTGATGACATCAAAGTAACCATCACTGAATGCGCCATTCTTATAGTGACAACATTGCAAAGTAACGATGACTCAAAACATCAGAATATGAATAAAAACACGGTGAAAATAAATCTCAAAAAGCTTGTTGAACTAAACCTTCTTGAGAAACATGGCGTTGGTAAAGGAACGTGGTACAAAAGAATTTAAGCATTGAATTTCTTTAATTCAACTGTTGTAATGAGTTTTACATAAAATATTCCACTAAACCTTCTGTGAAATTGGGTAACTTCTTTCTGTTCATTGTTTGCTATCCATTTGCATCATCGTAATTTAAATCGGCTTCTTATACCTAAACCAAAAAGGAACAAAAATATAGGGCTGAATATTGAAATAAGAACCTCAAGGGGGCCATCAATGGGTTTCCCAGTTTGTATAAAGGGAAAGATAACTTTGATATTAAATTCATTTGCCCAATAAGGCTTTGAATAACAATCTTCAATAAGCCAATATAATAAAAAAATACCCCCCAAGGTAACTAGCGGCCGTTTGTAAGAAGTTCCGTAGTTACTAAAAAGTTTATAAAAACAGAATACAAATTTGTGCGTCCCACTCGACAAATTCTTATATATGGCTTCCATCTCTAACGCAAAATATTCTTGTTCTCGTTCATGATCATTTTGTTGATTATAGTAATTTTTTAACCAACGATATGCACCTTCATTTAATGAGTTGGGATCTTTGGGTTGCTCACGCCAACTATCACGGTCAATTACTATCCCACTACCTGAAATAATTGCCTTTGAAAAATCAGGCCTCTCATCTATATTAGAATTAATTAAAAAGATATTAAAAAATACGCTGTCACAAAACAAATTTCCCACTTTATTGTCTACAAATTTAAACCTATGAATAAATGTGACATTATTAAAGCGTGAAGAGTGCAAATAACAACCAAGAAAGTCAACACGGTTTAAGAAGTTAACTTGATTAAATTCAATCTTCCCTTTATCAAATCCCCTATACACAAAGAAATATTGCCCTTGTTTTAATTTTTTTTCATCAAATGTAGCAGTTTCATAAATACAAGACTTAAACTCAATTTTTTTATCTTCCGAAAGTGAAAGTGTGGCATATTTTTCATTAAATGTAGCCGCTTTAATTTCATAATACGTTTGATCTATAATTACACCACAATAATTGGTTTCAAATATTTCTCTATTCTGACTAAGTTCTTCACGAACATTTGAAATATCGATAATGTTAATGCCATTAAAATTAACCGAATAAAAGTCAGTATTTTGAAAACAAAGACGATCGTTTATTTTTACATGGTCAAAACACAAAGTATGTTGTGAACTAAATTTTAAATTTGAAAAATTACTTTCTGCCATCAATCTAGCATTGTAAAAAAGCACATCTTCGTTAAATTCACATTTATAAAATAGTACATCTTGATGAAATACTGCCCTTTGAAACGTTACATAATTTTTAAATTTCACATGTTTAAATTGAACATCACCATTAGACTTTGTTTCATGTGTATTTTTTGAAAATGTGACGCCTTCAAAATAAACCGACGCTTCAAAAGTTACGCCATCAAAGCAAGCATGGCCGATGAATGTTGATCCATCAAATGAAATGTAAATATTATTATGTTTGGCCTTAACATTGAACACGGTGTCTTTAAAATTCACCTTACCAAATGTCATATTACAAAAATCAATTTTTACTTCGGGTACCATTGAAACAAATCCATTGCCATCGTCAAGATTTGGGCGTTCATATTCCATAACAAGTAATTCCGTGATTCTTACATCATCTGCCATTTTTTTGTCTTGATAATCGATTGCAGGAATTTCCACACCCTCTTCCATGCATTTTTTAGCCTGATTATTCCATTCATTTTTGAACCCTTGAATGGCTTTTTTATGCTCATTTAATTTATTTGAGGGGTCGTATTTAATCTTTCGCCAATTATGCGTATGGCGTTTAAGCATATCAAAGAAAGAAATGGGGTTAAATTGCTCAGAGTCTTTTTTTCCACTACAACACCTTCATCTCAAAATATTTTTTAAGTCCCTCTTGAATCGCCTGCCTTGATATCGTTTTCAAGATAAGTAAGCGGATTCAATCGATTCATCATCACATCCACCGATTCATTCAGGTGATCAATCAGCTGAGCTGAAATTTTAGCTACCATCCCTGGCAACACATCTCGCTCACTTGCGGTAAAATTCTGAAGCACAAAATCTTTGGAATCCATAAATTCTGGCTTTGGGCCAATCCCCAATCGCATTCGCATAAACTCCTGAGTACCCAACTGTTGAATCACGGACTTCATGCCATTGTGCGTCCCCGCCCCACCCTTGGCACGAACGCGGACTTTTCCAAATGGCACATCCAAGTCATCGGTCACAACACAAATTTCAGACGGGTTAAGTTTGTAGAAGTTCATCACAGCAACCACCGCTTCCCCTGACAAATTCATATACGTTTGAGGTTTAATCGCAAACATTTTGTGCTCACCAAATGCCACTGAATAAACATGAGATTTAAGCGTTGCTTTTTTAGACGCGCCAATCGTTGATGCCTTCACCAAGGCATTAATCAATTTAAACCCAATATTATGACGGGTGTTCACATACGCGTCCCCTGGATTCCCCAACCCAACAATTAATTTAATGGCCACTAAAGACCAACACGAATCACCGCATCAATGGCGTGAATCACATCTGTATCCAACATGGTCGCCTTTAACGCATTAAATGTTTTTTCTTTCACAACATCCGTTAAAATGACCACTTGGGCATGACCATCCAAGCGCTCTTTTTGAATAATATTAGAAATATTAATATTGGCATCTTTAAATGCCGTTGTTATTTTTTCAAGCGCCCCCGTTTCATCTTTTACAGACAAACGAACGTAAAACTGGGTCTCATTTTGATCAATTCCCAACACGGATGTTGGGTCTATTTTTGTTTCTAAATTCCGTCGTGAATGATGCGTATAAATATCAAAGGCAATATCTAAAATATCGGACATCACCGCGGACCCCGTTGGCAAACTGCCCGCACCTTTACCATAAATCATGGATTCCCCAACCATGTTCCCAGTGGAATAAATGGCATTAAATTCATTGCGAACCGTAGATAACGGATGCTCCGATGGGATCGCCGTCGGGTACACCGCAGCAAACACACCCTCAGCCATTCGCTTGGCCTTGGCAATCAACCGCACGCGATAGCCCAATTCATCTAAGTATTGAATATCCTTCAATTGAATTTGATCAATGCCTTCATAAAAGACATCATCAATCTGAATGTTTAACTTCAATGCCACGGCCGTCAAAATAACAATTTTATAAGCGGCATCCAATCCCGATACATCGGCTGTGGGATCAGATTCTGCAAATCCCAAGTCTTGGGCTTCCTTTAACACGGTTGCAAATTCTTGCTTATTTTCAAATAACTTAGTCAAAATAAAATTGGTGGTGCCATTTAAAATGCCATACACCGATTCAATTTGATTGGCTGAATACCCCACCTTAAAGGATTTAATGATGGGAATCCCACCCCCAACAGAAGCCTCAAAAAAGATATCAACATCATTTTGTTTCGCCAATTCAAAAAATGTTTTTTTATGCTTGGCAATCAACTCTTTATTGGCCGTCACCACATACTTTTTATGCTTTAATGCCTCTGTAATGTAGTCATACGCAGGGGTCTCCCCACCGATCACTTCAACCACAATATCAATATCAGGGTCATTAATAATATCATTGACATCCGTTGTTAACTCAGCCCCATTCGCCAACCCTTTGTACTTATCAATATTTCGAACACAAATGGTCTTAATATGAACCGCTTGGCCCAATCGATCTTGAATCATGCCTTGATTGGTTTGAACAATCGAATGCACCCCTTGCCCAACATTGCCAAATCCAATGAGCCCTAATGTAATTGATGATTTATTTGAATCCATTTACAAATTATAACAAAGAAGCGGAATCCCCAAAAGGCTGAACTTAAAATGCGACACAACAATGAAACCATCCATTGGATTTTATTGTTTTTTTAGGAAGCATCAACGTCACTACGGCACCTAAATTATTTTCATAAGTCACCTGTCCCCCCCTTTGAGAAGCCGCCGCCGCCAATCCGATCAACCCAATGCCACTCTGACTTTTAATTTGAAGTTTTCCATCACTTGAAATTTCAAATCCGCTCCCATTATCCCGCCATTCTAATACCAAAAAATCTGCACGATATTAAATAACCCACTGCCATGTTTTATCCGCGGCATATTTACTTGCATTATGCGTGCACTCATAGATAAAGCGAAGCATTAAAGACTGTTCGGCATTTGTATATGCCCCAAATTGGACATGAGAATCAACAAAAAAACGATGTTCCACCCCCTGGTGAGCATCTTGACGTTTATATTTCATGATTTCTTCCACATATTCATTAAATCAAAATCAGAAGAATCAACCTCAAGGAAGGAATATTTTAAATTGATTAACGATTCAAACGTTAATCGCAAAGCATGCACCAGTTCAACCGTCACACCTTCAACAGAAATCATACGCGAATTACAATTTGAACGCCACATCTCAATAAGGCGATGAATCTATTCATCTGTATAATTTGAATATGGTTTATAATTCTCCTCTGGAATACACAAAAGAATATTTAATTCGAGGCACAAGTTGGAAAGATCATGCACCAACCCATCATCAACAAGTTGCGCTAAAGCAACGATCTTTTTCAAACTACCATTCACAATAGTTTGAAATTAGCTTGGTTACTTTTTTTATGCATTGAATCGCCAATTGAAATTTTTGTTTCATCACATTCTCCATCGGAATTTTATCAAATTTAACTAGAAAAATGAAGGGAGTGGCAAAAAAATTCAGATCTCACGCTAACTTGGCAATACGTTGCGGGTCTTACTGTCCCCATCATAACTCGAAATAACCCCGGCTTCTTCCAACTCATCCATTAAGCGAGCGGCACGGTTATAGCCAATGCGAAGCTTTCGTTGCAAATATGATGTTGACGCATATTGCGTTGACTGAATCATTTCCTTGGCTTGATTAAACAGTGCATCTTTATCTGAATCCCCAGATTCATTAGCGTTTGATTCGCTGGGTTCGTCAGCTTCCACTTCCAATATTTCATCCAAATAATTTGGGGCCGCTTGTTTCTTAATGAATTTAACCACGGCATTCACCTCTTCTTCAGAAACAAACACCCCTTGCACTCGGTCTGGCTTGGATACGCCTGTGGGCATATACAACATATCCCCCCGACCCAATAATTTTTCAGAGATCGGAAGAGC
>DBHX01000015.1:0-20502 GCA_002296285.1 bacterium UBP8_UBA817
TATTGTGATTTGGGCTAAAATCTTCTGACGACATTATCTAACTAAAAAATCATAAGGATTTTCAATTAAATTAGATTATTTTTATATTTTTTTTGCCCATTTTAATTTTTTTGATTTAAAAAATCAATACTCAGCATTCATTTACCAAGCTCAGAGCTTTACATTTTCCGAATATTATAATTTAAACCAAATAAAAATCAATACATATAATTTTTTACTAAAAAAACTAAATATTCCAATATTCATAGAATCTAAAAATGATATCCGGCATGGCACTCAAACTTTACCATTACGCCGGATGCATTCCCGCTAAGATCCCCAAGATTGAGGCCAGAATGATCAATCTGATTGGTTGCCAACTGAACCCCAATTCTTGTCCCCACCGACAATGGCCCCAACCCAAATGATTTCCCAACATCCACCACAACTCCCGATATGGTGCCTTTGGCTTGAGTTCCCAACAAGGTGTCTTCCAAGGTTATCTGACTCGTTTCAATTCCTGTGCCAATGGTCATTAATAGCAAATTGTACCGCATACCAACACCAAAATTACTAAATTTAGCCTGCACTGAATTTGTGCCCGACACATCAAAGTTTGCCCCACCAAAACGAATATATCCTGTCGTAAACGGAAATAAATGCCGCTCATACTCAACATCGTTCATTAATGCAATAACCCCTTTTCCAAGTTTCACCCCTGGCACATATTTTAATGCATTTGGGCTTGCAAAGCTGACTGTCCCTATGAAAAAAAGACAGGTGATGATGACCATGTTTATTGTTCTCATTATTTGACCTTCCTTAAAAATAAAAATATAGTAATGACGTGCTCGTTAAAAATAAAAAAGCGTATTTTAATTATACCATTAAAGACACCATTGAATCCGGGATTTCATTGATTGGTTGCGAAGTGAAATCCATACGCAATGGTCACATGACCATTCACGAAAGCTATATTCGAATTAAAGATCATGAAGTTTACCTTGTGAATGCAAATATTCTTCCATATGAACAAGGCAATCGTCAAAACCTGTCCCCAAATCGTGATCGAAAATTGCTCCTTCATCGCCGAGAGATCTCTAAAATTATTCAGCAAATTGAACGTGAAGGACTATATGCTATTCCAACAAAGGTTTACTTTAAAGGGCGGCGAGTCAAAGTTGAAATTGGCATTGGCTCATCAAAAAAACAATTTGATAAACGGGCCAGCATCAAAGACCGTGAATTAAAACGATCATTGGATCGTTCATTTAAAAATCGATCCCTATAACGATGGCTACTGTAACCGATTAAACTTAATCCTTACGTTTCTGATTGATACGCTAACGGATCGGCAATATTTGCGTCACGAAACCCCTTTAATCTAAGGTGACATGCTGGGCATTTCCCACAGGCTGGTCGAGTCCCTTCGTAACAGGTATGCGTTTCCTTGTACCAATCCAATCGGCCCAATTCGTTCATTTTAATCACTGTTTGCGCCTTGGTTAAGTGCATGAGCGGTGTTTTAATTTGAATGTCGGTTTCCATGGCCAAATTGATGGTGGCTTGCTGTGAGCTAACAAAGGCTTCTCGACAATCTGGGTATCCTGAAAAATCGGTCTGACACACCCCGGTATAAATGACATCCGATTGTTTTTGATACGCAATCATGGCGGCCACTGTTAAAAATAGTGCATTTCGACCGGGTACAAAGGTGCTGGGCAATTCGCCAGGGGCTTCCACAATGGGCTGATCCGCATGAATTAATGCCGAATTTGATAGGCCTGACATAAATCTTAAATCAACACATTGAAATGTGGCCCCCGCCAATTTGGCCAACTGTTTTGATGATTCAATTTCAATTTGGTGGCGTTGCCCATAATCAAAACACACACAATGAATATTGGTATACTCATTGGCCGCAATGGCCAAACACGTGGCCGAGTCCTGCCCCCCAGACAATAAAACAATGGCACGTGATTCCATGAGGGTATAGTAAACCAACAAACTTGATACGATCAATAGCTTTTGCCTGGGCTTTACGTTTATTCCTATTATGGATTTATTTAATGACATAATTCTTGAAAGAAATCTATTATTTATTACGATATACATTCAAATGGACGTAATACTATGAAACAAAAAATTCACACCATACGTTGCCTTAAAAAAAACCAAGAATTGGCCACAGCCAGCTCGTACCAAGGCATCCTTTTTACAGATGGGGCAACGTTGTGGGGCTGGAACCCACCATCTTTTTTTAACGATTAAATCAGTACATATTGCTCATTAATACGCAATATCCTAGCGCTGGCTTTACCATCTGTGGTTTAACTACCGGTACTTAACTTACATCAATGCCCCATGATGGGGTGAAAAGAAACATATTATGCTAAGACCCATTACAGGTTCAAATAATCAATCATTGATTTCTCAACAAGGGGCCCCAACTCAATCGATTGCAAATGCGCCTCATCGCCCCCCCCCTTTTGATTACCAAGGATAGTCTTCAATCAATCTTTTGTTTGGACAACCAAGACTATTTGGATCGCCAAACTGAACCGCCATACATATCATTGGTTTTTCTTGCCATGAACGATTCACTGCCAATGGCCGATGATCATCGCCCATCCATTCTACCGGACCTTCACACATGCCTTGCCGCATTGGATTGGCTGTCAAATACAAGTCAAGATAACGAAATACCCCAGACAATCGTCGCAATCAAAACACTGGTTTTTGGGTTAATCCAACAAGGGCGACCATTGGGACAATCCCCTTTATCTTCGTTATTTCGGTCCCCCACATTCAACTCATTACCACCAGATGAGCGGGACATGTTGCTCGACCAATTGGCCAAACATTCTGAAATCCGAAAATATAAAGATGATATGGGGCGCTCGGCACTCCATGTTGCCGCACAATATGGTGCTGCGGATTTTGTTACTCAATTGTTAATCCATGGGGTTGATTGTAATGCGCAAGATCACGGATATGAAACAGCCCTTCATGTGGCCGCAAAAAACAATCACGTTAATGTTATTCATGCGCTAAGACATGCCAATCTTAACCATCTCAATGGGCACGGACAATCCCCTTTGCATGTGGCGGTTAAATACAATCACCACCCGTCGATAACAGCACTGATTGATTGTGGCGCAGATATTAACATAAGCGGCCCTTATGACATGCGCCCCATCCATTATGCCGCTCAGCATTGGCGTTATAACGCAATTCAATTACTCCTATCAAAGGGTGCGGATTCAAATTTGACTGATACCTATGGGCGTAACGTTCTTCATGTTGCCGCCCAGTATGGTTGTGTCGGTATTGTAACACTGTTGATGCGAGAATACCCCCATTTGAACCGAGAGAATTTGATAGGGGTAACGCCCCTTCAATTAGCGCAAGAACGTGACCACCATCAGGTTATTTCAGTGCTTCAGTCATTTGAAATTTCTGGCCATCCCAACCCTTCGCCGCGATTGGAACCGAGGGCCCCTTTATCGCCTGACATGCCGCATGCCCCCGATTTAAGCCCGCCCATTGCCACAACCTCCACCCGATGCCGTTGCCATATTCTATGAGGTAGCGCAATGACTCTTTCTTCAAAAAGCCGACCCTGCGACCGCTTCCCATCAACCATTTATGTTCTGGCGATTTGCAATTTTTAATTAATGGTTGGTAGCGGGGGCATCGCGTTTTTTCTCGCAACACCTTATGACTTTCTTCTGCCTCTGGCAGAGACATTCGCCTCTCGAAAAAAGCCGATGCTAAGTTACAAACTTTGATCAAAATTAATAAGGGTGATTTTGCGGAAAAAATTTTGGCAAAGGCATTAAAAAGCAACACAACTCTTAAGCAGCTTTATCTTTTAAATGCCAACATTAGTGATGCCGGTGCAGTTGCTCTGGCAGAGGCTCAACGAATATTGAAAAGAAATGTAAATTCGTTCTTTAAAGTTCATAACACGGTGACAAGTTTTTTCCAGTTAAATCTTTTACATAATTAATACTTTTATAAAAAGTGGAGCAAAAGGACCAAGGAATAAATTTTGATGAGGCGATGCATTTTCATGAGAGGGTATAGTCACGAAATCTACAGACCCGAACATTAAATGCTGCGAATCGCAAAATTTATCTTGGTAGCGGGGGCAGGACTCGAACCTGCGACCTTCGGGTTATGAGCCCGACAAGCTACCACTGCTCCACCCCGCGCTATCAATTTATATTCTCGCAAAAAAAACTGAGACTGACAACCCCCTTAATTGTCTTGACAATGACCATAAGATTCGAAATAATTGCTCCATGGCACAAGCGGAAGGATTAACGTTACCCTTTGAATCAGAATCAGCCATTCGTGTTGAACTCTTGGAAACGTTCCCGTATGAAGGGCACCCACAAAAAATCAATTATTCAACCACTGAATTTTCCGCCGTATGCCCGTTTTCAGGGTTGCCAGATTATGGCCAATTAATGATTGACTATGAGCCCTATGAAAAAATTGTGGAACTAAAATCGCTCAAATACTACATCACCAGCTTTCGAAATGTGGGCATCTACCAAGAACATGTCACCCATCGAATTTTTGATGACTTGCATCAACTGCTCAACCCCCCATATTTAAAAATTAGCACCATCTACAACACGCGTGGCGGCATTGATACCACTTGCGTTATTGAAAAGTAATCCCCCCATTTAGAAAACCGTTTTAATAAGCGGTCAAAAAGTTCTTAATTAATTGCTTTCCATGATCCGTAAGGATGCTTTCTGGATGAAATTGAATTCCAATCACTGGAAACTTTTTGTGCTGCACACCCATGATGGTGCCATCTTTTAATTTGGATGTAACCAACAGCTCTTTTCTTGGAAAATCTTTTTTATCAATGATCAGAGAATGATATCGGGTTGCATTAAAAGGGCTCTCAATGCCCTGATAAATCCCCTCGGCTTTATGATAAATTGGGGATACTTTCCCATGCATAATCTCTTTGGCATAGGTTATGGTTCCACCAAATGCTTCACCAATCACTTGATGCCCCAAACACACACCCAATATTGGAATTTGATCGTGAAAGGCTTTCACAACATCCAATGAAATGCCAGCATCGCTTGGCCGCCCAGGACCGGGTGATATGACGATATGACTCACATTTAATTCAGCCATTGCTGATACAGATATCTCATCATTTCTAACAACTTTAATGTCGGATGATACCTCCCCAATGTATTGCACCAAATTGTAAGTGAATGAATCGTAATTATCGATGACCAAAATCATACCGTCTCCTCATCAAAACACGCCATCAGCACACCTTGTGCTTTGTTTTTTGTTTCATTGTATTCGTTTTCAGGGACCGAATCATTCACAACCCCCGCCCCCGCCTGAACCGTGTACCCGTTTTCATCCGCAATGATGGATCGAATGGCAATGCAAAAATCCATGTCCCCATCCAAATTGAAGTACCCTACGGAACCAGAGTAAATATGGCGAGGGTCTGGCTCAACCGAATTAATGATTTCTATGGCGCGTATTTTTGGGGCCCCACTGACCGTTCCCGCAGGAAACGTGGCCTTAAACAAATCAATTGGGGTCATGTTATTTTTTAATTCTCCATCCACATTGGTCACCATATGGATCACATGTGAATACTTTTCAATTGACATCAATCCTGAGATTTTAACTGTATCATATTGGCATACTCGACCCAAATCATTGCGACCTAAATCAACCAGCATGATGTGCTCTGCCACTTCCTTCTGATCATTTTTCAAATCTTCAATCAACGCATCTTCATTATCATAGGTTCTTCGGCGAGTCCCTGCAATGGGACGAACCGTCGCCACGCCATCCGTTGCCTTCACCAAAATCTCAGGCGATGACCCAATGATCTTCACGTCCCCATAATTGAAGTAAAACATATAAGGGGATGGATTAATGTGCCGAAGTGCTCGGTATACAGACAGTGAGTCCTTCCGGCTTTTGACCGTAAATTTTTGGGAAATAACGCCCTGAAAAATATCTCCCTCTTTAATATGATGCTTGATTGTCTCAACCCCATCTTCAAAGTCGTCTTTTGTCCAATTGGACAACACGTCATCCCATTGAATATTGGATGGTTTTGGAATGCTTGAATGAACGCCCAATGGCATTGGCGCATCAATTTTATTTAATAAATCCTGAATTTCACGGGCCCCATCCGATTCAACCCCATTGGTAATGGTGATGTAAATCGCTTGCTGAGCATGATCAAATACCAATAATTTTTTTGGAATTTGAAACTCAAATAATTGATTACTCTGGCGTTGAATGTCAATGGATTCAATGGCGCCAATAACTTCCCAACTGAAATAGCCAAAAAAACCATTTTTTACTGGGGTCTCGCCCTGTTGAATATGGGTCATATTTTTATAGAATAAATTCAAATTATTTAATGGGTCACCATCCAAGATGGCTTTTGTTCCATCTCGAAGCAAGGCCATATAATCATCGTATCCTTGGACTTTAATGAACGGCTCAAGGCCAATCATGGAATAACGACCAACGGCTTCCCCTTTTTCAACACTCTCCAAAAAAAACGCATCCACCTCATTTAATTTTAAATAGGCCGCCATGGGTGTCGTTAAATCATTGTTTAACTTCTTCGTAATGCTAAAGATTTTTATTGATTCCACAAAAATATTATATCTGAAAGCCGGGATTAGTTGAATCCAAAATATAGGGTTTTTGAAATGCCCGCTTGTTTCTTAAGACATGAAACCAATGGATCAATTGAAGAGCCAGAATCAATTGGGTATACTTTCATGTATGAGCCAAGTTAAAAATGCATTTAAAGACACCCTAAATTTACCAAAAACAGATTTCCCAATGAAAGCCAACCTCGGTCAAAATGAACCGTTACGATTAAAAAAATGGGACAAGTTAAATCTATATGAATGGTTGCAAACCAAAACCGAATCATTGCCAAAGTTCATATTTCATGATGGCCCCCCCTATGCCAATGGCTCAATTCATATTGGCCACTTACTCAATAAAGTGTTAAAAGATTTGGTGGTTAGATCCCAAATGCTATTGGGCAAGCATTGTGCATTCACCCCAGGCTGGGATTGTCACGGGCTTCCAATTGAGCACAAAGTCCTGTCTGAACTTACCGAAGAAAAAAAACAGAAATTAGCAACGTTACCCCCCGATCAAGAACGATTGGCCATTCGCAATGAATGCAAAAAATATGCTGAAAAATTCATTAAATTGCAATCCCAACAAATGAAACGACTTCTTACTGTCGCTGATTATGACCAGCCTTATTTAACATTTCAGCCCAGTTATGAATCGAGTGTGCTAAATGTTTTTGCATCCATGGTCAAAGAAGGGTTGGTATTCAGGCAATTAAAACCCGTGCACTGGTCCATTGCCAATCAAACCGCATTGGCTGAAGCTGAACTTGAATACATGGACAAAACATCGACAAGTGTGGCTGTAAAATTTAAAATTAATGACCATCCATTACCCATTGATGCGCCTGTATTTGCCATCATTTGGACCACCACACCTTGGACACTTCCAGCTAATCTCGCCGTTGCCTATGGGGATCAAATTGACTATGTTTTGGCCAACATCGGTGGGGACCATTGCATTGTTGCCGCCGATCGTGTGAGTTATATCCAAGAATTCACCACCATTGATAGTACGCAACCAATACCCACGGATCAATTGGCTGGCCTTGTTGCAGAACACCCTTTCATTGATCGACCATCCCCGCTGTTGGTCGCCCCATTTGTTACCACTGAGGATGGTACAGGGTTGGTGCATATTGCCCCTGGGCATGGCACCGACGATTACTTATTGGGTCAAGCCAATGGATTGGATACCTATTGCCCCGTTTTGGCCGATGGCACGTTTGATTCAACCGTCCCCGAATGGATTCAAGGCCAGTTGATTTGGTCGGCCAATGCCATGATTGTCGACAAACTAAAGGACGTCAATTGCCTGGTTTTTCATAACGATTTTGTTCACTCTTACCCGCATGACTGGCGATCAAAAACCCCTGTTATTTTTCGAAGCACTGACCAATGGTTCATCGGGGTTGATACGCCGCTTAAAAGCACCAACCAGTCGTTGCGCGACATGGCGCTTCATTCGATTGATAACGACATTGCCTTTTACCCAGATTGGGGACAATCTCGCCTTCGCGGTATGTTAGAGGCACGGCCCGACTGGTGCATTTCCAGGCAACGGGCGTGGGGGCTCCCAATTCCAGCATTTCAAGATGATCAGGGGAACATTTTATTAACTGAGCAAAGTGTTCGCCATATATCCTCAAAAATACATTCGGCCGGATCTGATGTTTGGTTTCGATCAACAGCTCAAGAATTATTGGATGGGTATGACCCATCGTCAGATGCCTCCGCCCCACAACCTTTTGATTGCGCCACTGCAAAAAAGTTAAATGATATTTTTGATGTCTGGTTTGAGTCTGGATCTTCATGGCATGCGGTATTAAACGAACGTCAACATGCCAGCCAAGCTGATCTTTATTTGGAAGGGTCTGATCAGCACAGGGGTTGGTTTCATTTATCGTTACTTCCATCCTTAGCGGTGAACCATTCAGCACCATTTAAAGCATTGTTAACGCATGGCTTTATTGTGGATAAAGATGGTCGAAAAATGAGCAAATCATCCGGAAATGCACTCACGGTGGATGACATCCTTAAAAACCATGGGGCTGAAGTAACTCGATGGTGGGTTAGTTCACTCAGCTATGAAAATGATATTAAAGTGGACGCGTCATTTTTTAAGGAAGCGGGAGATTTATACCGAAAGATTCGGAATACGATTCGTTTTTTACTCAGTAATTTATATGGGTTTTCAACAGACATTCATACGTGCTTACAAAGCGCTCAATCATTCCCCGCTGACACCATTGATGCTTACGTATTATCGTTGTTGGATCAATTTGAAAAAACCACCCTTAACCATTACAAAAACTATCAGTTTAGAGAAGCAAATTCTGCCATTTATCATTTTTGCAATGACACACTATCGTCTTTTTATCTATCCACTATTAAAGATCGAATGTACTGTGATGCACTGGATTCTGAACGAAGAATTCGGGCTCAAATGACATTGCGAATTATTCTTGAAGTTTTGATTCGATTATTAACCCCAATTCTTCCGCATACCTGTGACGAGGTTATGGAATCCCTGCATGCAAATTCAGATAGCATTCAAGGCACATCCGCACTTCACATATCCTTTACCAACCCAGCCAACTGGGACCTTGTCATGGAAACAAGAAAAACCGTACAAAAAGCGTTGGAAAATGCAAAATCAAATGGCATTGAGAATAGTTTGGATGCCGGTGTTCAGCTACCAGAATCGCTTTCCATCCGTGAATTCTTACCCGATTTGGCGGACATTTTCGGAGTCTCACGGGTTGAATTTTCCACAATTGAAACCATTGCAATTCAAGACCTAAGCGATGAACATCGTTGTGAGCGGTCCTGGAAACGCGATAAAACTGTAAAAGAGTGGCCAAACGGCGCCATTTTATCAGAAAGGGATTATCATGCCATCACACAAACCCATTGATTTAGTATCATTTGGAAATACCATTGTTGATATGGAATACAAAGTTTCAGAGTCCACCCTTAAAGATTTGGGCATTGAAAAAGGATCCATGACACTGATTGATCAACAAAAGCGAAATGAGTTGCGTGCTTCGCTTGGCGACAATGTTCATTTATGCAATGGTGGATCTGCGGCCAATAGCCTCTTTGTTTCAAAGCAACTGGGCTTAAATGTTCACCATTTGGGCGTTGTTGGGTCCGACCATTTATCACAATTTGTTATTGAAGATTACCAGGCCATTGGCATTCATCAATCATTTGATCAAACAAAAATTGATGGCGACACGGGGTGTTGTTTGGTACTGATCACACCGGATGGGGAGCGAACCATGCTAACCTATTTGGGGGTCAGCAACCAATTTAAATCGGTGGATGCGCTGCTTCCATTCATTGCAGATGCGAAACAACTGTTCATTGAGGGGTATTTGGTTGCCGATGATCATTGCTATGACTTAATTTGCAACCACATTATTCCAACCGCTAAAGCACATCATACCGACATTGCCTTCACGCTATCTGACGCTGGGTTAATTTCATTTTTTCATGATCGATTTCATGCCATCCTTCAGATGCAACTGGATATTATTTTTTGTAATTTTCAAGAAGCCAGCACCCTTTCAAAATCAAACGATATCGATGACATTCAACTATTTTTTGCCCCATTGGCTAAAGAAACCATTGTCACTGATGGTAAAAATGGCGCGTACATCATCCATTCAACAGGAATGACACATTGCCCAACAACCCCCATTCAACCCATCGATACCACGGGTGCAGGCGATGCCTTTGCTGGCACCTACCTTGCGCAAAAGTCGCAAACAACGTCCATTGAAGTGGCGGCTAAAAAAGCCAATGAAATTTCATCGGTTGTAATCTCTAATTTTGGGGCACGCCCACTGGGACTCGTGAATCATTTAATCTCAAATTAATTGGATACGTTTAATTTGGCGTGCAAGATTCTTAGTCCATCAAACTGCAAGTCTCGCTCATATATATCGTGATCAATGTATGGAAGCAAGGCACTTGGAATTCCCCCGGTGATAATTGTTGAAATATTTTTTTCACCTTTCTTGATTTCCTTTTGGATGCCATTGATCATTTTGATGGTCCCATAAAATAATCCCGATGCCATGGCACCTTTTGTTGACTGACCAATAACGCTTGGTTTTTGATGAGGAAAGTCAACCAAGGGAAGTTGCTCCGCCCCTTGAAATAATGCATCTCTTATCATTTGAAACCCTGGAACAATAACACCGCCCAAATACTCCCCATTTTTTTTGACCCGACAAAATGTGACCACGGTGCCAATATCAATAATAATGGCATTGGCGTTCCATCGATGCTGTACTGCCACCGCATTGACCAGTCGATCAATGCCAACACTTGTAAAGGGTTTAACAAGAACCTTTAAATCTAAAAAATGCTCATGCGTCAAAAAATAGGCCTTTGAAGCCGCCAGTTCTTGAATTTTTTCATTGAGGCTTGGAACAACTGAGGATATCAAGTATTGTTTGATCTTCAATTGGGCAAAAAACAAGGCCAATGATCGAGGATCTGTTCCGAGAGTGCATGAATATGCCTCTGTTTTCCCCTTAAATACCTTCGCTTTTAAGGATGTGTTCCCAATATCAACTAGCGCGTAGCTCATTCAACCATGATTGATGGATTAAATTAACTTGTCAATTAAATGATATGTTTTTATACAAATCACCCAATAATTGATTAATTGTTTCATCATTTTTCTCGATGCCCTCTACTGTAAAGAAAAACAACTCTCCTAAGACAATGACATAACTTAAAATGAATAAGTGATCTTTATCCATAACCCCTCCTATTCTATTATACCCATTTTATGTATAATATAATCATCAATTTTACTTTGTTATGAGCCAAAAAACACATGTCATTATCGGTCCAACAGCGAGCGGAAAATCAGACTTAAGCATTGAAATCGCAGAGAAACAATCCGCCGAAATAATCTCCGCAGATGCATTCCAAGTTTACAAAGAATTTAATATTGGTACCGGAAAATTAACACACACTGAAATGAAGGGGATACGGCACCATTTAATTGACATATGTGAACCAACCCAAGCATTTTCAGTCCAACTCTTCTTAGATAAGGTATCCGAAGTTTTTAAGTCAAATTCCGGCCCACTCATTATTTGCGGAGGAAGTGCCATGTACATCAAGGCATTGTTGTATGGGTACCACCCTTTACAACGACTTCCTATCGATCAACGGCCACAGGGCGACCCCAAAGATCTTTGGAATCAACTTAAAGCCATTGACCCAATACTTGCGGATAAAACCCCCTATCAAAACATGCCCCGTGTTCAACGGTATTTAGAGCTTCATGAGATTTATCACGTACCGCCATCAAAGTTATTCTCATCGACGCCACTCGACACATCAAAATATAAAGTCACTGGTATTTTGATCGAAAAAGAACCATTGAAAGATCGGATTAATGAGAGGGTTCATCAAATGATTACGAAAGGATTGGTTGACGAAGTGAAATATTTAATGGAAAAATACGATATCACATCCCCTGCATTTCAAGCAATTGGATATAAAGAAGTCATTCAATACTTCAAGAAACAATATGATAAAGACACAATGATTCAAAAAATAAAACAGCACTCATATCAATATGCCAAGCGTCAAATGACTTGGTTTAGGACGTTTGACAATGTTCAATGGATTTCTAAATAATTTATTCAAAAAAAATAGCTTTAATGCATTTTTGGCCATCCTTGGGGCATTGCTCATTTCCTACATCATTTATACTCCTCGCATGCCACTTAATTTGGACATTACCATTGGTGAACCCGCCTTACAAACCATTCGCTCACCGCAATATATTGAATTTCAAACCCAAGAAGATATTGATAAAACAGATCAATTAAAAAATGCACGCCGTGAGTTAATAAATCCGATTTATTCCATTGACACATCAATACAAAAACAAATCATTGAAGAGGTCATTGTATTTTTCACGGCATTACGAATGAATACCTCAAACCAACAAACCCTTGATTTTTTATCGCTGCAATCCCAAGCCACCCTTCAATCATTGTCTGATAGTGAACTTTCAGATTTAGAATCCAGTATTATGGATTCCATATCAATCATTCTTCAAGATGGAATTAAAGATATCAATTACTCTGCCATTGATGAAAAGATCACCGAACTTAACGATGAACTTTTCCCAACACCTCAAATTAAACTGATTGCATCCATTTGCAAGCAATTTTTACGGCCGAACTTATTTATTGATGAACAGCGGACCAAAGAAATTATCGAACAGCAACTCAGTGTTATTCAGCCATTTGTAACATCGTTAAAAACAGGGCAAGTTATTGTTTCAAAAGGTGATCGCTATACAAAATTTCATGTGGATGTTTTAAAAGCACTTAAACTGTATGGCTCTAAAACCAGTGCCATTAACTTTATTGGTATTTTTATTATTTGTTCCTTGCTGTTTATTTTATTTGAACGGTTTCTTTTTTACTTTTATCGAAAATTACACCATCAAGTGTCCACTTATTTTTTAGCCTATACATTAACCTTATCGGTGACATTAATTGCATTGGCACTCTATTCAATTCCAAACCTGAAATTTATAGATACACTGCACTTTTTAATTCCATTACCGGCCATGATTATTTTACTATGCTTGCTTTTGACCCCCAATATCGCCATGATTTCAGGCACAATTTCATCGATTTTAATTGCCATTATGTACCAGAACAATATTTACATTTTACTGTTTTTATTTTTTGCATCTTGCACCACAACTTACTCGTGCCATAAAATCTTTAAACGATCTGATTTGGTTATTTCTGGAAATGCCATTGGAATCGTCAATATTTTGGTTATTTTTTCAATTGGTATTCTAACGGACATTGTGTCTCCCACTTGGTATTTATATAACGGCATCATGGGTTTTGCGAATGGCTTTTTATGTGCCATGCTATCATTTGCATTTTTGCCATATTTTGAAGGGGCATTTAAAATTACAACATCGCTGGGATTATTAGAAACCGCGAATTTAAACCACCCATTATTAAAAAAATTAATGCTCAATGCTCCGGGGACCTACCAACATAGTCTGATGGTTGCCAATTTATCGGAAGCTGCGGCTGAAGCCATCGGCGCCGATGTGATCTTGGCACGAATTGGGGCATATTTTCATGATATTGGCAAAATGAAACGTCCCATATTTTTTTCTGAAAATCAATTTTCAACGGGCAATCCTCATGAGAGTTTGAGCCCAAGAATGAGTAAAATCATTATTTCCGCCCATGCAAAAGATGGGGTTGAAATGGCTCAAAAGTATAAATTACCAAAAATTCTACAAGATTTTATGATGGAGCACCATGGAACGTCATTGGTGTCATTTTTTTATGATATTGCCAAACAAACACAAGAAGATGAGTCCCATGAATCATTAAAAGAAGATTTTCGGTATCCCGGACCAAAACCTGCCACTAAAGAATCTGGCATTTTAATGCTTGCAGATGCCACTGAAGCCGCTGTTCGATCCATCGATAAACCAACATTACCCAAAATTGAAAATCTGGTTGAAAAAGTATTCATTTCAAAAATAACCGATGACCAATTGGATCGATCTGGATTAAGCTTGAATGATATTCAATTAATCAAATCCACGTTTTTATCAATATTTAAAAGCATCTATCACAGCCGATTGGATTATGAAGAAGAGTTGAACAAAATTATTGACCAAACCAAGAGCCGATATAATGAAGAGTGATGTGCCAAATCAATTGGTGGTCATTAATAATCACCAAGACTCCATTCCAATTGATTTAGATGTTGCGTCTTATGTCCGAGCTATTTGCAGCCATCTCTCCATTCAATTTGAACTCATCGAAATTACCATGCTACCCAAAGATAGCATGGCCAAAATGAACAATGACTATTTTAAACAATCCATCCCTACGGATACCATTTCATTTAATCTCACACCTGAAGCCGCCATTACTGGCGATGTTTACATTTGCCCTGAAGTGATTAAAGAAAATTCAACAACATATTCCTTAAGCTTTGATCAGGAATTAAAAACAGTTCTTATTCACAGTATCCTGCATTTGTTAGGGCATCATGACGATACTGATGAACACTACCTAAAAATGAAAGAGCTGCAAGAAACGATTTATCACCAGCTCAACACATGATTAAACCTAAATATCATTTTTTCCATCGTATTTTATTGGCCATTCAAGGTCTTTTTATCGCCATCAAAAGAGAGCGTCATATGAAAATTCATTTGGTTGTGTCCATTTTATTATTAACCCCTTTGTTTTGGATTCAAACCAGCCCAGTGAAGATTTGGATATTAATTGTTTTACTTGCCTTATTGTTTGTTGTGGAGTTAATTAATACGGCCATTGAAACAACCATTGATTTAATTACCCGGCGATTTAGCTATCGTGCAAAATTAGCAAAAGACATGTCTTCAGGCGCCGTTTTAATCGTTGCCACTTTGGCACTTATTTTTAGCATTTTTATTTATTGGCCAAGCATGTATAATCTTATGGTAGGAGTATTTGTTGGAAGTTAGTATAGTTAAGATTCTCATTTTTTTTGTATTTTTATTGTTATCCGGTTTATTTTCATCAACAGAAACAGCATTTACAGCCATTAATCGAATTCGATTAAAAGGTCAATTTGAAAAAGAAAACCCCAAACAAACAGAAGATGTTGAGCGGCTACTTGAAAATCCATCAAAATTAATTACGGCCATACTGATTGGAAATAATTTTTGCAATGTTGCATGCTCGGCGCTTGGCACCACCATCATTATTGATCTATTTAATCAACTTAACATTAGTAATTTAGCGATCATTATGCCCACAATTACAGTTATTGTTACGGTACTCCTCCTTATTTTTGGAGAAATCACACCGAAAACCTTGGCTCTGAAAGAACCCGAACGATTTGCCGTTTTTTCATCAAAATTTATTTCCCCATTTCTTATTATCTTATACCCCATCATTATGATATTTGATGCATTTAATCGCTTAATCAATATGGTATTCAAAACCTCAGCTGAATTTTCAAATAAAAGTTTGAGCATTGATGAATTAAAACTAATGCTTGATATTAGCCATGATGACGGCATTATTGAATCTGAAAAAAATAAGATGCTCACAAATATTTTTGAATTTTCTGATACCATTGTTCGTGAAATCATGACCCCTCGCACGGATGCCATTTGTATTTCAGACAAAGAAAATGTTCAAACGGCCATTCATTTAATCATTAATGAAGGGCACTCGCGCATTCCTGTATACGAAGATAAAATGGACAATATTGTTGGTATTATTTATGCCAAAGATTTATTGAATGTTCCGACATCAGATGGTGCGCCAAATATCAGAAAATTCATGCGATCCGCGGTTTTCATACCTGAGTACAAACCCGTCGAAGGGCTTCTTCAACAAATGAAAAAATCCAAACACCACATGGCGATTGTGGTTGATGAGCACGGTGGAATGTCTGGCATTGTTACCCTTGAAGATATTGTTGAAGAAATTTTGGGAGAAATTCAAGATGAATATGATCAAGATGAGCAAACAGAGTTTACAGAAATGGCTCCCAATAAATATGATGTGGACGCAAAAATTAACATCCGTGATTTGGAAGATATTTTAGATATTGAATTTCCTGAAGATGAGGACTATGACACCCTTGGTGGCTTGGTACTCAGCATTCATGGATCCATTCCTTCTAAAAATGAAATTGTTCGATACAAAAACTTATCAATACTCGTCAAAGAAATTAAAAAACGACGCATCATACGCCTTGAAATAACAAAGCATGTCGACGATAATACTCCTTAATGGTAAACACACTAAAAGACAGAATTCGTCTTCGTCAACTCCGGAAATCCTTAAATACCAGCCCATTTGGTGACCAAAACAAACAATTGGCACGGCCATTAAATATCGATCCCGCCTGGATCTATCAATCTCGATTAAACTTTCGGTATATTTTTAATCATTTAAATGCCTTCTGGCCTGACTGGGCAGAAATTCAGTTAAGCCCCTTTTCTAACCACCCAAAACAACATCCTCATGAACTTACCTGTTTAAATACAAGCACACGCGAAACATTCTCATTTTTTGGAAAAAAAAATAAATCAAATCAACTTGAAATTAATACCAAAGGCTTTATGGGATTTCCTTATTTGCATTGGGGCCTATCGATTCAATGCCTTGATGATGAAACGTTCTCACCATTTTTCAATTCTGAACTTCGATTAAATCCAGATCAACCCATGATTGACTATTTTCATGACGATGAAAATGACATCCGTTATAAAATGTCACTTGCTATTGATCATGCACTGGATGCACCATATGTATTTATTACCATTCAAAATAATGGCCAAGCCGCCATCGAAAAAAATCTATCGTTTGGGATTGTTCCATTCACCAATGAGGGGGTTGGCGGCATACGATCCATCCAGTATTTATCCTCAAATCAAATGATTATTAATGATCACTCAATTATTTCTGTATCTAAGTCTCCCAATAATGTACTTTGCACGAGCTTTAAACAGGGAAACATTTTTGAATGCTCTAAAACTTGGGACATGATTTTGTCGTGCAAGTGCGATGATTTTCTGGCCAGCGGATTAATGGCATATAACATTCAATTGGCCCCGAAAGAGTCCTTTTCACTGATTTTAAAAATCCAACATGCCAATGCATTCATTACCCCATTGTCCTATCCGCTTTCAAAAATTAACCATTTTTTCTTATCAAAAAACGCCGAATTTACAGAACCAATCATTCCACAGGTATCAGAAACAACTCAAATTGGCTTTCAATCCTTAACGAAACAATATCAAAAGCTTCCATTAATTACTCAAAATTTTCTTCTTAACACTGAACATAACTCCGCCTTATTTTCCTCAGAAATGCTCTATTTTACACTGTTAACGCTGTTTAAATTAAATGCGCATCATCACATTGATCAATTGCTTTCATTATACGAAAAACACCCGAAAAGATTCATTTCCATATCCGGATTAAGTCAAAATCAAAACATTGTATTGAACCACTTAATTGTTATCGATCTTATTCATAAATACCGCTTCGATGCCCCTGAAATTACGGGAAACTTAATAAAAAAGATTCATAAACTCATTGCCAAAGACTCTTTTTGTCATTTTATTAAACGATTGAGTATCAAAGGCTTCAAACATCACATTCATTCATCTAAAAATCTTCAGTTTTTCATCAAACTAATGCTATTTCAATTCATTTCAAACAAGCTTTCGTTCCATAAATTAGCTACGAATCAAACCAACGAATGTCATAGTATTTGCACGGATTACTTAAAAATCATCTTCAATAATGAGACCTTACTAAATACGTTCAAGAATGACTTTCCTGCAAGTACGACCTTTAAATTAAATGAAACACTGTTTTTATTTCATTATGCTTTTGATGCCATACTTCCGATTGATTTAAAAAAAGCCATGTCAGATCATTTAATCAATCGTTATTGGAACCAAAACCAGGTTATCAATCGGCAACATTTTGATGGGCATTCAGAAAAAAATGAACTGTTGTTCTCAACGATATGCCCCCCTGAGGTTTCCCACACCATAATGAAAAACTATATGGAGAACATCAATTCATTTGGTGAGTACTATCATCCACAATCACCCTCCATGACATTTCATTCATATCCCAAAAAACTCATTTCCTATCATGCCATTTTTATTCCCTTGTTTTTTAATCAACTCAGTTATTCTAAAGATAAATCCCTGTACATCTGTGCCCCCATGTATTTTACCAACATTGATATTTCCCAAATAAATACGGCTTTTGGAAAACTATCTCTGACCTTGTCCACATCAGAAAACGTACTAAAAGTAACGCTGCGCCATGAATTTAGGGTATCTCCAAAACAAATTATTATGTTAACGCCATTAGGGTATTCTAATTACAGGTTTTCAAGTCTAAGATCGACCAAAATGCCCATTGATAATGAGCATTTTGATATCCCGCTCAATGAAACCATTATCTACCTGAGTTAATCCCACCCTATTTTTTTCTATTTGTTTAACGTCATTTACATCCCCAATATTTTTTTACTGGTCAAGTTATTCATTGAATCCATCGATAAAGAAGTTATCAATTTAAAAAGTAGGTTTAAATGGCAAAGAAGTCATTATTTAATTTATATCTCGATGATGAACAGCGACTGGATATTGTAAAGCTTCAAAGAGCTGAACTTAGTGCGCTTCATGCACTGGCTTTAGAGCTGAAGATTGACCAGTATAATCAGTTAAAGAAAAATGAGTTAATCTTTAAGATTTTGCAATCCAACCCAAATGAAAATGGATTAATCAAGGCCCAAGGGTGTTTGGAAATTATTTCCGAAGGATTTGGCTTTTTAAGAACCAATAACTACTTACCAAGTCTCGAAGATATTTATGTCTCCAACACTCAAATTCGGAAGTTTCAACTTCAAACGGGAGATTTGGTTTCAGGCATGGTTCGCCCCCCCAAAGATAATGAACGATTTTTTTCATTGCTTCGCGTTGAAAGCATTAATTCTGAGCCCCCCGAAGATATTACCTCACGAACACTCTTTACGAACTTAATCCCCGTCTACCCTTATGAGCAATTAAAACTTGAAACCACGGGTGATTTAATTTCTGGTCGTATTATGGACATTCTATGTCCCATTGGAAAGGGCCAACGCTCCCTCATTGTTTCGCCACCAAAAGCGGGTAAAACAAGCCTTATGAAAGAAATTGCCAATGCCATCACAAAAAATCATCCCGAAGTATTAATCAAGGTTTTACTTATTGATGAACGGCCCGAAGAAGTGACCGATATGGAACGATCCATTAATGGTGAAGTCGTGTATTCAACGTTTGATGAACCCCCTGAGCAACATGTTAAGGTTGCGGAATTGGTTCTAGAAAGCGCTCGTCGATTGGTAGAAAGTGGAAAAGACGTTTTAATTTTATTGGATAGCATTACCCGATTATCCCGAGCTTACAACTTGGTGGTTCCACCCTCTGGTCGAACATTATCGGGGGGACTGGATCCCAGTTCTTTGCACAAACCCAAACGATTCTTTGGTGGTGCTAGAAAAATTGAAAATGGGGGAAGCTTAACCGTGATTGCAACGGCACTCATAGATACCGGTTCACGCATGGATGATATCATTTTTGAAGAGTTTAAGGGCACAGGAAACATGGAAATTCATTTGGATCGTCGATTATCCAACCGTCGAATCTTTCCAGCCATTGATATTTTAAATTCAGGCACACGCAAAGAAGAATTACTTCTTAGTGAACATGTACTTAAAAAATCTTTTTTACTTCGTAAAAACCTGGATGGTGATAATTCAATGGAAGAATTGATCAAGTTATTGCAACAATCGGATTCCAATGAAGACTTTTTAAACTCCCCCATCTTTGGATAAGTCCCCCCCAAAAAAATGCGTCCTAATAGCGATACGTATCCGGCTTATATGGGCCTTCAACACTAACATTAATATAATCGGCTTGATCTTTGGTCAATGTTGTTAATACAGCACTGCATTTCCCCAAATGCAGCCGTGCCACTTCCTCATCAAGTTTTTTTGGCAATACATAAACCCCAATCTCATAGTTATTTTTAACGAAGTCAATCTGAGCCAACACCTGATTTGTGAATGAGGTACTCATTACAAATGATGAATGACCGGTAGCACACCCTAAATTCACCAACCGCCCTTCGGCCAATAGAATAATGCTATGCCCTTCAGGAAAATGATATTCATCCACTTGATCCTTAATATTTTCTCGTCGAATGCCGTTGTAATCCTCAAGTTCTTCAACCTGAATTTCATTATCAAA
>DBHX01000015.1:20836-24139 GCA_002296285.1 bacterium UBP8_UBA817
TCAAAATGACCAATATTGCAAACAATGGCTTTGTCTTTCATTTTTTTCATGTGCTCTAAACGAATGATGTCTTTATTTCCTGTTGTGGTCACATAAATATCCGCTTTGTCCAATGCGCTTTCAATGGTATTCACTTCAAAACCTGCCATAGATGCTTGCAGTGCACAAATTGGGTCAATTTCAGTCACAATCACCTTGGCCCCAAAACCTCGCATGGATTGAGCGCAACCTTTGCCAACATCCCCATACCCACATACAACAACGGTTTTCCCAGCAATCATGACATCCGTGGCACGCTTTATTCCATCGGCTAAAGATTCAAGGCAACCATATAAGTTGTCAAATTTTGACTTTGTCACCGAATCATTCACATTAATTGCAGGGAATAACAAACGACCTTCTTGGTGCAATTGATTGAGTCTCAATACTCCCGTCGTGGTTTCTTCAGAAACCCCTTTAATCTGTTGAGCAATGGTCGTCCAACGGTTTGGTGACACTTGGATTGAATCTCTTAATAAATTTAAAACAATGTCCATTTCTTTGTTATCGGTTGGCTGCTCCAACAAACTTGGGTTTTGCTCACACTCTTTTCCTTTGTGAACCAACATGGTTGCATCGCCGCCATCATCAACAATCAAATCGGGGCCAGATCCATCTGGAAAAAGCAATGCTTTTTCCATGCACCACCAATACTCTTCCAAGGTCTCCCCTTTCCAGGCAAAAACTGGAATTCCCGCCTTTGCAATCGCGGCTGCCGCATGATCTTGCGTTGAAAATATATTGCACGATGCCCATCGAACCGTTGCTCCCAACTCAACCAGTGTTTCAATCAAAACAGCTGTTTGAACGGTCATGTGCAATGACCCTGAAATTTTATATTCATGCAATGGTTTTTCTTGACCATATTTTTTTCTAAGTTCCATCAAACCAGGCATTTCATGCTCGGCAAGTTGAATTTCTTTGCGACCAAAATCGGCCAATGACATATCTTTTACTTTATAATCTGTTTGATTTACAGTTGTGGACATTTTTCACCTCAATTTTATAGTATCTGAAATGAAAAAAAATTCAAAGGGATTAGACTTTCGCTTTGACACGAATGACATTAATTTCAATTCTACGATTCTTTTTTCGTGCCAGATAGGTTTTTTTACGTGCCAGTGGTCGTTGTTCACCAAAACTGGTAATTGACATGCGTTGCTCCCCAATCCCTTGTTTCATTAAATAGTTGGCAACGGCAGATGCTCTGAAATAAGCCAAATCCCAGTTGGAACGAAATTTACCCCCTGGCTTCACAGGAAGGTCATCGGTATGCCCTTCAATAATGATTGGATTTTTCACTTTTTTAATAATATTGGTGAGCCCTGTGAGCACGGCTTTTGAATTCTCCGTTAATATATCGGTTCCAGATTTAAATAAAATGGGGTCATTAAAAATAAGTCGAATTTTTTGTTCATCCACCAGGACCAATGCATATTGGGACATTTGCTCATCTTGAATGTAGTTTCTAACCTCACTTAAAAACAAGTCTTCGGCGGAGACCTTCTGCTGTTGTTCAACTTTTTCCCCCCCAAATTTAACACTCATTTCTGCAAAATACTGGGGACTATTTTTCTGGCTATTAACAATGGTAAATAACAGAATAAAAAGCCCCGCCAAAAACGACATTAAATCAGAAAATACGGTGGCAAACTCGCCATCACTTTCTTCGATTTCTGGTGGTTCTTCTTTTTTTCGACCCATTACTTCTCTTTCTTTTTGCCCTTATCTGCCGTGCTTAAGTAGGCCATCAACTTCTTTTCAACCATTAATGGAATTTGATTATTCATAATGGCCATGGTTCCTTCCATAATAATCTCCTTGGTTAAGCCATCTTGATCATTTAAATACTTCAATTTATTTGTAATTGGAATAAAATATAGTGTGGATATAATTAATCCGTACATGGTTGTTAGTAGTGCCAATCCCATACCGCCAACAACCGCGTCAATGTCCGTAACATTTTGAAGAACCTGCATGACCCCCATAACCGTTCCCATCATGCCAAACATTGGGGCAAATGACCCCATGGCTCGGACCATGGCAATGATTCTCATGTGCCGTTTCTTTTCTTCCAAAATATCGGTTTCTAATGCGATTTCAACAAACTCGTTTTCCAACCCTGACCCCATTAAGGTTAATGCACGATCCAAAAAACCATCGCCGTACCCTTTGCCCATTTCAAGAACGGATTCTTTTCCGGTACGTTTTGCCTCCTCAGCAATTTCAACAAGCTTCAAAACCGTTTGGTAATTATCAACTTTTGTTCGCTTCATGTACATGTAACCCGAAACGATTTTAAGTATCGACACAAAATCTTTGGGTGAAGTTGATATAATTGCCGCGCCAAACGTCCCGCCCAATACCAATACAAATGAATTAGGATCAAGGTAAATTCCAATGTTACTCCATAATCCAGGGATTCCATAAAATAGGCAGAAGATACAAACGCCCATTCCCAACATAACCATTAAGTTCATGTGTTTTCTCCCTCCTTAACTCACCAGTTTCGACACCAAGTCGATGGCTCCTTGATTGCTTAATACTTTCATTTGATGTACAACTTTATTTTGTGCAGTGATAACATCCCCATCACTTAATGACTCTTTCTTCAAATCAATAAATTGATTCACCATTGCCTGGGCAGCTCCGGTTAAATTGGACTTTAATTTCCCACTCGCAGCACCATCATCTTTTGCAATTGATGCTGCCAGGACTTCAATATTGAGTGCGCCAATGAGCTTTTTGACATCCCCATCGTCTAATTTTTCAATATCTTCAAATAAAAATATATCCGGTCGAATTTTATTGTAAATATCAGGATTGGACTGAACACTTTCTAAGAATGTTTTCTTTGAGGCATCATTAAATGCGGCAATCACAGCTCCCAATTTGGATGCACCACCCACGGAACATTCCAATTGACTTTTCAATTGCCCTTCAAGTTCATCCAGCTCGTCTTTTTCAGCAATTTTCTCTTCGGTTAATGCGGTAATAATTTCAACTTGCGTAGCCTCCTCCAGTGTATCCATTATCATTTTTGTATACACAGGATTTAGATAAGACAAAACCATTGATAATTTATCCACAGGCAATTCATTCTTTTTAATCACATCCACAAATTGGTTCGCATTGTGGGGCCCAACAAAACCAAAGTACCCGCCCACATCATCATTTGCGCCATCACTTTGTGGCACTGGGGCGGCCACTTCTGATGGTGTCCCCGCCGTATCACCGCCTCCGCCACCGGATGCCGCTGCGGCA
>DBHX01000038.1 GCA_002296285.1 bacterium UBP8_UBA817
CCAACCTTTCCCGGGTCTCAAACCGTGGATTTACGGATGCTAGCCCAATAAAACCGGCCAGTAAATCATCCATTTCCTATGATTGGAATGGGTATAGCAATTCCGTGCAATTTATGGGGATCGTTCATCATTCATCTCAGAATGAATCCCTCATTTCGGTCAAGCAACCCTTAACATCAGGCGATGATATCATGCACATCACCCCCGTTGATTCATCCCCAAAAAAATTCAAGATTTCCATGACGTCATTGCATGGCACAGGCATTGATCACGCAAAACCCAATCAGCGGGTTTGGATAAAAGGGGTCTACCCACAACATAGTCTACTGATCAAATGACACCCCTTTCTACCTATTTGGAGCACCCATCCAAGATTCACTTATACAAGAACAATCACTTTGATACCGTTATTTTAGATCTCCCTTTTTGTTCCATTCGGGCACATCACCCCTACGATTGGAGCAATGAAGAAATCGATGAGCTCTCAACATCACTATCCGTTGACCACTTGGCATTTAATCTGGATGGCATTTATACCGACCAAGAACTGTCCATTATTCATTCAACCCTATCCAACCGTCAATTGGATCGTTTATTTAGCGCCTGTCGAATTCAAGACCCTGGCTTAATCCTTTGGTTGAACCAGCATTTTCCAACCCTTGCCATTCAATGCAACCCAGAAACAGGCATGCAAAATATTCCAGCCATAAAAACCCTCCATGAGAACGGCATAAAACGTTTCATTCTCAACCATGAAACACCTGTTGGGGTGATTCAAAATATCGCTAAAGAATGCCCGTCTCTTGAACTGGAAATATTGGTGCAGGGCCCCATTTTAATTCAGTACTCAAAACGACAATTCATGTCAAATTTATATGAAACATCCCCCGATACGCCAATTCGAATAAACGCTGAAGACAGTGATTTGCCACAACGAATGTTCACCTTCTTGAACACCCCGTTTGGTCATTTCATGTTTGCTCAATTTCATCGATCATTGGCCAAGTATTCAGAAAAATTAATCCCATTGGATTGTCACTGGCTCATTGATGCCCGAGGGGAATCGGAGCATTACTTGACCACAGTTTTTGATTTGTATGCCAATTTAAGCGCTTTGACAAATGATGAGATTTCAAAAAAAGTTCATGCGTTATTCAATGAATCAAAAAAACCTCAAAAACCAGGCTTTTTTCTGTCCAACAATACCGATTACGATTGGCGAGATGAAACAAAAACAAAGGACCGCCCCGTGGGTCATGTCATTTCAAAAATCAAAGGGGATGAGCCACTCATTGAATTTTATGAATCCATACCCATTAATGCTCAGATTCTCTGCATCAACCCTGACCAAACTGAAACCGTGATCGAATCATTACACATGACTGACTTAACCCATCAACCCAGCCATACCATTGAAGCATTTACCCCATATTTATTGGCAAATTATCAAAAAGGCATTCAATTCAAAGCCCTATTGTATTTGAAAAATACGTAATTTTGCGGTCCGTTCCCTCGGATTTTTTTTGCATTCTTGGTACGACGATTGGAGGGGCTTTTTTGTAATTCGTATCAATCCATGATCTTTGATAAATGCCTTCAAGTATTTATCTTCATTGGGTTGAAAGGTTATGATCGCAACGGTAACGCCTGAATATTTCAACACGTGATCCAAAAACTCTTTCAGCTCGTTCATTTCACCATTGACCTCAATACGAATGGCCTGAAATACCTTGGTACACATGCTGATAAACTGGCGACGAGATCGAACAAAAAAACCATGTTTCACACAATCAACCAAATCAAATGTTGTTTTTAACTTATTTTGTTGTCTTTTTGAAATGATCTCCTCCACTAATTTTTGAGGTCCACGAATATCCCCTTGGGTTTCAAATAATTCCACCAGAGCATCATGGCTATAGTCATGCAAAACTTGATTAGCGGTTAAATTTGCATTCGTATCCATTCGCATATCCAACGGCTCATTCTTTTGAAATGTAAACCCTCGGTTGGACTGGTCAATCTGAAATGAAGAAACCCCCAAGTCCAACAATATGTGCGTTGGAAGAACCGGGACATTATTGACGTGCTGAAACATTGAAGAAAATGGGGCATTAATTACCTGAACCTTTGAAAATTGAGCACACCGTTGTTTCGCGATGGGTATGGCCGCCAAATCCTTATCAAAACCAACATAGGTAATCGATGGATACGCAGATAAAATGGCCTCGGCGTGCCCAGCAAATCCCATGGTGCCATCAAATACAATGGAATCGTTGGCCAAATTAAAGTGATTTAGTAATGACTGAACCAAAACAGGTTGATGATATTGCTTGAAATCCATGATTAATTTATTGTATCATCAAGTTAACTCCCAAATAAATATAATCATTGAGGGTAAAAATGCGTAAATTCACTTTATATCAGGCATCTCGTTTCACAAAAATTTCTCGTTACAAGTTAGAACAAGCCATTGAAGATGGCTTGCTAAAATGCACTGAGGGAAAAGGCAATGTGAAGTGTTTTATTCAAGAAGAGGATTTAAATGCATTTCTTGAAAACCATGGTGAGGAATATCGTCGTTTCACATATCCTGAAGAAACCAAATCCACGTTTATTTCTGATGAAATCAATCAATTTATCTCAAAAGAAATTCATGATCAAATCATTAGTGAAAAAGATCGTGTTATCTCGTTGCTTGAATTTCAAAATCAACAACTCATGCCATTATCTGATCAGAAATCAAAAGAGCAAATGATTAAATTAAATGAATTAAAGTCTATTGCACAAGCGGCCATTGACGGGATTCCAAGTGATAAATTGCAGTTAATCAATCAATTAAACGATCAACTTAAAAATATTTAATTATTGGACTTCAATCATTCGAATTGAGTTGGTACCACCCGGTCGTCCCAATGGATATCCGGCTGTGATGATTGCAAGATCACCAGTGCTTACATACCCTAGTGATTTAGCATCATCCAATGACATTTGAATCATTACGCCCCATGATGAAATATCTGTAAACTTTTTTGGCATTAATATTGGGATGACGCCCCTGTATAATGCCATTTTGCGCACAATATGAATATTATCCGCTGGGGCAATAATTGGAATGCTGGGATTTAATTTTGATGAAATAAGTGCCGTTGTACCCGAACTGGTAAAAGCAATCATAACATCGGCATTAATTTCCTCACTGATCTGATCGGCGGCTTTGCAAAATGTTGTGGCCGCAGATTTAATTTGAAACACACGCTTTACTTGGCTATATTTTGATTTTTTCAATTCGGCCAAATGTTTATCTGAGGCTTCACAAATACGACGCATGGTCTGAACCACGTCAACTGGAAAATCCCCAACAGCAGTTTCTGCTGACAACATCACACTATCACAGCGATCATAAATGGCATTTGCAATATCTGAGACTTCTGCTCTCGTCGCCGTGGGCTTTGTTACCATACTCTCTAACATTTGAGTTGCGACAATCACCGGCGTACTTAATCGATTGCATTCTCGAATGGTTCTTTTTTGAATTTCCGGGACCTTTTCCAAGCCCACCTCAACACCAAGATCACCTCTTGCCACCATTACAACATCCGAAACTTCGGCAATTTCAATGACATTTTCAACAGCTGATCGGCGTTCAATTTTTGAAATAATCCCAATATGAGGGGCCTTTGATGCATGAATGATCTCTCGTAATTCTTTTACATCCTCCGCCACTGAAACAAATGATAATGCAATATAATCAACCCCATACTCAATGGCGGTCTGAACGTCTTCCTTGTCTTTTTCAGTAATCGCAGAAACAGATATGTTGGATAACGGCAAATTTACGCCTTTGTGATTGCTAATTTTACCCCCTTGGGTCACACGACAATGAAGATCACCATCCTGTATGGACTCAATAAACAGCCGGACATTTCCATCATCAATAAACACAGGTTCCCCTTCATTTAAATCATGAATAATCTCAGGTGTTGTTAAGCCACAATGGTCCACCGTACCCATTACATCTTTATCGGATTTAATAATGAATGATTGCTCTGTTTCTAAAATAACACCATCTTTTTCAAACTTGCCAATTCGAATTTTTGGTCCCTGCAAATCGAAAAAAATGGCCGTGTGCTTATTAAGTTCTTTGGCCGTTTCACGAATCAATTCAACATCTTCCTTTATGTTATCTTTCGAGCGGTAATGGGAGCCATTCAGTCGAATGACATCAACACCCTCTTGAAGGATTTTTTTTAAGACATCTTTATTATTGGTGGCTGGACCTAGTGTTGCAATTATTTTTGTACGTTTCATGTTGTGTATGTTTTTATTATGTATTCAAACTCGCTTGTTTCAACCGGCTGAATGGATAAACGGGACCCTTTCTTTGTCACCATCATATCAGTTAAATTTCGATCATTTTTTAATTGTTCTAAAGAAATCATTGTTTTAAATTTTTTCTCAAACGTCACATCAACCATATACCAACGAGGATTCTCTTGGGTTGATTTGGGATCAAAATACTTGGATGTATCATCCCAGGCAAAGTGATCCGGGTATGGTTCAGAAGATACCGTGGCCAAGCCAACAATGCCCGGCGGGGTTGCATTCGAATGATAAATGAATACTTGATCTCCGATGCGCATATCCTTCATCATGAAATTTCTTGCCTGATAATTACGAATACCCTCCCATTGGGTTTTCCTTTCACGTTTTAGATCATCAATGGAGTAAACATTAGGCTCGGTTTTCATTAACCATTTTCTGGATTTCATACATTCATATGGTATCATAATATTTAGAAATCATCACACAAAATATGAGGGAAGAACCATGAAAAACTTAACCATTGATGAGGCAACTCATTATTTTAAAGATCTTATAACGGATCAAATGACACGGGTATCACGATTATCTAACCAATCGGAGTGGGTTGATTACTCAAAAAAAGACCGATTAACCATTGGCATTTGTTGGGGAGACGGCATTGGGGAATCGATTTCTAACCAAGCCGAACGCGTGCTTCGACATGTGTTATCTGAGGATATTGCCTCTGGACGAATTATTATTAATCACATCAAAGGGCTGACCATTGAAAATAGGGCCAAGCATCTTGCGGCAATTCCTGAAGATGTTCTGGCTGAGTTAAAAGCATGCGATGTTATATTAAAGGGGCCCACCACAACTCCTCAAAAAGGAGATGGATGGCCAAATATTGAATCAGCCAATGTGGCGATGCGCCGTGAACTTGATTTATTTGCCTGTGTACGGCCAGTTAAGGTCCCTGAAAAGAATATTGATTGGGTATTTTTTAGAGAAAATACGGAAGGGGCCTATATGCTGGGCTCGAAAGGCATTGATATGGATGGGATGAGTGTGGATTTTAAAGTCATTTCTGATCCGGGTGCTGAGCGCATTATTCGCTTGGCATTTGAATACGCCAAAAATAACGGAAAGAAAAAAGTCACCGTTGTCACAAAAAGCAACGTTGTAAAATCAACGGATGGTCGATTTTCTGAGGTTGCCATGAAAATTTCCGAAGAATACAAGGACGATGGCATTGCATGCGATGAGTGGTACATTGATATTATGAGCGCCAAACTCATTGATGAAAAACGACAAAGTGAGTTTGAGGTATTTGTTTTGCCGAATTTATACGGGGACATATTAACCGATGAAGCCAGCCAAATTCAGGGCGGCGTTGGCACCGCTGGAAGTGCCAATATTGGTAAACAATATGCCATGTTTGAGGCTGTTCATGGCTCTGCTCCCCGCATGGTAAATGAAGGACGACAACAATACGCTGACCCATCATCAATGATCAAGGCGGCATCCATGCTCTTGCGTCATATCGGTCGCGTGAAACACGCCGATCAAATTGACAAGGCGCTTGACGCCATTGCAAAACAACCCGAGTTTAAAATGACGGGGCATTCCGATGGCGCAACATCCGAGATGTTAACAAATGCCATCATTGACACGTTGAATTAATATTCTGATATTGACATTTAAGTAAAATTTAATTAATTTACTTTGTGTGTGATATTTATAAAAAGTTACCAGACATAGCCTCACAATCTGTCGCGCTAAAGCGAGGCGGGGATGAAAGTACGTACCTATATAGAAATGGATCTCCTAAGCGAGCTAGATCGTCTACAGATCGCGAACCCTTATCACACAGAGCACCCGTAACAACCCCATTGCCCAGCCCTCACGTTTCAGGATTACCAAGCTCAAGATTAATCGCCCACCCATTGCCTAGCTCAACATTATCAAATTCAGCGCCATTAAGCACCCCTCACACAATCCCATTCCCCCCCATTGATACCGCCCCGAATTGTCCCGAAACCCAATCAGAGATAGCCCGTCCAGTACCCTTTGAAATCTTACTGGGAGATTTAGCAAATTACGCATCACCACCTGATTTATCCATCATTAATACTCGAAGAAACGTTGATTAAATAAAGTTATTTGTTCAACGTTTTCCCGAGTCTTTTCAAGATGCCTTTGCATCACTTATACCCGCCATGGAAAACGGGGAGGATATCACCCTATCCCATGACGATGCTAAAAAAGTCTTGGCTGATTTATGTTCAGACACATCTCAACTACCTGTATCACTTATCACAATATGCTCAGATTCCTCGTCAATATCTACGTGATAAACCACAGATAGCCATTACAATTGACCACGCTCCACGGCAACCTTTTCAGACCACATCTTTAAATGAATTGGCCCAGGCATGTTGGGATGAGGACTGGAATGGGTTCAATCAAACACTAGATAGCCTTGAATCCGAACTCATGTCTATCTTAGTGCATACTCGGTTTCATGAAACGTCTTTATCTAATGAGATTCCTGAAACTTTTCCAACGAATGTGAGTATTGAATTTAAGTCGACCGATGATCGCGATCCTCGTTATTTGTATTTTAGCTTCACCAGTGAGCCAATGAATCCATCCACCATGGCATGGAGTGACACCACGAAGGGGACGCTTGGAATGCCCAAAGAAACGCAACTTTCCACATTTCGGCTCATGGATCAGTCTGGGGCATGCCTCATGTCGGGGCAATTAACTCCCACGGGCGTATTTTTGCTTCATATCATTGATACAAAAGACACCCTCTTCAGATCTGGTGAGGTTATTGATTTGACGTTATCAATTGCAAAGGGGTTAACGGCTAAATCAATCATTCTGTATGACGCTGCAAAAATTTATTATCCTGGTAAAGATCGATATTATTTTTATTCAAAAGCCATGATCCCTCAAATACTCGCCGGTACAAAACAGGCATTTTATGAGTCCCCTGATCGGGGCGGCTTCACATATTTTGAAGATAGCACTGCGGTTCTTGATGTGGGAACCGTTCTAACTTTTGAAGGCATTAAGGCCACGGATAAAAAAGCCACATTAGCTCAAGCTTTCGGCAAAGCCACCATGGGCAAATTTAAAGGGTTAATTAATAAGGCAATGCCTTATAAAGACATTCCTGACGATACCCCCTTACTCACTCATTGGACCACCCTTTTATCTACCTACATTAGTGAAGGTAGAACCTGGCGTGATTTTTCTCAACTCGTCACATTTTTAAATGATCTGACTAGCATTAAAGATATCCCTGAATCTCACCCATTATTTGATGAGGCACTTCAAGAAGCCATAACGCTCTGGGCCAGGCCTGAATTTTATCATCTCAAATTACGGGACGACTAATTTGTCATCGCGGGCAATGGTGGTTCAGAAACTTTGGGAAGTGATATGTTCTGTTCTTTGGCCAATTGTTCAGCGGTGACCCGACGAACTCGCTTGATCATCACCGGATCATTCGGAACGTTTTGGTACTGATCAAAATTACTCACCGGTACAGCTTTTATTTTTTGAACCACACCAATTCCTTCAATTACACGGCCAAACACACAATATCCGGGTTGTTGTTCTGATTGATAGTTTAAAAATGTATTATTGGCCACATTGATGTAAAACTGGCTGGTGGCACTGTGTGGATCACTGGTCCGTGCCATGGCAATGGTTCCCACCACATTACTTAATCCATTATTGGATTCATTCATGATGGGCTTTTTGGTTTCTCTCTTATTCATATCTTCATCAAATCCCCCACCTTGAATCATAAAGCCATTAATGACTCGATGAAAAATGGTGCCATCATAATACCCCTCATCAACATAATTTAAAAAGTTCTTTACGGTGTTGGGTGCGGCCGTTGGATTAAGCTCAATAATAATCGAGCCATAATTGGTTGATAACTCCACCAAATCTGACGGTTTGGCCGTTGTTTCACACGACAACATCATCATACAAGTTAATAAGATCGTTAATATTTTCATGATTTTTTCCTTTCTAACGCTGCAGAGATCTTTAATATGTCTGAAAATTCATCTGATTTCAGACTTGCCCCACCAATAAGCGCCCCATCAATATTGGGCATGGATAATAAGCCTTTGATATTGCTGGCATTGACGGATCCTCCATAAAGAATGGGGACGCCATCGCCCACCACAGAACGTATGTGAGCATGCACCTCTTCAGCCAACTCAGGGGTTGCTGTTTCACCGGTTCCGATGGCCCAAACGGGCTCGTAGGCCACAAAATAAACCTGCGCACTGTTTTTTAATACATCCAACTGGTCATTAATCACAGTTTTCAATTGACCTGAATTTCTTTGCTCCAATGTTTCTCCAACACAAAGAATCGGGATCAACCCATTGTCATTGCATAGCACCAACTTTTTTTGAATCATTTCGTTGGTTTCATGAAATACATGACGTCTCTCGGAATGCCCAAGAAGTGCATATTTTGCGCCACAACTCTTGGCCATTTGAGCGGAAATCTCACCGGTGTATGCCCCACCTGAAAATTCCGCAATGTTTTGAGCCGCGATCACTCCACGCTTTAGATGCGTTGCCGCCAAATCCAAATAGCAATGGGACGGCCCAAGAATTAATTCAATATTGGCAATGTCATTCATGGCATGATTAATATGCCCAATTAAATTAGAGGCATCTGATTTTGTTAGATTCATTTTCCAGTTGGCTGCAATGATTGGCTTCATAAAATCTCCTAGCTTAATGCGATTAGTAATGCCATAATACCAACAAATTTCATAATTATCACGCCCGTTGGTGCCAGTACCCATTGAAAATAATGCGCATACAAAAATGCTTGATATAAATGTTGAAACACGGTTGTGTGGTTCCCCCCATACAATCCTGAACGAATTAAATGGTAGGCTGCCGCCACTGAATCCCCAAAAATCGACCAAAAAAAGCTATGAATAAATACCGTTAAAAACATGCCAATTAATGCACCATAAAATCCTTGAATGGAAATAAACAAATAAATTAATCCCAAGCTAATGATCACCCAGGTGCCTGGCAGAGTCACCGCTTTTAATCCATTTAATGAGTGCTGGGCCGACAACAAGGACATATTTGGATGGGACTTATTTTCCTCATTGATGTGAGGTATTTCAGCCATTTGTCGGTCAATTTCTTTACTTGAACTCACCAAGGCTTGATACGTACCGCTGATGGATACGCCGTAAAATATGGACATTGTCACCACGCCCAACCCCGCACCAAATATCGCATCGGTTGTAAATAATTTTAAAATATCCATTTTAAGGTAGAGTGCTGGAATTAATAATGCAATGCTTGATAATAATCCTGATGCGGACGAGAATGAGTTTCCAATTGCCACCAAGGTGTAAGAAATCTTTTTTAATTTTGACGCATTGGGTAATTGCAATGGGTCATTTTCATATTCAATAATCTGTATGATTTGATTTGATAAAACTGAAAATATTTTAATACTGCACGCAACAACGGCAATGGACAACGCATAAATAATAATCATAATGATCCCCAGTATTCCAATGACATTAAATAAGTGAATTAAAATCACCAGAATCAATAATGTAAATATAGCATTTCCAATCAAACCATTAAAAAAAGATGATATTAATACATTTGCGCCACCATATTGTGCTTGTCGACAAATTAATTTTAAGGGGGCATGATTGGCCGACGTTAAGTAATTGGTAAAAAAAGCAATCCCCATCATCCCCATCAGTGCCACAATAATCCCAAAATAGAAAACCTGTTTATCAAAGATATTGATCTGACTAGTAAAATAGAACAGCTGAAAGAATGTGGCCCCAACGATAAAATAACCAATATCTAAGAAAATGTTGGTTTGGTTTTTTCTCAAGAAGGATAATGGAAACGCAACACATATTGAAATTCCCGTAAAGCATAAAACACCCAAAACCCATTGAATTTCTGGCACGAGGAGAATGCCCAACAATGAATCCGTCTCAATTTGATGTGCAATAAAAATTATGCACGTTGCAATGGCGATCAACCATGACCCAAAAATGTCCATGTAATACCCCCCGATGCTTGAAATGATATTCCCCGTTTTGATCAATAGCTCCGAGGGATGAGTCAATATGCGTTTTTCGCTATCTTGTCCCCCTTGATTATTTTCCGCCGCGGCTTTGTACGCCCCACCCGCAGAGCGATAGTAAAATGAAACAATCAAAACACCTGAGGAAAGGGCCAATAACGACTGAACATTAAAAAAAGAAAAATAAATAAATAATGTTAATAAAAAAACACCAAAAAATGACAATGTTTGAAAAAAACCAGCGAGTATAATTCGATGAATCAGAACTTGAGAATCGTTTCTTTCCCCACCTAAAATCCCTGATAACGAATGTGGAATGAACGTTAACATGAGGTAAACAATCCCAGAAAAAATTAAAATTGAAAGATCAAATGCAATCAGTTGGGAAACGGATAACGTGCGTCCTTCGACCCACATGAGGCCACAAAAAATCATGTTTGAAATAATGGCAAATTGGATAAAAATGAAAAATATTCTGCGATTAAATTCATTGATTGCCTGAGATAATAATTGGATGAATGACTCAATGAGAGGAGCGCCGAGCGATTTGTTTATAATTTGCTTAAAACAAACCGCGGCCATGAATACCATGAGTAAACCGATTCCCCCAAGGATTGATAATAATGTCATAAAATGTCCTTTAAATGAATGTTTGTATACGATTCTATCATTTTTATGATGTCATATTCATTCAATTTCATTGAATTTGTCATTAATCCTTCGATTTGTAACACGTGTTTGTAAAATTCTAATTTAAATCCGTTCAGGTTCTCATCAGAGTTGTGATTCAAAACCGTCAAATATTGCACCAATGCATGAAACAGTTCCTTATTTTCCTGGTTTAATTGAGTCACGGCCCGAATAACATGCAGAAATTGATAAGCAACATTCATTTTATTGTATGTTTTTTTTAATTCGGAAAAATGATTGGACACCTTTGTCTGTCCCAAATAAACGGCCGTTCCTTTTTTTATTAGCATGGTTTGAATCAAATTCAATGTGGTTAACTGACCCCCAAAGCGAGGCTTTTTTGACTGAGCATATTTTGCAAATACCTTGATCCGGCCAAATTCACTGGTAAATAATTCAATCAACAAATCTTTTTCAAATAGCGGACGCACATGAAATACAATCGCATCGGTGGTATTCATAGCATGGCATTAAACATGGCAATGGCAATGGTGAAGTAAATAATTTGACCAATGATATCCAACGTTGTTGAAATAAACGGCGCCGAGGCAATGGCAGGGTCAATATTAAATGTTTTAAAAATAATGGGCAGTGATGCCCCAATGAGTGATGCAACACTCATATTAATGGCAATGGTTGCGCCGATGCATATGGCCATGATTTGATTATCAGAGGTTAGGTAGACATACCCACTAACGATTAATCCAATAATGGTTCCAATGATGAGCCCAACACAACATTCTCGGATAATGGTGAGTATTTTTTTTGATTCACCAATCTGGTTAATGGCCAAGGCTCGAACAAGAATGGTCGCTGACTGATTGCCAATATTTCCGCCAAGTCCCATAAGCATTGGGACAAAACTTAAAATAAATGCCAATGAAATGACAGATTGACTCAACACTTTTGAATAGTAAATCATGATGATTGATGCAATAATTCCACCAACAATGGTTACAAATAACCATGGCAAGCGATGAATGAGGGCATACCATATGCTTCCCTGAATGAGTCGTTCTCCTTGAATATCATCCCCCGAAGTTCCCGATAACTTTAATATATCCTCACTGGCTTCTTCAACAACAACATCCACAACATCATCAATGGTGATTACCCCAAGCACGATATCCAAATCATCCACCACCGGCAAAACTATGGATCGGTACTTTTGGAACATTGATGCAACATCTTCTTGGTCCGAATCCACATGAACCTTGATGGGGTAACTATTTCGAACATCTTTGACCAACGTATTGGGTTGCGCCAATAATAATTTACGAATACTAATGACCCCTTGAATTTGTCCATACTCATTTACAATAAATAAATAAAATGCTGAATCATTTTCTTTTGGTGATTTTAGTTTATATAAATCCAACGCTTCTTTGACGGTTAGTTTTTCAGGAATAGATATAAAATCCGTGGTCATCAACGTTCCGGCAGAATCCTCCTTGTAGGTCAACAATCGATTCAATTGAATTTGATCTTCCACATCCATTTTATTTAAAATTTGCTGAGCCTTTTGCTCATCTTCATCCAGTAATGCCTCAAGCAAATCCACCCCATCATCTTTGTCCATCTTTTCAATTAATTCGGCCGCATTTTCAACTTTAAAATGTTGGATGATTTCAATTTGAGACTCCATATCCATCTCTTCAAAAACATCCACCGTTTCATTGGTTAAAATTCTAGAAAAAAACAACGCTTTTTTATCGGTTGGTAACAGTTCTAAAGCTTCGGCAATATCGGCTTCATGATATTTATGAAACAACAAATTAAACTGGTGCTGGGTTCCACGACCAATCAAACGAACCAACAAATCCAATAATCGTTCTTTGGGTGTCATAAATTAATACTATCTGAGGTTATTTTTAACCGTCAATGACTTTAATTGATTATGGAACAATCGCAAACTTAGTTTTTCCTATCATCTTATTTTCATCATCAAAAATATACAGAAAATACACCCCTGCAGATACATTGTAATAATTGAATACCGCCGCATCCAAAATCAATGTATTTAATTTATACCGGGCCCCCTTCATACCCTTTATAAAAGACCGTTTGAATATTTGATGACCAAACATATCATAGATAAAAATATGGATATTCGCGGGTTCATTTAACCAATATTGCAATCGCGCTCCTGTTTGAAGCCGAAATGGGTTTGGGTAAAATAAAATATCCCCTGAAATCGCTGTTTCCAATTCGTCGACCATGGTGAATCGATTATCCAGAGTGAGTGACGAGGAGGAGTTAATATTTGGATTGGAATACTGACGAAATCCAACACGAATCACAGAAATGCCTGACACACTTGAATCCTGGACCCCCAAATGACCAGGTGAGCGATCAATTCCCATAGGATTTGAATAGGTGCTAATTGAAAAGCGTTGCAACTTCATTTCCCCCATGAGCGGCACCCCCAAAAGGGTAACAAATAATAAACATCCTAAAATTTTTGATTTCATCATTTAAGTTATTCCCTTTTTTTTTAATCAATAAACAAAATCAATGTTTCCAATTATTGATATTTTGTGTAAAATTTTTTCATATGGTGAACGTAGCTCAGTTGGTAGAGCCCCGGATTGTGGTTCCGGTTGTCGTGGGTTCGAGCCCCATCGTTCACCCCATCGTATTATGATATTTGTAATTTCAGGCCCATCGGGTGTGGGCAAAGGCACTCTTATTCAAGCAATACTTCATCAACATCCATTCTTATGCATGGCTGTATCTGCCACAACTCGACAACCTAGAACTGGCGAAAAAGATGGCATTGAATACTACTTTTTAAGCCAAGACAAATTTAATGAATACGTCCAAAATGACCAGTTCTTGGAGTGGTGCAATGTCCATGGCAATTGCTACGGTACCTTAAAGCCAGAAGTTACAAAAAAACTATCGACGCATCGGGCCATTATTATTGAAATTGATGTTCAGGGGGCTGAAAAAATTCGAACGAATAATGATTTTCCACAATTTCACATATTTATTGCCCCTCCCTCTGAACAAATTTTAGAAGCTCGTTTAAAATCTAGAAATACAGAAAATGAGGAAGTGATTCAACAACGGCTTCTTGAAGCTAAGAGAGAATTATTAAAAAAAGATCATTATGACAAAATAATTGTAAATAATGAGTTGACACAATCTATTAATGAGTTGAATAATGTTATATTAAGTATTTTGACTAAGGAGTCATTCACATGAGCAAAGCTTTAAGAGAAGAAATTAATTTAGCACTTTTATATGAAAAGGTTCCCAACCGTTTTTTATTAACCGTCGCCGCGTCTAAACGTGCCAGACAATTGGATGATGGGGCTCGACCACTCATTGATGCATCAATTGCTAACAATCGTTCTCTCGATATTGCTTTAATGGAAATACAAACGGGCAAAATTATTGTATCCGTTGAAGATCTGAGTGAAGAAGATTCCATTCTTGATGAAATTTCAGATTACCTTGATTCTGACATTGTAAATGACGCTGATACAGTAGAGCCACAAAAAGACACAAAGAAAAAACGCAAACAAGCCGTTTAACAATGAAAAAAAACACCTCTTTCGAGGTTGCATTTGGCATTTCGGGAAGCATTAGTGCCTATAAATCCCTGGATGTTATCCGACAACTAAGGAAGAAAAACATTAAAGTTACCCCAATACTATCCGGTAGTGCGCATCAGTTTGTTACGCCTTGGAGCGTTGAAACCTTGGCTGAATCCCCCTTAATTCAAGCCGATGTTCATTCGGGTCAAATAACGCATCTTGATTTGATTAAATCCGCGAATCTCTTTGTTATTTGCCCAGCATCGGCCAATATGATTGCAAAGCTTTCAACGGGGCATTGCAACGACCTTTTGAGTGCATCATTTTTAAGCTTTACGGGTAAACGAATGCTCTTTCCAGCCATGCATACTGAGATGTATGAAAATTCAATCACTCAAGCCAATCTTGAACGACTGAAAGGGCAAGGGGTTATTGTTATTCCCCCAGATGACGGAGCCCTGGCATGTGGGGATACAGGACGCGGCCGATTGCCGGAACCAACCATTATTTCACAATTGGTTCATGCTCATTTATTCAACTCATTGCCCTTGCAAGGCATGGCCATCACCATTACCTGTGGCGGAACCAGTGAACCGATTGATCCGGTGCGTCATATTGGCAACTTAGGGTCAGGGGTATCTGGGCATGTTCTTGCCAATATTGCGGCAAGCTATGGGGCCAAAGTCACACTCATTCGATCAAAAGCACACCCAATACTATCATCCATTCATTGCATCGATGTGTCCACAGCCTCTGAAATGAGTGCCGCCGTATTGGCGCAAGCGTGCGATGCACTGATCATGAATGCCGCGGTCTCCGATTTTACAGTGACCGCTCAAGAAAAAAAACAGTCCCGTGGGTCCAGCCTGAACCTAGAGTTAACGCCAACGGAAGACATATTAAAAACATTTAATCAAAGAAAACCATCCCATTGCAAAAGTATTGGATTTTGCCTCAGTGATGAAGATAACTTAATCGACATTGCGCAAAATAAGCGGACGGATAAAGGATGCGATGTTATGATTGCAAATACCTCAAATAATTTTGGGCGTGACCATCGTTCATTTCATGTAATCACTCCCAAACACACCGCATCGTTTCAAGATCTCACATTAGAAGAAACCGCGATTGAAATACTAAGCACGCTTCTAAATACCTAAATATTGAATATTTTGAGCTCACATATTAGTATAAAGAATCAATTGCAGTGATTTGCAATGGATGAAAACAAGAATTTTGGAGTTGAATCATGTCAAAAACACAACAACAAGGAAAATTATCAATCAATACAACCAATATTTTACCAATCATTAAAAAGTGGTTGTATTCGGATCATGATATTTTTATTCGAGAACTGGTATCCAATGCTTTTGATGCCATTACCAAGCGTCAAAAATTAACGACCCTTGAATCGGACATCACATTTGATGAAACCCCTGAAATTTCAATACGCATCGACAAGAAAAAGAAGACACTCACAATTTCAGATAATGGGGTTGGGATGACAGCAGAGGAAGTTGAAAAATACATTACGCAAATTGCATTTTCTGGGGCTGAAGATTTTGTCAAAAAATACGAATCCGAAGATAAAGACGCCGGAATTATTGGTCACTTTGGCTTGGGATTCTACTCGTCATTCATGGTGGCTTCGTCTGTCGAGATTCAAACACTATCGTCCAGCAAAGATGCCAAGCCTGTCTATTGGCGTTGTGACGGTGAAACAGATTATGTGATTGATAAAGGCACAAGAACCACGGTTGGAACCGATATTATTTTATTTATTGATAAGGAAGGCAAAGAATTTTTAGAGGAATCAAAAGTTGAAGAATTGTTAAAAAAATATGCCAACTTCCTGCCAGTCAAAATCAACCTGAACGACAAAGAGGCCATCACCAATGGTCAACCTTTGTGGGATAAATCACCTCAAGATGTTAAAGAAGAGGAATATAAAGAATTTTACCAAACATTATTTCCATTCTCTGGAGAGCCTTTATTTTGGGTTCATTTAAATGTAGACTATCCATTCAACCTAAAGGGAATCATTTATTTTCCAAAATTAATGCATGAACTCGATACATCAAAAAGCCGCATTCAATTGTTCTGCCAGAACGTATTTGTATCTGACAATGTGAATAACATTCTTCCTGAATTTCTAACCCTGCTTCAAGGGGCGATTGACTGTCCAGAACTGCCGCTCAATGTATCTCGATCACAGCTTCAAAATGATCCATACGTACAGAAAATTTCAAATCATATTGTCAAAAAGGTTGGGGATGAGTTGGCCAAACGGTTTAAAAAATCATTTGATGAATTTAAAAATGACTGGAAAGACATTCACCCATTCATTAAGTTTGGGATGATGAATAACGATACATTTTTCAAGAAAACTGAAAAAATTGTATTGTTGACTCAATCCAATAATGAGTTGGTTGTTCTTTCAGATATTGTTGAGCCGGCCAAAGAAAAGAACAATGGAAAAATCGTTTATGCTCAATCCAAAGATCAAGTGGTTGCCCACAAATCATTTTTTGAGAAAAAAGAGATCCCAGTGTTTATTTTGGATGCCGTCATCGACCATCATTTTGTTCAATTTATTGAGTCTAAAATCGATGGCATTTCATTTTTATCGATTGATAATGCCGTGAAGGAATTTGCAAGTTCAGAAAACACTGAAGAAATTGTTGATGCCGATACCAATAAAAAACCATCCGAAATATTGCCAGAGATTTTTAAGGAGGCATTGGGCAATGATGACATCACATTTGAATCCAAGCCCATGGATATTAGTGGTCCCGCGGTGATTTATGAGGATGAAATGATGAAGCGGTTTTCTCAAATGAATCAATTCATGCAACGGGGAACCGCTGCATTACCTAAAAAATTAACGTGCATATTAAATAGTTCCTCGTCCTTATTAAAAACAGTCATTGACCTTCATAAATCAGGCAAAAACGATCAAGTTAAGGTCGCCTGTCAACACGTGGTCGATTTGGCCGTATTGTCCAATCAACCATTGGAAGGGCAACAACTGGAATCGTTTCTGTCACGATCATTTGATTTATTGGATGCGAAATTAACCGATTAAGTGCCCACCCATCACACAGAGTTTGTTCATAAATTAACCATCGGTGAACACTTATCAGAATCAGAAGCTTACGCGCTGGCTAGCCACTTTTTTGATGGGCAACTGGCTACGGCATCCATTGTTGAATGTTTGACGTTGATGCATAACAAAGGCGAGTCAGTCAGTGAAATTCTAGGGTTTATTCATGCCATGAGAGCACACATGACCCCATTATCATTTTCTCAACGCCCCCTGATTGATATTTGTGGTACAGGGGGAAGCCTTCCCAACCGGTTTAATGCATCCACCTGTACAGCACTGGTATTGGGTCATTTGGGATTTACTGTTGCAAAACACGGAAACCGTGGCTCGAAAAAGGCCAATGGCAGCTTTGACTTTTTGGACGCCTTACAGATTCCTTATGAGTTAACAGAAGCTGAGCATCAAGATCGACTCAATCAATTTGGGACCACTTTTTTATTTGCACGCCTGTACCATCCCGCGGTTCGTCATGTGGCCAAAGCTCGGCAACAACTAAGCACCCGCAGTATTTTTAACCTTATTGGCCCATTTTGTAATCCGGCATCCCCAACGGTTCAAATTATTGGTGCACCAACCAAATCATTGGCAAAAACATTAGTAACAGTTGCTGAATCACTCAACTACGATACCTTTGCTGTGATAACTAGCGATATTGGTTTGGATGAATGCTCAACAGTTGGAACATCAACCATTCATAAGTTGTCCAATGGCAACCACCAAACCATTCATATAGACCCTGAAACACATGGCATTCACCATACCCTTCAAGACATTACGGTCAGTGATTCAGCCCTCGCTTCCGACAATGCCAAGGCCTTTACCGAGATGTTAAAAAATCAAGACCCGGACCATCCACTGGCAACATTTATTGCCCTAAATGCCGCCGTTATTATGCATATTATTAATGAATCCATCCCCATCGAATCTGGCATGGATCAAGCCAAACAGGCGCTTTTTTCTTTAAAATTTTAATAAAACCGCACTATTTTGGTTAGTATGGAGGATTAAGATTCCAAAAGCTCTCCACTTTTTGCCCAAGAAGTTCGGGGAATTTCTGTAAATGTAATGTACGTGGCAGACAATGGTTTCCCGGCATTTTTTTCTAGTGAAGCGGCAACATCGGCAGCAATTGCATTTTTCTGATCGGATGATAAGGCTCCGGCAACTTTAATATCAACGTATGGCATCGAATAACTCCTAAATTAATTTTTCTTTTTTTAGATAATTTAACACATCATTTTCCCATGTTGGGGGCGTGTACAAATCAGAATAAATCCATTTCCCAATATTTAACACCCCATTCTTAGGACGCTTTGCCTTGGTTTTAAATTCTGAGCTTGATACCGGAATCACCGCAACATTCATCTTGCATTTTTCCAGAAAGTAGACAGCAAAATCATACCAAGAGGTGTGTTTTAATGTTCGAAAATGATACGTTCCATACTCCGGTTTATTTAAAATTAAATTGACCACGGCTTTTGAAATCGAGGTGGTGGACGTGGGCGACCCAAATTGGTCATTCACAATATGAACCTCTTTCTTTTCTTTGGCCAATCGAAGAATTGTGCTTACAAAATTTGGTTTTGCTGGGCCATATACCCATTGCACACGAAGAATGTAATGCTCAATTAACCGGGAACGAATGGCGGTTTCAGCAATCAGTTTGGATGCGCCATATGCATTAATAGGAATTGGCAAATCATCTTCTTCGTAAGGGGTTTCCTTCGTCCCATTAAATACATAATCGGTTGAAAAGTGAATGAGTGCGGCACCATATTGATTGCATGCATCGATCAAATGATCAAGCGCAAACCCATTGACTAAATTGGCTGTTGACGCATCAGTTTCACAATCATCAACCTTGGTATAGGCAGCAGCATTGATGACATGAGTTGGACAATACGTATTAAATACCTGATTCACCGCGTCTTTATCAGTGATATCACAGTCTGACTTGGATAGAAAATTCAAAGAGAGCGGGTTTAACTCCGGAAGCCACGCCTGAAGCTCAGTGGACAACAACCCATCTTTTCCAAAACAACAAATCCTCATATGCTTTTTATTTCCTCAATTAATTTAACCGCCTCATCATGGCTCTTTGCTTCAGCAAAGATTCGAATAATGGGCTCTGTATTGGAAGGTCGAATATGCACCCAACTGGATTCAAACGTTACTTTGACACCATCTTCTAAATTAATATTCTCAGATAAAAACCGATCCGTAACCAATGACAGTTTCTTTTCAATGACATCCTTGGATTCCAATGGCTGCTTGTCTCTTACCATGACATATTTGGGATAACTCTCAATGACTTCCGAGACAGATTTTCCACTCTCACTTAAGTGCAATAACGCCAAAACAATCCCTGTAAGGCTATCTCTGCCCCAACCAATGGCTGGGCAAATGATCCCGCCATTCCCTTCACCACCAATGACCGCTTCAATGGCTTTCATTTTAGCCGTCACATTGGGCTCCCCTATTTTGGTTTGAAATAAGGTTGCATTGTATTTTGATGCAATGTATTCAATGATTTTAGAGGTCGATAAATTGACCACGACCGACGGGTTTTTGGCATTAACACTCGACAAATAATAATCCATACAAAACGCCAATGAATAATCCTCACCAATAAAACGGCCATGTTCGTCCACAATCACCAACCGATCCGCGTCTGGGTCTTGGGCAAATCCGATGTCATACCCTCCCTTAGCTACACGATCACAGAGTTCTTTGAGGTTCTCTTTTAATGGTTCCGGGGCGTGAGAAAACCGACCATCGGGAGTATCATATAAATAATCCACCTGAACGTGATCCAAGGCATTAAACAGCGCTTTATCAGAGGCGCAACCCGCCCCGTGATTGACATCAATCAATACCTTTAGTGGCTTAATTTTATTTATGGGCAAGACATGCTCAATTAACTCCACATGCTTTTTTAGTGCGTCCAGGTCATCAAAGCGCTGGCCTTGTTGATCCCATGGGACATACGGGCTCCCCTGCCCGGTTTGATACAATGCGTCAAAGGAATTAAAGTCCTCGGCTGACAAAAAAGACCCACTGGAATTAATGATTTTAATTCCATTCCATGGAACAGGGTTGTGAGAGGCTGTGATTGCAAATCCACCCGCCGCCATGGTCTGGCGAACCATTTGCTGAACGGTCG
>DBHX01000010.1 GCA_002296285.1 bacterium UBP8_UBA817
GAAATAGATATTTCAAGAGGGGATGTATTGGTTGCAAAAGACACAAGTGCCGCGATTGGAAATTGCTTTTTAACCACGCTGCTTTGGATGAATGAAGACGAATTGGTTCCAGGGAAATCCTATTGGATTAAAACCAGAGCGAAATTGTTATCAGGAACCATTGAGAAACCCAATCATTTATTGAATATTAATACGTTAGAGAAATGTGATGCAGACACATTGAGATTAAATGAAATTGGTGAATGCATTTGTCATTTTGATCAAGATGTGGCCTTTGAGCCATATAATGAAAATCCACATTTAGGTAGTTTTATAATTATTGATCGACAAACCAACAATACGATTGGAATGGGACTTATTAAACAAAGTGTTGGTCAAGAAAGTTGGGCGGATCGCCATGTCGCGGAGCGAAATAAATATTGGAGTTCAGGTCAGGTGTCTTATTTGGACCGATCGCATAAAAATCAACATCACCCCATGCTTATTGTATTAACGGGGCATGTGACTCGTGAAGACTATTACAATGTTGGAACGTTGATTGAAAAGGCGTTGTTTGATCAAGCGATTCAGGCCTACCGTTACGGGTTTCAATTTTTACGTTTGGCGGATGCCGATGCCGTGTCTATTTCGGAATTGAGGCAAGATATGTTTCGTCAATTGTTGGATATTGGTTACGCTTTTATGGATGCGGGGATGGTGTTTATCACTGCCATTCGTGGCTTAACGGCGATGGAGGCTCAGCAACTAAAAACCATTAATCAGCCTTTTGAGGTATTGATTGTTGATTTAGAAAAACCATCATCATTGGCTGATTTTCAGTGGTCTGAAACGGTTGTGCCAGATATTATTCACCGGTTGAAGGCGTAGTTTTTAATTTATGCCATCGAGGTTTGTATTATTTGTGATGATGAAGAAATGGCATTAAGCTTATGACTTTGGATGCCTTAGAGTTACAGGTATTAATTAAAAAGGCTTTATTTAAATCTCAAAAGGGTGTGGATTCTTTTATTGCATCTGCAACGATTGATGACGCGTTTTTAAATCTTCAAATCGATACTGATGGTTTTGATTCAAAACACGCGATGAAGTTGGCCCTTCAGTTGACGTTTTGGTCCGTATTGAATGGTGGTGGCCCATTTGGTGCTGTTATTGTTAAGAATGACCGTATTATATCCTATGGGTCGAATCATGTGGTCAAGCATTCAGATCCAACGGATCATGGTGAGGTGAATGCTTTGAGGCGTGCCTTTTTACATGCCAAACAGTCCGATGTAATGGGGGCAACATTGTTTACAAGTACGTATCCATGCCCCATGTGCTGTGGCTTGGCCATTGATTCTGGCATTGATCAGATTGTCTATTGCAATACGGAATTGGATGCGGAAACACATGGTGGCTTTAAAGACCAAATTTTTTGGGAAAAGGTTAACACTGTTGCTCAAAGTCAAGCGTCATCTTTGACTCATTTTAGAATGGATGGGAACTCGATTGTGGTGTTACCAGACAATGGGGAATCGTTGGATATTGTTTTGCGTCGTTATTGTCAGGTCCATGGCGTTGAGCCAAAGGGGTTGCGGTTTGATTCGCATGTTGAAAACATTGCATTATCGCTATATGAGTATACGGCGTTGCATTGGGCTGGTGTAGACTTGCCCAAGAGTGTTGGCATAAAATCATTCAGTTTACCTAAATTTGTGCAAGATTGTGACTTTCAACATGTTGGGCAATCTATTTTTCAATTATTTAAACAAATAGGGGATGATTATGGTCAAAAGTGCTAGTTGCTGGGTGGCTTCTTTTTTGTTTATCCTATGGTAAACTAAATTCAATGACACCATGTGAGGTAAAAATGACAACACTAACGGAATTAAGATCGGGGATGCAACTGATTTATGACGGTAATAAAGTATATACGGTTACCGATGATGTCGCCCAACAATTTTCAGCCGGTGATCAACTGGTATTTATTCGTGGCTTTGATGCTCCGATTATTATTCCAAAAACATCCATTGATTTGGTGGACGCTGATATTAAGGCGGCAACGAATGGTTTTTACGCATTATCTCAAGTGAGTGATGATGCCATTAATGATTTTTATGATGCATTTTCTCGCAATTTAAATGACGATGCCATTTGGTCCAATATTCAGGCTGTGAATGATGAGGATGTGGCGGCGGCTAAGGCTAAGGGGCGTTCGGTAACCCGTTTAATTGCGGATGATAAATGCCGTCAAAATATGGTGGCTGGTTTATTGGATTTTAAGCGTCAACAGGTGCAACGGGTATCGGCTATTTCAGAGGTTCATCATGAGGGTTGGTCTGTGGATTTATTAAAGAGTCCGTTGGGTGTCGTAGGCTTTGTGTTTGAAGGTCGGCCCAATGTGATTGCGGATGCTACAGGGGTATTAAAAAGTGGAAATTCTGTGGTATTTCGTGTTGGACGGGATGCTTTAGCAACGGCACGTGCCATTGTGAATGAGGCCTTGGTTCCGGCCCTTGATTCTGTTGGTATTTCTAGAGATGCGATTCGTTTGATTGAATCACCCGAACGATCCACCGCATGGGCGTTATTTTCCAATCCGGGCTTGAACCTGGCGGTTGCTCGGGGGAGTGGGGAAGCGGTGCGGATGTTGGGTGGAATTGCTCAGCAATATGGTATTCCCGTGAGTCTGCATGGCACGGGAGGTGCGTGGATGATGACCAATGCATCAACGGATTTGGGTCGTTTGCACGATGCAATTATTGGTTCATTGGATCGCAAGGTATGCAATACATTAAATACAATATGTATTTTAAAGTCTGAGGTTGAAGCTCAGCTTCCAGTGGTCTTAAATGCATTAAAATGCGCAGGCGAGGCCTTGGAGCAACCGTATAAAGCACATATTGAACAGTCATCGACGTCTTATTTTTCTGAGGATGATTTTAAAATCAGCGTTTCTGTTGAGCGTGCGGCAGGGGTTCAAAATGAAGCACAGTTTGAATTGATTGATGAAGCTCAGTTGGGTATTGAATGGGAGTGGGAAAAAACACCAGAGGTAACACTGGTGGTGGTGGATCGTTTGGAAGATGCAATTCGCTTGTTTAATGCGTATTCGCCCCAATTTGTGGCCAGTTTAATTACTCAATCGCAGTTGGAGTTGGTTCGTTTTTTTAACCAAGTAAATGCCCCTTTTGTTGGCAATGGCATGACCCGATGGGTGGATGGTCAGTATGCGCTGAATTCACCTGAGTTGGGATTATCCAACTGGGAAAATGGTCGCTTTTTGGCACGATCCGCCATTTTAAGTGGGGATAGTGTGTTTACAACACGCATTAAAATGAACCAAGTGGTATCGGAGTTGAAGCGCTAATGGGGATTATATTCATTGTTCGTAATGTGTTGGGTGAGCTGATTGTTTTTTTTGATTGGTTATTTCAGCCCACCCAAGTGAAACGCTCGGCCGATGCTCAGGCCCGGTTGGATCAACAATGCCAATCGTTATTGGTGTATGAGTTTCGTCGCTGCCCTTTTTGCGTGAAAGTGCGCCGTCACATGCGTCGCTTGAATCTTCGCATTGAGCGCAGGGACATTAAAAAGAACCCGGAGTATCGGTCTGAGTTAATGGCTGGTGGTGGAAAGACCATGGTTCCTTGCCTTAGGGTTGAATCTGAAGACGGGGTGGAGTGGTTGTATGAATCGACCGATATTAATGCCTATTTAACATCCATGGTGAATGCCTAACTTTTTTTATGAGTACTTATACAATTACTGAGTTGCCGTTATTGATTTCCACGCCATTGGAATGGGCAACAAAGGTATTGGCTGACCCCATTGATTTATTAAATGATCATGCTCATTTGGAAAAAAAGGCGGCAAATAATGCGATGGATATGCTCAATCGTTGGCCCACCAATCCGCCCCCTGCGTCGTGGGTAGCGAATATGATTCATGTGGCCAAGGATGAAGTTGAGCATTTGCATGTGGTAAATAAGCTTTTGGAACGCCGGGGTGGGGTGATGAGTAAATCCCATAAAAATGCCTATGCTGCGGCATTAAATGGGTTGATTCGGTTGGGGGAGGGGCACAAGGAGCATGTGGACCGGTTATTGGTATCGGCGTTGATTGAGTGTCGGAGCTGTGAACGGTTTGCCTTGTTGGCTGAGGCCAGTGACGGTGTGGATGATGAATTGCACCACTTGTATTCAGAGTTATGGCGGTCGGAGCACGGACATTATGCGGTTTTTTTGGAAATGGCGCGACTTATTACCTCAGAATCAATCGATGAGCGTTGGGCGTTGTTTTTAGAAGAAGAGGCTAAAATCATTCAACAACAACCTTTTTCATGCTCCATGCATGGATGGGTTTAGTTATTCCCCTTATTCTTCTCGATGATACTAAAAACATGCTTTAAATTGCATTGGCATTGCGTTACATTAAAGGTATGCAATACCGTCGTTTAGGTTCATCCGGTTTACAGATAAGTGCCTTATCCTTTGGGTCTTGGGTGACGTTTTCCAAGCAAGTCGATGAGGATGTTGCTTACCAATTGATGACTCATGCCTATGATCAAGGGGTAAACTTTTTTGATAATGCCGAAGTTTATGAGCAAGGTCAAGCCGAAGTATTGATGGGTAGGGCCATAAAAAAGGCAGGCTGGGGGCGAGATACTTATTGTGTGTCATCCAAGGTGTTTTGGGGTGGTCAGAAACCAACCCAACGGGGGTTATCCAAAAAGCATGTGCATGATGCCTGTCATGCGGCGTTGGAGCGGTTACAGGTGGATTATTTGGACCTGTATTTTTGCCATCGTCCGGACCCGGATACGCCAGTATTTGAAACGGTGTTTGCTATGAACGACTTGATTACTCAAGGAAAAATACTGTACTGGGGCACGTCAGAATGGAAGCCGAACCAATTGATTGAAGCTTATAAGGTGGCGTCGAAATATGGGTTGCGAGGCCCTGTGATGGAGCAGCCGGAATACAACTTATTTAATCGTAAAAATGTTGAGTTGGATTTAAAGCCAATTATTGATAAATACGGGTTGGGGACCACCATTTGGTCGCCCTTATGTTCAGGCATGTTAACGGGTAAGTATCAGGATGGGATTCCAAAAGGGTCGCGTTTTGATTTAGAGGGGTATGAATGGTTAAAGGATCGTTACCATAGCGATGTGGGGCAACAACGCATTCAGCAGGTGAATCAGATGGCGCATATTGTTCGTGACTTAGATGCTACGTTATCGCAGGTGGCGATTGCTTGGTGCCTTAAGAACCCTGATGTATCTACCGTGATTTTGGGTGCTTCCAATATGGATCAATTAACTGAAAACTTGGCTAGTTTGGATGTGGTGGATCAATTGGATGATTTGGTTATGCTTGAATTGGACCAATTATTTTAGAAGCGTTTTGATTTAATCAGGTATATTGGATGATACGTAGTGTTGTTTAGGGTATTTTGGATGCCCTTTGCAAAATGATGGGCCATATTTTCCTTTAATTATTTTTTTCCAAAGGTTGGGTAACGGTATAATTGGTTAATATTTCCTTGATTATAAAACTTAACTTTAAGATTATCTAAAATGTCTTTTTTAATATAAAATGCATTGGTTCCGGTGGATTCCACGTAGACCAATTCATACCCTTTTTTACGAGCGAGTCGTGTCATGGCCAGTAAGCTTGCACCAAAATAACGTGATCCATTCCAGACTGTAAATGGACGATAGGGAACGATTTTATCTTCATTCGGTGGGGTTGATGTATTTACTTCTGCAACAATGACTCTTGGCTTGTATTTGGGTGATAATGCGTTTAAAACCCAAAAATCATTCTAATCAATGTCGATGGAAAGTAGATCAAACGATTCTGGAACATTGTATTTTTCAAATAATTCATTAATATTTTCAGCAGTAATGAACTCTTTTTTTAAATTTATGGCGTCATTTTCATTCCCGCCATCCATTAATAGTCCATTAAATTAATGTTGTTCTCTAAAAAATCTGCTGTTGCATTCAGATCCATTTTCTACGCCAAATTTAACGTAGTATCGATTGGTGATATGTATTTCTTGAAATATTTTCTCTATAACACCGTCTTCCCCATTTTGAGAGTAATAACGTTTTTCATAATCATAAAGAAAAATATCCTTATTTTTAAATTTTGCTACTTTGTTTTTTATTTTGTTTAGTAGTTTATACATATACGTAATTATGTGCTTTTTTTTTAATACTTTTTTATAAGTTTTTTAATTTAAAATGCTGCTTTTCTGGTATGGTGATCATTTCTTTCTTTTGATTAAAACATTGTTTGTTGTTCAATTATTATTCATCGGGAAACATGCTTATGTTGTCAAAACTCTGACGATCATTCGGTCTTCGACGTTTTGATCATAAAGGATTGAAACTTGGAGGGGATAAGTGCTTACCTACAGGCATTAAAAAAGCGATTTCAAGATCAGTTTTTTTACTTTTTGGAGCGGGAGAAGGGCTTCGAACCCTCAACCTTCGGCTTGGAAGGCCGATGCTCTACCAATTGAGCTACTCCCGCTTGGTTATGAAGTATTATTACAATACAATAAATTGACTAAAAATGAAATGTCTTTTACGGCATCATTGCATTTAAATTATCTCAATTGATACTATGTTATATATGACTCTATTAACAACGTTTTTTTTGAGCACATTCTTATTGTTGTATTCCATTTTTTATCCCCTTTTTAAGCGCCCTATTTTTGCAACCTATGTCGTTATTCTACTTATTTTATCTTTTTGTGCATTTCGATTGTTTCGATACTTAAGAACCCAATCATTTGCCAAGACAAACATCACGCAAAAATTACGATTGGGTTGTTTATGGGGCCTTCAGCTGTATTTTTCGTCAATGATCATTTGGTATGTTTTTATTCATTTTAAAACTTATAAAATTATGTGAACGTATATTTTTTGATATTATTTATACATGAATCCGATCAGTCCTTTTTCTTCTGGTGTTAAAACATCGGTGCCTTCGAGACAGACATTGCCTGAAATGATGTTTTAGCGATTGCCTGGTTTAGTGGCCGTTTATCCCTTTGGATGGCCAATGTGTGCATGCAACAGGTATTTAAGGTGCCTTCCAATGGATTTGATCAGACGACCTGTGACGTGCATGGTGAGTTAGCGAATAATGATGCTTGGTTTCTTAATATCCATGATTTCAACACGTTATTTTTATAATTCAGCAATGAATGCGCCATCTTTGCAATTTTCTGGCCGAGAGTGGGGTGTGTTTTTGCGATCTTCGTTTTCTCCAATGGGGGTGATACAAAAAGCCTTTTGGAAATCTACGGCCCATATTCTCATGCATATTCGATAAAGTCATCCATTTAATTTTGGTGCATTTAAAATTTACTGTTAATATTTGATTATGCGTTTATTGGGGGGAATTGTTGGTTGTGTATTATTTTCAGTGAGTCTGTTTTCTGAATCTCACACGATTTCCTGGCCACTGATGGTGAAACATACGCCAAAAGGGGATCGAATTGACGTACCATTAAATTCAGGCATGCATCGCCTTATTTTTGATTCTCAAACCCCATATGATTATGGTGATAAGGTGAGGATTGTTGGAGAAACTGCGGTATGCAGTGAACCTCGAAATCCTGGTGTATTTAATTTTTGTGCTTGGCAATACCGAGAAGGGATTGATTCAATGATGTTTATTGCCTCCCATGAATTGGTGCAAGCATCGACGAAACATGCCGCGTTCATTTGGTTATCCAGGCTTCCTCAACGGCTGTATCATCAAATGCAGTTGGTGTTTCCGAATCAAAGTTCAGTGATTTATACCATGATATTTGGGGCTAGGGAGGATCATGTTTCTTCGGATGTAAAATTGGTCTTTTCAAAGGTGGGGTTGATCCATTTATTGGTGGTTTCTGGAGCCCAAATCGGATTAATTACGGCGGTTGTTTTTTTATTGATGCGATTGATTCACGCGTCCTTTATCGTTGCTTTTTTTATGGTTCTTATGGTTCAGTGTTGGTATTTATTTATTAGTGGCATTGATGCATCCATTGCGCGCTCAGTGATCATGACGGATTTGTTACTTTGGCATCGATTTTACATGTTGCGACGCTACCCTCTGTGGTGGTACTTGGTGATTGCGGCGGTTATGATTGCGGTGGTGATGCCCAAATCGGTGTTAAGTCCTGGGTTTTGGTATTCATTTTTTATTACTTATGGGTTACTAATGCTTCCACCTCGTATGGTGCCATTGATTTCGGGTCCTCGCTGGTTTGTAGCCTATGGTGTGGCCAGTCTAACTGCGGTGACGATTTCGATTCCAATACAATTGATTCAAACGTCAACCATTTCTTTGATGGCGGTGGTGGCCAATTTGTGGGTTTCATGGATGAGTACATGGGTGTTACTTGGGGGATTGGTATGTTTAGTAGTGTCGATTTTATCGGTTGATTTGGGGCACTTTTTTGGGCGTGGGATTGATTTTATGGCTGAGGTGATGATTCGATGTGCGCACGTTATTGATGGATTGGGAACTCAGGTGTCATTTGATCAAGTTACCATTTGTGCATTTTTAATTTCGGGTGGTTTGATTATGTTGTTTTATTATCAACGAAAAAAAATAATACTTATTGGATTTATTTTGGCTTGGGTGATGGTTTTTTTTCACTTATCCAATCGACAATTTGTTCTGGCGATAGATGTTGGGCAGGGGGATGCGACGCTTATTGTGGATGGTTTTTATTCCGTACTCATTGATTCTGGGGGCATGCGTGGAGGACGGCCGGTTGCAGAACATACGATTCTTCCCGTATTGAATTTTTTTGGCATTGACCAATTGTCATTGCTTATTATTACCCATCATGATTTGGATCATATGGGTGGGTTGTCCATGCTATTGGATCGAGGCATTGATCACATCATTTCACCCGAACCATTGCCTTTGCGTAATCATCGTCATGTACAGGACATCGAATCAATGTTGTTGCCTCATGGCCAGTTACGTGTGATTCCACCCAGCATGTTTTTTTTGGATGAATCACGAAATAACCAAAGTTTACTGGTTCAGCTGAGCGTATCCAACTGGTCGTTTTTATTCACGGGTGATATGGATGAATTGATGGAAATTAGGCTCATTAATCATCACCTTATTGAGATGTCCCACTTTTTGAAGGTGGGTCATCATGGGAGTCGTTCATCAACGTCAACTGAGCTTTTGATGACGGTAGATCCGGTGTTATCTTGGAATAGTTGTGGTCAAAATAATCCGTACGGACATCCTCATTTAGATGTCTTGAATCGATTGAGTAATCATCACATTCCATTATTATCAACGCATGTGGATGGGGCTATTTTATTTAAAATTAATCGGTCTAAAATGAGTGTGTCTACCCATGTGTCAAACAAAGTATTGCCTGTCAAAATGTAGGGGTAAGGGGTATGGGTTATAGTGTTTTGTGAATACCATCACAATACGGGAATGATTTTGACTGTTTGCATAGGCATAGACTGACGTTTTTTGGTGAGCGTAAGGTGATGCTTTTTGGTTCAAATTCTGTGCCTTTGTGGCTACCATCACAAAAGGGTTGATTCGTTGATAATCCGCAACGCATATATCGTAATGCCCAGGGTCCAAATTTTTGGTGATGCTTTTCTTTTTATAAATATTAGGTTTTTTCATATGTTACCGATAATACTAGTATGGTTTTAGAATTACAACGAAAAGCGTCCATTTGTCGTATTGGTGCCTTTTGTGCCTTTATTGCGGGTGCGTGTTATTCATTGATTGTATGTTGCGCGTTTTTGTCACCATCAACGATTGCATCTTATGTTACTTCGGCCCAGTATTTTGATGATTTTGTGTCGTATCGTCCCATATTTATTTTTTTGAAATGCCTGATGATTATTGCGAATGCCTCATTTGTTGGTGTCGTGGTGGCGTTTCATTCCTTGGTTCGGGCGAAAAATTATGGGAAGATGACTGTTTTTTCAATTCTGGCCATTATTGGGTTGGGGGTTGGAATTTTTCAATCTGTACTTGATATGACAATGGTTCCGTATTTGGCCGATCAGTATGCGGCTGGTTCTCCGTTGGTTAAAGAGGTTATTATTGCCCTTGGGGTTGCCAATCCAGCCATCTATATTGCCTCATTGGGATTGCCTGGGTTGTGGTTTATTTTTGTGAGTATTATGGCCTTAAACAATCCCAATATTCCTAAATTACTTGTATTGTTGGGTTTTATGTGGGGTGTTGGTAATATTGTTACGGTATTTGCCCATGTGGCCATTATTATTTGGTTGATTTATTTGGTGGCATTTGGGGCATTGTGTGCGGCTCCTATTTGGAGCATTTGGGAAGGCATTTATTTATTTCGGCTTTCAAAAGGATATCAAGAGAAAGTTCAAGAATCTGTGGTTAAGTATTATCAATCAACCAACATTATAAATACTAATGATTCGTTGGCTTAGATTGTTCATTGTATAATATTTTATGAAGTGTGGGTCCGATGGTTGCTCTCATAATAAATAATTTAATCAATCCAGGAACAGAACTTACCAGGGCTTTTTTGTAAGGTTGTCGTTTGGAACCAATCACTTGTGATACTCTTAGTGCTTCAAATGGGGTTGTGAACAATCCTCCCAATACCAGTGAACTACCTCCAATCATTGATTTTTTTAATATATTATCCTCCGGTGACGTTAGGGCCGAGTAGTCGCCAATGGAGATAAAGGATGATATTCCATTTCTAGTGGCAGTGACATTGGCTCCGCGGTATAAGTCATGAAGGGAAAGCATGCGTGCGATTTTAAGTGGGGGATTTTGTGTGGTTTGGCAATGATTTTTCCAAACCGTTACTGGATTTAATAGGTAAGCTTCGGTAATGCCTGTGAGTGCGCCTGATGTACTGGCTTTAACGATTTTATTATCTGACGTTGGGATTTGGTGCACACGAAATAAAATGGTGGTGCTTGCAACTGCTTTTAATCGTCTTGAGCAAATTTCAATGCTTAACCCACTATATAAGTTTCCGTATGATGCAGTATTGCTCAGATTTCTCAAACTCATGGTGGTTAGTGGATAGGTTTATTCCTTGAAGAGTCTCAGCAGTGGCTGCAGACGTTAAAATGACGCTATACCCATTTTTTTGTGATTCAATTATTTTTTGTGAAACAGGATTCATACTTGATATGGTATGTTACTTGTTGTATTTGTCAATTCTTCTATTGCATTTTAAATTACCGATTATTTTTAAATCGTTGCATACCTAAAATTACTTTTTTTTGCTAGAATACAGTCATGTCAACATTAGAAATTAATGGGCAAGCATTTTTATCACGACTGCTGCTTGGTACTGGAAAATTTGAATCTGATCAGATGATGGCCAAAGCCATTGCTGAAAGTGGTGCTGAAATTATTACGGCCGCTCTTCGTCGTGTTGATTTTCAAAACCCTGATGATGTTTTTTTAAATGTGATTGACCCAAAGGCGTATGTCTTTTTGACCAATACGTCAGGGGCAAGAACCGCGGATGAAGCCATTCGCTTGGCACGATTGGGGCGTACTCAATCCAATTGGGTGAAGCTTGAACTGACTCCCGAGCCCAATCATTTGTTGCCGGACCCGATTGAAACATTAACGGCGGCCGAAGTCTTGGTGAAAGAGGGAATGATTGTGTTGCCTTACATCAATGCGGATCCCGTGTTATGCAAGCGTTTGGAAGATGTCGGATGTCAAGTGGTGATGCCATTGGGTGCACCGATTGGAACCAATAAGGGGCTAACAACCAAGGATCAATTGCAAATTATTATTGAAAATTCAAATGTCCCGGTGATTATTGATGCCGGGCTAGGGGCACCTTCGCATGCGAGTGAAGCCATGGAAATGGGAGCCGATGCTGTGTTGATTAACACAGCCATTGCAACAGCAAAGGATCCCATTGCCATGGCTCGAGCGTTTAAATGGGCGGTTGAAGCGGGTCGACTGGCTTTTGAGGCGGGTCTTCCGTTGTCGCAATCCAAGGCCATGGCATCATCACCTTTAACTGGGTTTCTTTCTTAAATGTATTCGGAGCGGTTTTCTTTTGATGAGACAGTTGCTAAGCGCGAACGAATTCCTTCCTCACGTCCAAACAATACCATCGATCAACTGTTATTAACCCCATATAATGTATTTACTGATTTAACCAATGACCAGTTAGAAGCCTTAGCCCAACGTGCGGCATATATCACCAAGCAGCGCTTTGGGAATGTAATGCGATTTTTTGTTCCATTGTATTTGTCCAATGAATGTTACAATAACTGCACCTATTGTGGGTTCAGCTATGACCGAAATATCGATCGCTATACATTAAATGATACAGAAGTTATTGATAATGTTCAGGCCTTGGTGAGTCGAGGCTTTCAGCATATATTATTACTCACTGGGGAAGCTCAGAAAACCGTTGAGATGCCTTATTTTGAGCGTATCTTGCCATTAATTCGACCCCATGTGTCGCAATTGGGGATGGAGGTTCAACCTTTGGAAGAGGCGGACTATTCTCGTTTGATAGTGTGTGGTTTGGATGCCGTAACCGTGTACCAGGAGACATATCATAAGGATCATTATCTCATGCATCACTTGAGTGGCAAGAAACGTCGTTTTGAGTATCGATTGGATACGGCCGATCGAGCGGCTAGGGCGGGGGTATACCGAATTAATATTGGCGCTTTATTGGGGCTGAGTGACTGGCGATTTGAGGCGATTGCATTGGTGGATCATTTGAAGTACTTATACAAGACTTATTGGCAAACCCAGTTTTCCATTTCGTTTCCTCGCATTACCTCTATTTTTGATGCAACTCGGCCCTTGCACCCGGTAACAGATCGACAACTGGTTCAGTTGGTGTGTGCGTTTCGGTGCCTTTTTCCAGATTTAGGGATAACGTTGTCAACGCGTGAATCTGCTCAATTACGGGATGGACTGATGGCATTGGGAATTACCGATATGAGCGCTGAGTCCATGACATCGCCAGGCGCATACACGGGCATTGATGCGGAACCCCAGTTTTCGACGACGGATCATCGATCATTGACGGATATTCAATCCGTGTTGTCTCATCAAGGAATGGATAGTGTGGTGAAAGATTGGGATCGTACTTATACCTGTTCAGGATCATAATCCCACCCGTAATCTTTAAAATGATTAACGTAGGCTTCGGATAAGTCACTGATTAATGATTTAAGTCGATGGTATTCATTGATGTATTCGGTTACTTTCTCAACATCCTCTGGTTTTACAAACCGTGTTCGACTTTTGCCTTTTAAGGAATAACTGAGCTGATAGTAGGGCCCATGTTTTTTTGGGGTTAGTTTATCTTTGCACGCACAATTGGGTTTGTTGCATACCGTGTACTGCAAGGATATCTTTCCCGGATGAAATTTCCCTGAATTAAAAATTTCTTTTTTTATGTTGATTGGCTCATGTTTCCCCATAGCCTTTTGCCGTTTCCTACTCCCAATATGTAGGATTTTTTTGCTACAAGATTATAACAACCAACTTTGAGCGGTTTTATTAATCGAAATATTTTGATGGATTGGCTTCCCTTAAAGAGTTGATGGAATTGTTTTTTAATTTAAATCAGAAAACCCATGTAACAACAAACCGTTGCAATTTGCTCAATGAAAGCGGGATAGGTTAGGGGTGGTATTAGCGAGGAGGGGGGTTAAATAAACGATAACTGGGTGGCTTTAATGTAACAGGTTTCGTTGTTTATGATTGTTTTTTCTAACATACCTTCTTCGCAAAAATGCTGAAGTTCATTGATCGCTTGAGCCAAATCCATGTTAAATTCATCGGCATACATGCTTTCGTTGATGTGTTGATGTTTTGCCATGAATGATTCGAGTAACTGTTGGGGAATTACGGAATCAATTTTGCTGATAATGTCCATTTTTTTTGTTGATTCATTGCCATTGGGCAAGCGATAGCAAGTGCTACGACCTGAGCCTGCAATGATTACTTTTTCTTGTTGCACCAATTCAGCCAGTTCAATGTGTGCTGTTTTGTGGGATACCCCAAATAGTTTTCGGTATTGTTTGTTTTTAATGGATCCTTGTTGTGTGATAAATTCAATGGCCTTTAATTGGCGAGCATTGAAGGGTTCTTTTGGGGTGCTTACTTCAACCACAGTGTCATAGGTCGATTCTAGCATCGGTTTTTCTTTGCTTAAGTGGGGTGAATTTGGTTCAGATGCCGGTGCACTTGGTTGTGTTTTTGGTGGGATTGTGGTTTGAATGCTGGTTTGATTTTCTGTTGTGTTGGGGTATGCGGTGTGAATTGTGGGGGTGTATTCTGTTAATTTTTTTTCAATGATTTTGTAAAATTTTTCACTGTATGGCATGTCTTGTTTTGATTGTTCAATGTCCAAAATAAGGATTTTTTTGTTGGACCGAAATAAGAAGGTTGTTGAAATCTGAGACAATTTAAAATGGTTATTTAGATAATGATCAATCCATTGATCGGTTTGTTCATACCCTGTTAAATGGACGTTGATTTTATCGTAACCAATGATCAATTTTCCACCCATTGTGTTGAGTAATCCGGATATGGTTTGTCCCATGAGCCGTTCTTGACGAGTGTTGCTTAGGAAAAATGTATTCTCTGAGGGGGACTGGATTAATGAAATAAAGCTTTGCCAATTCATATAAAAATATTTTATCAGATAATTTTTAATTATTTCTAGTTATTTTCAATTCTTGACATCTTCCCCAATCATTTCGACAATAAAGGGTATGAAAATATTATTAGTTGGATCCGGGGGACGTGAGCATGCCATAGCGCACCGGTTGGCGGTGTCTCCAAAATGCACGGAATTATTTATTGCGCCAGGGAATCCTGGAACGTTTCAATGTGGAACGAATGTTGATATTTCAGCCGACGATATTTCATCGTTATTGGCGTTTGCGAAAACGTCGAATATTGATTTAACGTTTGTTGGCCCTGAACAGCCCTTGGCATTGGGCATTGTCGATGCATTTGAATCCGAGGGATTGACCATTGTTGGGCCCAATAAGAAAGCCGCTCAATTAGAGAGCTCTAAGGCCTGGGCCAAAGCCAAGTATGATCGCTATAAAATCCCAACGGCTGGGTATCAAGAGTTTCATGATTTGGATTCAGCCATTGAGTATGTGCGTGAAAAAAATACGTATCCAATGGTTATCAAGGCCGATGGCTTGGCGGCAGGAAAAGGTGTGACCATTGCTCAGTCGATGGATGAGGCTGTGAATGCATTAAACGATTGCTTTGTGCATCAAATTTTTAAGGATGCGGGGCAATGTGTTGTGATTGAAGACTTTCTGCAAGGGGAAGAAGCCTCTTTATTTGCTTTCACAGATGGGGACACGGTACTCCCTATGATTTCGGCCCAGGATCATAAGGCCATCTTTGATGGTGACAAGGGACCAAACACGGGTGGGATGGGCGCCTATTCTCCGGCCCCTGTTTTCACACCGGATGTTCAACAAAAAGTAATGGATCGTATTTTAAACCCACTCATCGAAGGGTTTAAACGTGATGGCATACGATATAAAGGCATTTTATATGCCGGGTTGATGATTGATGATCTTGGGGATCCATATGTGGTTGAATTTAATATTCGATTTGGGGATCCTGAAACTCAAATTGTATTGCCAAAGTTAACAACGGACTTGGTGGATGTGTTGGTTGCGATTAGTCAAAATACATTGCATGAGATTTCCTTGGATTGGTTAAAAAACTACAGCGTTTGTGTGGTTATGGCTGCTGAGGGGTATCCTGGATCGTATGAAAAAGGGCGTAAAATTACGGGGTTAAATGATTCTTCGGATTCAAATTCATTTGTATATCATGCTGGGACCAATCAATCAGAAGCGGGGGAGTTTTTTACGAATGGCGGTCGTGTTCTAAATGTTTGTGCGGAGGGAAATTCCTTGAATGATGCCATTTCATCGGCGTATCAGCGAGTATCACGCATTCAGTTTGATGGTGCGTACTACCGAACTGATATTGGCCAAAAGGGCGTGGCACGGTTGAAGCCGGCCGTTTGAAACTTCAGCACTTTTTATCGAAACAGGGGATTTTCTCTCGACGCGTTGCGGAGTCGATGATAAAAAAGTCATATGTTTTGGTGAATGGTCGCATTGAGGATAATCCTTTGACTATGGTTAACGATGCGGATCAAATCACATTTTCTGAAAATATCCATGATTATGCAAACACATTGGGGGTTTTATTGGTTCATAAGCCCAGAGGTGTTTGGACGAATTGCAAGCAAGGGATCCATGAAAAAGAAGTGGTGGATTTATTGCCAAAAAAATACCGATCCTTTTCATCCATTGGACGACTCGATAAAGCGTCTGAAGGCCTTATTTTGTTTACCAACGACGGGGTCTTTGCGAATCAGTTTTTGAATTCAGGAGAAGCGCATGCACGGGTGTATCATGTTTGGACCCAACAACCCTTAACCCGATCCTTTCAGCATCAATTATCTTCGGGGGTGATGTTAAGTGATGGTCTGACAAAGCCTTGTGATGTGCGTGAAATTAAGCGAGGGTGTTATGAATTTCGGTTATTTGAAGGAAAGAATCGCCAAATTCGACGCATGGTTGAGACCTGTGGAACCCATGTAACGCGATTGAAGCGAGTATCTTTTGGTGATTATATTTTGGGAGGGATTGTGTCTGGCCAATATCGTTTTGAATCATTGGCGGAGTCTTTTAAGGAACGCCTTCGGCGTGTTTCGTCTTGAATTGGTTTCATTTGTCACTGGCCATTGAATCTGACACAATAAAAGAATGAAAGAATCCACATTATTTAAAAATATTCAAATGGTTTTGCCCGAGGGTGTTCGCCAAGGGGATGTGCTCGTTGTTGGTGATAAAGTTTCGAAAATTGCCCCGTCACTTAGTGACTCTGCGGATGAGGTTATTGCTGATTCTGGTTTGACCTTAATGCCAGGCTGCATTGATACCCATGTTCATTTCAGAGAGCCAGGGGCCACCCATAAAGAAACCATTGCATCGGGTTCCAAAGCCGCTGTATCGGGTGGGGTGACAACATTTTTTGATATGCCGAATAACTCACCGGCAACCATTACTGTGAATGAACTCCATTGGAAAAAGCAACGTGCGTCAAATTCATCCTTTGCCAATTATAATTTTTACATTGGCGCTACATTGGATAACTTGGATGAGTTAATTAAGGCGGAGAATTGTCCTGGAATTAAAATTTTTATGGGATCTTCAACCGGAAATATGCTGGTGGATGATCAGAAGATTTTGGATGATATTTTTAAATATGCCAACAAACCCATTGTGATTCATTCTGAGGATGAAACCATGGTTCGAGATAATATGGACCGATACAAAGGGTCTACGGATGTTTCGGATCATATGAATATTCGAACCCCTGAGGCGGCGCTTGCATGTACAAAACGTGCGGTTGCATTGGCCAAGAAGCATCAGCAACGGTTGCATATTTTGCATTTAACCACGGCTGAGGAGGTGGATTGGTTGATGAATCAAAATTTGCCGCCCTACATTACTGTGGAAGTGTGCATTCAACACTTATTGTTGCATGCTCCGCGTGTGTATGAGGAATTGGGAACGTTTGCGCAAATTAATCCCCCCCTTCGTTCAAGTGCGCATGCCGATCGTTTATGGCATGGATTAAGGCAAGGGTTAATTTCCTCCATTGTGACGGATCATGCGCCCCATTTGATTGAAGAGAAGCATCAGCCGTTTGGCCAGGCGCCATCAGGGATGCCAGGAGTTGAAACCTTGTTGCCATTAACATTGCAGTTTTATCACCAGAAAAATGCCACATTAAATGATGTGTCCCGATGGTTGAGTGGTGCGCCCCAACGGTTGTTTAACATTGATCGACGGGGCCAAATTCTTCCAGGTTACTTTGCGGATTTTGTTGTTGTGGATTTGGATGCTTCATGGGCCATTGAAAATAAAACCACGGTGAGTCAGTGTGGTTGGTCGGCGTTTGATGGGTGGAAAGTCAAAGGGAAGCCTGTTATGACATTTGTGAATGGGCAGATGGTGTTTCGGGAAGGTGAGTTTTTCTATGCGCCTGGTATTGCCAGTGAAGTATCGTTTGCATCCAGTGTTCCAATATCAGCATAGGTGATTGTCTATGTATGAGGTGTCGGTTATTTATAAAAAAATGGTCGCTGTTTCTCAATGCGTTGCCCCCTGTCTCAATCCGAAATTAATGCATCAAGATGATAAGCGTGCTCGCTTACCCTGGAGTCATCATGAGTGATCTGAACGCCCTCCCACGCCGAAATTAAGGCCCTAATTAAAACGTGCCCACTCCACCATTTGATTTGGATTCTAATGATGATGATTTTAGACTCAATGGCTTAAAAAGAATGCGATTGGATGGTAATAAAGATTCTTAAATGAGTTTGTAATCCAAGAAAAACTCGTGTAAGTGTGCATTTGAATTGCGTAAATTCATGTTTATTGCTAAAGTTTGTCAATGACAAAAGATATACGAAATGTAGCCATTATTGCTCACGTTGACCATGGAAAGACCACGTTGGTGGATCAACTTTTTAAGCAGAGTGGTTTGTTTAGAGACAACCAACATGTGGAAGAGCGGTTAATGGATTCCATGGATTTGGAAAAGGAGAGGGGCATTACCATTCAGGCAAAGAATGGGGCGTTTACCTACAATAATACACACATTAATATTATTGATACCCCCGGGCACGCTGATTTTGGCGGAGAAGTTGAGCGGGTATTAAAGATGGCGGATGGGGCTTTATTTTTAGTGGATGCCCAAGAGGGGCCCATGCCGCAATCGTATTTTGTATTGAAAAAAGCCATTGCACAGCACATTCCATTGATTGTGGTGATTAATAAAATTGATAAGCCATCGGCACGCGCCGATTGGGTATTGGATCAGGTCTTTGATTTAATGGTTCATTTGGAAGCTCCGGACGATATGTTGGATTTTCCAGTAATATATGCCTCGGCGAAAAATGGTTGGGCGTCCAATGAATTGGGAGAAGAAACTGGTTCCATGAAAGATTTGTACGAATTGATGTTGGAAAAGTTACCCGCACCAAAATTTTCTAATCAAGATGCGCTTCAATTGTTGGTATCAACCATTTCATATTCGCAATTTTTAGGGCGTTCTGCGATTGGAAAATTAACGGGTGGTGAATTGAAAGTGAATCAGCCGATTGGCATTTCAACAGGGCTAGATTCTGACATAAGGGCTGGTCGAATTTCAAAAATTCATGTGTTTAAAGGCAATGATTTTGATGAAGTATCTGAAGCCAGTGCTGGGCAAATTGTGGCGATTTCAGGTATTCAAGACATTACGGTTGGTGAAACGGTGGTGGATCCCAATGATCCCAAACCGCTTCCAATGACAGCCATTGATCCACCCACCATTTCGGTTGAGTTTTTGCCCAATGATTCCCCGTTTGCTGGTAAAGAAGGTGAGTTTGTTACCACGCGTCAATTACGGGATCGATTATTTCGAGAAACACTGTCTGATGTTGCACTGCAAGTATCTGATAGTGATTCGGGGATTGGCTACAAAGTATCTGGCCGAGGCGAACTTCATATTTCCATATTGATTGAGAAGATGCGTCGGGAAGGGTATGAATTTCAAGTGAGCCGTCCCAAAGTAATTTTTAAAGACATTGATGGGAAAACGCATGAACCCTATGAAACCGTAACCATTACAGTTGAGGAATCCTTGGGGGGCAAAGTGATTGAATCCATGGCGGAGCGTAAGGGGCAAATGACCAATATGGTCCAAGATGGTGCGCAGATTCAATATCAGTTTAAAACACCGACGCGTGGGTTGCTGGGTTATCAATCATTATTTATGAAGTTGACCAAGGGGTTGGGGACCATGTATTCAACATTTGAGAGTTATCAGCCATTTTCAGGTGAGATTCGATCCCGTCAACGGGGAGTGTTGGTGTCCAAAGAAACTTGTGAAACGGTGTCCTATGCTTTGTCCAGTTTGCAAGAGCGTGCGGAGATGTTTTTGGGGCCTGGAATTTCGGTGTATAAAGGCCAAATTGTTGGGTTGAATTCACGAGAAGAGGATATGATTGTTAATGTTGCTAAATCAAAAAAATTGACCAATCATCGTGCGGCCGGTTCGGATGATAATGTGTTATTAACACCACCCACGGATTTGTCTTTGGAAGAATGTTTGTCGTTTATTAATGACGATGAATTGATTGAAATTACCCCCAAAACCATCCGTTTAAGAAAGCGTTGAGGTTCATCCAATTAATATGGCATGTTTTTTTGTTGATTGTGATTAATACCTACTTATTGGTGGGTTTGTTGCATTGAATGGGTGGACTAAAATTTGATCAAAGAAGTATTGTTGGCGTTCGAAGGGGTCAAATAGGGGATCACCTTCTGAGGCAATGATTAGTGTGTCGGTGTTGAGTTTGCATAATAAATGAATTAATCGATCAATCTCTGGTTCCGTTGAAAATTTTAGGGTCTCAATGGCCAAAGTTTTTGCGGTAAGGTTGTGGTGTAATGTGAGTTTATTTAAATTATCCATGCATTCGATTAATAGCGTGAAATCGTTCGGATTGTAATCATTAAGGTGTATGGTTAAGGTTTCGGCGTTATTGACGTCTTGAAATAAGGGTTTATATATTTTTAAGATAGGGGTGTTGGTGGATGGTTAGGAATAGCGGTAATTTTATGCATGATTTTTTTAATGGATGTTTAACAGCAATCGCAACTTTTCTTGGATTCATTGGCGTATAGCTTTTGAAGTGCCGCTTGGTAGTTGCTGTTTATAATATCTTCTTCAACCGTTTCTGCTGGGTTTAACTGTGGCCTCTCTACAGGAATTGATTGTAGGAATAAGCATCGATTAATGGCTTGATTTATTTGGTTTGCTTTAATGTCAGCTAAGATGTCTTTGTTTTCTTCAAAACATAATTCATTGTAAAGTTTTGATGCCGCCATAATATCATTTAATTTAAGCTTTGTGATGATCAAGTAAGCGCTTATTTCATTGCTTGGAAAATTTTGATGCAATTCTTCAAAAATGTCGTTGGCTTTTTCTGCTTGATTTATTTTGTAGTAGGCAATGCCTTTTAAAAATTGTTCGTAGGGTTCATTCATTCCGTCAAGTTCAATCAATAACGTATGAAACTCTTCGTTTTTTAGTAATGACTCATAGCGTTCTTTGTTTGTTACACTCATATTATTATTTTACAATTATTTTGTGTATTTTCAATTCTTTTTGAAATTATGGGGTGATTTTTAATTTTTTTTGCATAAAAAGCAATTTTTTTTTATAAAATACAAGTTTTTTCCTTTTATTTTTAATAGTTTTGGCATGGGTATTTCATTATAAGATCAAGGTTATTAAAGCAAATTAACATGGGCAAAAATTTGTCAGCACGTTTTAGGGAGGGCTTAATAATCAAAAAAAGAAAGGGGGTGGCTCATTAATTAAATAACACAATCGTATCCCCCATGAACAGGCCACATCATGTGGCCTGTTTTTTTAACGTCTGATACACTATAACTATGTCATTAAAAGAATTGCATTTGGCGCACACTCAAGGCTTTTGTGCCGGTGTTGTGAATGCCATTGATATTGTGGACTTAAGTATTCAAAAGTTTGGAACTCCGTTGTATGTTCGACATGCGATTGTACACAATACGTCAGTGATTAAAGATTTTGAATCAAGAGGTGTTATTTTTATTGAGAATCTTTCGGATGTTCCAAATGATCAAGTGGTTGTATTTAGTGCCCATGGGACTGCCCCGAATGTATACGAAGAAGCCAAACAACGTAATTTGACGATTGTTGATGCAACATGTCCGCTTGTAACCAAGGTTCATCGTCAAGCCAGACGGTATTCTGAGCGGGGTATTCATATTATTCTGATTGGGCATCGAGGGCATCAGGAATTGATTGGTACCTCTGGTTACATTGATGCAGCATTGCTTCATGTTGTGGAAGATGCGAATGATATTGACTCATTATCCATTCCAACCGATGCAGAGGTTGGGGTATTAACCCAAACCACGTTATCTGTGGATGATACGTCTGATTTAATTCATAAGCTAAGGGGTAAATTTCCAAATTTAGTAACCGGTGGTAAAGAGGATATTTGTTATGCGACACAAAATCGTCAAGATGCCGTCAAAGTTTTGGCGAATAAGTGTGACTTGATTATTGTTGTTGGGTCTTCCAATAGTTCCAATAGCAATCGATTGGTGGAAACGTCTAAATTGATGGGCGTGGATAGTTTTATTATTGATTTGCCAGAAGAGCTGGATATTACTCAACTGGATCAGTTTCGTGTCATTGGGGTGACTTCCGGCGCATCTGTTCCTTCGTATTTGATTGATCGGTTGGTTCAAAAAATAAAATTGCATTCTCCTTCGGTTCGTATATTTCAAGAAGACACCATTGAAAAGAATATTTTATTTCCGCTTCCCAAAGAAGTGGCTGATATGAGACCGTAGCGGTGTCCGATCGTTGTGATATTCTTTTAATTGATGGCTTTTCATTGCTGTATCGAGCGTATTATGGGTACCCCCCCAATCTAACCACACCAGCGGGGACACCCATCAATGCCGTGTATGGGTTTCTAACGATGATGTTTAATGCCTTGGACCAGTTTAAACCAACGTATTTTGGTATTTGTATGGATCGTAAAGAACCGACATACCGTCATGAGGTATTTCCTGAATATAAGGCCAATCGATCGGCTCCGGATGATGAGTTTTTGGTTCAATTGCCTGAGTTTCGACGCATTATTTCATTGTTTAATGTTCCTTTGGTTGAAATGGCAGGGTATGAATCGGATGATTTGTTGGGCACATTATCAACAAAATTTTCTCAACAAAAATTAAGAACGTACATTATGTCGGGGGATTTGGATATGCTGCAATTGGTGAATGACTATACGTATATTATTACCAATAAAAAAGGGGTTTCTGATTATGTGGTGTATGATGCTCAAAAGGTCATAGAACGCTATGATTTGTCGGTGGATCAGATCATTGATTTTAAAGCATTAAAGGGTGATGCTTCCGATAATATTCCAGGGGTAAAAGGTGTGGGCGATAAAACGGCCACTAAGTTATTGCTGCAATTTAAAACTCTGGACGGTATTTATGATCATTTGGATGATATTTCTTCCAAGTCGCTAAAGGCCAAATTGGTGGATCATCGGGATCAAGCGTATTTATCACAGCGGTTGGTTACCATTGATTGTCATGCGCCCATTGATATGCCCTTGACGTCGTTTCAATATGCTCCGGATTGGTCAGGGGTTTATGTTATGTTTCAAGAGTATGAATTTAATCGTTTAATGTCTCGATTGCCTATGGTTGGAGAGGTGCCTGATACGGTATCATCACCGCCAAACAAGGTGCCTTTTTTTGAGACATCATTTTCAATGATCGAAAATGACGTTCAGTTGCAGCAGCTGTTGCCATTGCTTCAAAAGGGATTTTCGTTTGATTTAGAGACCACCTCGATTGATCCTCAGGATGCGGATATTGTTGCCATATCTATATCCGCATCCGTTGGGGTGTCGTTTGTGATCGATTGTCGAATGAACGTTGCCGCTTCCTCGGATTTATTTAATTTGAATGCATCACGTGAGCTTCATCCATTATTCAAACCGCTCGTTCCATTACTTGAAAATCCTGATATTCCAAAAATTCTTCATAATGCAAAATATGAATATCAGGTGTTGCATTATTACAATATTTGTTTGAAGGGGATTTTCTTTGATACCATGATTGCGGCTCATTTGATTGATTCCAGACAGTCCATTGGGTTAAAATCGCTGATAAAAACGCATTTTGATTATGATATGGTTGATTTTGATGCATTAATGAGTGGGTATGCGTCTATTTATGATGTTCCCATGAATGAATTGGCTGGGTATGTTGCGGATGATAGCAGCATGACATATTTACTATATACGTATTTTGATGACCAGATGAATGGTGACTTACGGTCGTTATTTTTTGACCTTGAAGTGCCATTGATATCAGTGTTGTCAAATATGGAACTGGCGGGTGTTCAGTGTGATATTAATTACTTGAAGACACTTTCCAGTGATTATACCGTTTCACTCAATGCTTTGACACAGTCCATTTATGCATTGGCTGGAAATAAAGAATTTAATATTAATTCAACTCAGCAATTGGCTGAAGTGCTCTTTGATGAATTAAATCTTCCTGTGATAAAAAAAACAAAAACCGGTCGTTCCACGGATTCCTCAGTTCTTGAAAAATTGGCCAAAGATAGTGTGATTGCCAAAGAGATATTAAACTATCGTACCTATAAAAAGTTACTGTCAACCTATATTGATCGGTTACCTGAGCTGGTTCACCCAACATCTCAAAAGATTCACACATCATTTAATCAAGCCGTTACGGCGACGGGGCGACTCTCATCGAATCATCCAAATTTACAAAACATTCCCATTCGTTCAAATGAAGGTCAAAAAATTCGGTGTGCATTTATTTCTCGCTTTGTCGATGGGGCGGTTGTTTCCGTTGATTATTCACAAATTGAATTGAGAATATTGGCTCATTTATCCAACGATTCGGCCATGATTTCGGCGTTTAAGGCGGGGAAGGATATTCATCAAGCAACGGCAGCGAAAGTATTTGGTGTCGATTACGACTCGGTGAGTAAAGAACAACGGGATCAGGCTAAAACAGTGAACTTTGGGATTACGTATGGCCAATCGGCATTTGCTTTGGGGGACCAGTTGGGGATTTCTCGATCCGAAGCCCAAGCATTAATAGATCAGTATTTTGGCGAGTTTTCAGCCATCCGTACATTCATGGATGATACGATTGCCATGGCTCGGCAAGATGGCCATGTATCCACCATGTTTGGACGCGTTCGATCGATTGATGATATTGATAGTTCAAATCGTTCGTTGCAGGGCAATGCTGAGCGAATTGCTATCAATACAAGGGTTCAGGGGTCAGCGGCCGATATTATAAAAAAAGCCATGCTAAATATTTCTGATTATTTGGCGCCTTATGAATCAACCATGATCCTTCAAGTGCATGATGAGTTGGTGTTTGATATGCCAAAACCTGAAAAAGATCAGGTCATCCAAGATATCGTTCAATTAATGGAGACATGTGTGGAGTTATCTGTTCCTCTAATTGTTGATGTTGAATCTGGCGTTAGCTGGGGAGGTTAATTGTTTTGACACTCTTTGCATGTTCCATAAATATGTAGGGAACGGTATTCAGCTTGGAATCCTAACTTATTGCATTCTAATTTAATGGCTTTTTCAATGTGATTATTTTTTATTTCTAATATTTTTCCGCATTGATTGCAGATGATATGGTCATGATGTTGCAAGGCTTCGTTATACTCGTAATAAATTCGGCCGTTTCCGGCATCAATTTTTTGAATAAGCTTCGCATCCAACAATTGCTTAACGGTTCGATAAACAGTGGCTCGAGCGAGTCGCTTGCCTTGCAAATGAACTTCAGAAATAAATTCGTCAATTTCAAAATGATCCTTTTTGTTAATAATGGCATCGACGATTTCTCTGCGCTGTGTGGTGTAGCGTTGATCCTGTTGGGTTAAATACTCAGTGAATTTATCATGGAGATCATTCATTTTTTAGCCCTTTCATTTTGATATCAATGTGTTGAACATGAAATATCATAGCATCAATTAATTGCCGAATCCCATAGGCAATGTGGGTGGTATGGAGGTTTTCGTCATACATTTTTTTTATTTGTTTTATTTTATTCGTAAAGCGTTGATGTTCAATTTCATGTGATTTTAAATCTGGAAAATTCATCGTTCTCATAAGCTCTTCTTCTTCATTAAAATGATTGACGCAATGAATCGATAAGAATTCAATAATGGGACCAAATGCTTCTCTTGAATTTTTGGCAATGGCTTCATCTAACAAGTGGGTTAATTTAAATACGTCCCCATGATGATTATCAATTGAAGGAATATTAATTTTATCGCTCACTCGTTTACAATATCATTCAAGCGACTTAATATAAATGATTTTTTTCTTCAAATCCGTATGAAAATCCGATGGTTATTTGATTGTCGACTTCTGGGCTGCGTGATTGTGCCCAGGCAAGGTCAATTTCGAAGGGGTCAATCAAGATGCCTGTTCCAAATGTATATCGATTATGATCAAGTCCTATGCGAATTGGGATATAATCATTCATGTAATGTTCTATGCTGTAATGAAATGTTGAATGGGTGATGATTTCATTTTTATTTTCAATGATGGCCATAAATAATGTTGTTTTTTTCGTAATATTGTATTGGAAAGACGTGGATAGAATTGGGGCCATTAGCTGAACCGCATTCGTTGGGGAGTCTTGCAGATTAACATTTCGAACCGAAATCCCAAGTTTAAAATCGTTGAACAGGTGAACACCAATTCCTGCAAACCCTTCAATCGAATTGGTATTTTTATTATCTAAAACCAATGTTTTGATTCTGAATCCAACCCCCATACTAAAATCTCCAATTTCTTTTGCTGTTGCAAAACTGAGTGCATGATATTCATAGGGGACATTGCCGTCCACTTCTTTTAATAAATTTCCCTCAGCAACAGATCTTGAAATGCCCGAGATTGAGGATCCAATGTAGTGAAATCCAAAGGTTGCTCCAAATGTTTGATTCACAATGGTAATGGAACTGTAATCGATGCCTAAGAACTCATTTGCATGAATTGAAATGCCTTTGGTGTTTGCTATTCCAGCGGGGTTTTTTAGCATATTGTTAAAATTTTCATCGCTAAAGGATGCTTTCGCCAAAGCCACATCACGGGCACTTAATGATGGGTCAAATAAGGGGGTTTCTGCTGAGGATAGCCCGAAGATTTGGCATGATGTTAATGCAATGATGATCAGTCTACTTAACAATAACATACTGCTTCTTTTTAATTTTTTCGGTGCCACTATCAAATACAATAATCACCACGTATAGTTGTTTTGGTACCCGGCCCATGGCCAATGAGTTGAGTAGAATAAATTGGCATTCGCCAGCATGGGTGATGCTGGGAATGTTGTGTTCAAATTTTTTGGTTAAGATTAATTCACCAGTGCTTGTGTAGACAAAGTATTCCGCAGTATGTGGAAGACTGGCAACATAATTAATGATAATGGGGTCTTTTCCTTGGACCAGTGGGTTTGGCCCAATTCGTAAATTTTCAATGTCAAAAAATGTTCCATAGCAAGCGGTGTGAATGCATAACAGGCTTAGTATTAATGTGAGTTTATTAAATATTTTCATTTTTCTATTGATTTTCAGTCTGTTTATCGATGATTTTGAGTGTTGACTTGAGAAATATTGAGAGTATGGACTATAATAAATAGATTATAAAACGAAGGAGTTTTTTCAATGTCCACACAGACCACATCTGAATTATTTCAAAAACTACAATTATCAACGTTAGGAATCGATTCTGTTGATGAGATTTTTTATCAGTTATCCTACGATGATTTGTATAACCATGAAGTCTCTGATGGGAATGATGGGTACGAGAAAGGTCACGTGACTCGTTTTGGCGCCGTCTCAGTGGATACTGGTAAATTTACTGGGCGCTCAGCCAAAGATAAATATGTTGTTGTTGATGATCAGACCAAAGATTCGGTTTGGTGGGAATCCCAAGGGTCTACCAATAAAGAATTAACACAAGAGGTGTGGGGGCAATTAAAAGCGGTTTGTTCTCAACAGTTGTCCAATAAAAAATTATACGTGATGGATGGTTATTGTGGTGCTAATAAAGATACCAGAATTGCGGTTCGTTTGGTGACTGAGGTTGCATGGCAAGCTCATTTTTTTAAAAATATGTTTATTCGCCCAACGGATGAAGAATTGGTGTCGTTCTCACCCGATTTTAAGATTTTAAATGCTTGCAAAGCAACGTTTCCTGATTATGAGAAATATGGCATGAGATCGGATGTTTTTGTTGCGTTTAATGTGTCAGAGCGTGTTCAATTGATTGGTGGTACTTGGTATGGCGGTGAGATGAAAAAAGGTATTTTT
>DBHX01000044.1 GCA_002296285.1 bacterium UBP8_UBA817
GATTGATTTTAACTTATCACTCGGTAGCATTTCTGTAATTTCGAGCATTCGAGCTTCGCTGCACTTATTTAGAATGAAAGCCGCCACAACCTCATTTTCATTAATAAGAAACTCTTTAATTTTATTTGTTTTAACATGCTCAATAAATCCAAATGGTTCTTCACTATCGATATTAAATAGGCTTCGTTTTTCCTTTTCATTAAATGCGGAATCAATAATATGATTGGATGTGGTTTTTCCACCAAATAATGCTTCATTGTTCATGAAATTCTCATTAAATTCAATTAAATTATTTCGTGTTTTATCTGTGCCAACTTTGGAAATGTTCTCTATGCTATGGATGGTGTCTTTTACATGTTCTGAATTCAATAGTTTGATGATTTTTGTAGAAAGTCCGGGGCGCTCAAAATCAACAAATAAGATGACAACAGCTAGTTTTTCATAGGCTTCTTTTGAGTTTTCCTCAAACTGTTGGCTACTTTGTAGCATTTCGAGCCATTTTTCTAATTTTAATGTGAAAGTTTCGGTGTTTTTTGATGCTTCTTCTATGATTTCTCGTTTAATTTTCTGGTATGATTTTTCTTCTTCTTCTTCATAGATGAGCGCAAGCTTTTCTTCTTTTTGCTTTTTTAGCATTTCAATTTTATTTTGATTTTGTTTATATTTCTTGTACCGCTCATATAACCGTGTAAAGAAATACCCTAAAATAGTGACTATGATTAATGCATAAATTTTTTGCCAATGTTGCCATTTATAAATACGAACCAACATGGGTAAGTTGGTGAACTTATAACTTTTGATGATTAAGGAATCATTTCTGTTGTCGTCAATATCAACAACACTTCGTACAATATCCTCAATGTTTTCAAGACTTATGTCTTCGCCAATGATAATCTCATTAACCATAAGTCGAATGGAAATATTTCTGATTTTTGTACTTGGAGACTTATAGTAAGTTTTTTCTTGATTATAATAGATATTTGATTCGGTAATCTCTTTTTTGTTATCTGTTTTGAATAATTCAGTGTCCTTCTTTTTTGGAAAACGATAGTAATTAAATATATCAGAACGAAGTGGTGTTTTTTCAATTAAATTCAAGACCGTTTCTACGGTTACTTTTTCATTCGGGTTAAATAGGATATCTTCTTCAATTAACTTATTTTCAAGAGCGATTTTGATGTAATTGTAGGCCCAGTGATTTCTAGGAATATCTTTGTAAGGGATGTCAGATATAACGTCTTGCGAATAATAATTTGATGTTGGATAGTTGATTCTTATCAAGGCCGTAATCAGTGATGCTTTTGATAAAAAATCATTGGGTCTAAACTCTCCTGATCGGTATAGCTTTAAAATATCTTCACTAACGATGGTGGATACAGAATCCCCAAATTCAGTTTCATTGTTATCAATAATTTTTAGATCTTCTGTAACAATGCCGGATTCTTTGGGCAGCTGATACGCGGTGGACAATATTTTTGCAAATAAACCGCGCGTGGCGTAATCATCTTTTTGAATGTCAAATTGATCAAAATAGCTGGGAAACCCCGGGAGCGATTCATTGTGAAATGGATTGTCAATCAAGCCAGGCAGTGCATCGACTTTGGGAACTGGAGATAAATTTTTAGTTAATGAACTGGTGGATATTTCTTTGGGTTCATATTTGATTAATTCTTCTGTAATTTCATCCTGATTTAAATTGACATGTACGGCCAACTCAAAATCAGATTCATCCATAATGTTAAATAGTGTATTGTTAATATTTAATTCAATGTCTTTTTGTATTTGTTTTTTTAAAATACTTTCAGTGGGTAAATATTTTAAGTTATCGGCTTTTGGAAAGTATTTGTATCCAGTATGAACAACGATGCCTACGATTGCAATTGAGCTAAGAAATACAAGAATTCGTTTTAGTTTTTGCTTTATATTCATAATCTAGCTGAATTATCGATTCAAAAAACAGATTCCTTAAGCATTGATTATATTTTAGGTTTTTAAAATGAGTGTTACTATGCATCAATGACAAAACAGGATCGGTCACTCACGGATTTCTTTTGGAATGTTGTTAATGCTGAATTGGATTTTTTGCCAAATGATTATCGCTTGAATCGGGCAATGTTACGTCATTCGCTTCAATCGGTTGTTAATGCATTTGAAAATCCAAACACTCAGCGGTTTTTATCGGTCCTTCATGATTTGCCAAATGGGGGAGGGCGATTGGTTTCGCCAATCGATGGCGCGGTGTCCATTCAGTGTGATTTCCAGCTGGATGAGTCTACCCTGAAGCGATTAAACCCTTGGCGTAAGGGGCCATTTAACATCAATGGTCTCAAAATTGATGCCGAATGGCAGTCGCATATGAAATGGGATCGTTTTTCACCATATTTATCTCAATTATCCAATGCGCGTGTGTTGGATATTGGGTGTGGCAATGGGTATTATATGTTTCGAATGCTTGAGCATAAGCCTTTATCGGTATTGGGAATTGACCCAAGTCATTTAACGATGTTCCAATTTTTAGCTATTCAACAGTTTATTCAGTCATCCATTCTGCATTACTTGCCCCTTGGATGGTCGGACCTTGATGCGTTTTCATTGTTTTTTGATGCGGTTTTTTGCATGGGGATTATGTATCATCATCGATCGCCCATGGCGTTGCTTCAATCGATTCGCTCTATTGGAGTACTTGGTGGGACACTTTTTTTTGATACATTAATTATGGATGGAACAGATGAATTTGCATTATTTCCAAAGGGGCGGTATGCAAAAATGCCAAATGTGTATTTTATTCCAACCATGGCTTGTTTAAAAAATATGTTGCAAAGATCGGGATTTTCAAATATTGATGTTTTATCCATTGATCGTACAACCATCGAAGAACAGCGTGCGACCCCTTGGACATTTGAACAGTCGTTGGAACATTTTTTGGATCCAAAGGACAAAACAAAAACGATAGAGGGATATCCAGCGCCGTTACGCATTGCTTTGGTTGCGACACTTTGAGGTTTTATATATCGTTTATTCGACTTTGATAGTGCCTTTTTTTAACATAATATATATTATGCGACATCGAAAAGAAGGGCGGGTTTTTTAATAAACATAATGTAATCTTAAATAAGATAGTATAGGAGGAAATATGATTGTCTTATTATTGACTCAATTGGTACGACTGTTGTTTTTTAAGTAGTTCCCCCCCCCTTTGATTTAATTATTTTAGATTGCAGAGCTCAGATTTTTTGTTTGTTTGTTTGTTATAAATTTCTCTTTGATCGTTGTTAAGAATGCTATTAATTTCTAATCGATACTTTTCTTCTAACAATTTCATTTCATTTTTGTATTTTTTGGTGATTGCTTCGTGTTTTTCTTTTTGATCAGATGATAAATTTAGCTCTTCGATTTGCTTGTGATGTTGTTTTTTGTTTTTCTCTTGAGCATTTGTATCACCGACGCCGCAGCCGCCACAGTGTGCGTCAATAAAATTAGTTGATGCCAATAGCAGGGTTAGAATTGTAATTTTTTTTATCATTAGTACATCCTTATTAATTTGATAACCAAATTTTAACGTGTTTTGGTGAATTAATCACTTGATATCTTTTATTTTAATTCTTTTTTTAATAAGGTGAGTTGATTTTTGAAGATTTTCGAATCAACATGTTTGAATAATTCAAATAATGATGTTTTTGTTTTTTTGCAGTTGTTTTTTTGTATTTGTACGATTAATTCTTGAATTAAATGGGTCAATTTTTTTGAGAGTAGCTCAAATTCATTGGTGTTCTTTAGTGTTTCCACTTGGGTTTTTGTTGCTTTTATTTTGTTCAGTAATTCGTTGCTGGATGGTTCTATTTTGTGTACAGTTTCATCAATACTTAAATCATTGATTAATTGCTCGTATTCTTGGCAAAAATCAGATTGTTTTTTACTTTCATCCAATGCATTAACTGCCACAAATGTTTGGGGTATGTGTTGTGATATGTTTGAAAAATTCAATGAATAACTCCTGTACCTGTATGACAGCGTTTGCCATACAGGCGCACTCTCAGTCTCCTATAATAAGTATTGATTATTTTGGCTCTTTTCTTGCATTGATTAATTTTGTTATATTAAATTTATGCAAAACATTCCCACATGGATGGATGATTGGTTTTCTCGTGCTTATTCAGATTATTTGGATGGTCGACTGAATAAAATATTATCCATTGAATCTGTTTCAAATGATTTTGTTCAATGGGAAGATTTGGGTGAGCCAAATCAGATTCCTAAGGTTGCTCAAGTAAAACTCAATGGTGGTTTAGGTACATCCATGGGCTGTGACGGTCCTAAGTCACTCATTCAATGTGATTCTCGTGGCCGTACGTTTATTGATGTGATTGTTGATATGCATGAGCGGTCATCCATTTCTTCGGCATTGGTATTTTTGAATAGTTTTAATACATCGGCCTTAACAGGTGCTTATTTAACGAATCATTACCCAAACCTGGACTGGTTTGAAGTCCTTCAGCATCCATTTCAAAAAATTGACTTAAAAACCAATCGGCCATTTACTGGTGTGGATCCTTTTTTTTATAATCCTCCAGGTCATGGAAGTGTGTATTATGATTTGTATCATTCGGGGTTGTTGACTCAATTTGTTCGTCAAGGATTGGACTATTTATTTATTTCAAATGCGGATAACTTGGCGGCGACATGTGATCCGAAAATTGCCGCTTACATGTCACGATCTGGTTGCCCATTTTTGATTGAATTAACCCCCAAGCGTGCCTCTGATGTAAAGGGGGGCACGGTTGTTTCTTCAAATGGCCAGTTAACCCTTTGGGAGATTGCTCAGGTCGATGATTCACGGCTGGACTTATTTCAGTCTCAACCAGTGTTTAATACAAATAATATTTGGGTCCATATCCCAACGCTAATCGATGTTATTGAATCGGATGCTTTATTTTTGGATTTAATATTAAATAAAAAATCTAAAAATGGTTATGACTTTGTTCAGCTTGAATATGCCATGGGGTCTGCCATTCGATCATTTTCAAATGCTCAAGCAATGATTGTTCCGAGATCGCGATTTTTTCCAGTTAAGAAAACAAGCGATTTGTTGTTGTTATTAAGTGATCTAACATATTTTAATGATGATGGGGATCTGGTTTGGAATACTGAAAAAATGATTCATATTCAGTGTCATCCTCCATTTGATACTGTGGATGGTTTTCTTGAGCATGTTAAAGTGATCCCTTCTTTGAATCGAATTCATTCGTTATCGCTTCAAGGCAATGTGACATTTAATCATTTCGTAACGTTAATGGGTGATGTTGAGTTTGTTATTGACAATGGTGTATCTGTTGATCTTCCGGAGACTATTACCCAGATTGAGAATGCTAAATTTTACAATGGTCATTTAATACCAAATTAAATCTCTTTAGTTTTACAGCTTTTTATCGAAGAATATAATATGGCAGATTCAACTCAAATGGATGATTCAATGAACCAGATTATGGCGTTGTTGCAGGATGAATCTCCGGATATTTCTAATTTGTGTGACTTGGTGTATCACTACAATAAAAGCCTTGGATTGACATATACGACGATTCGTAGTGAAATTGGCGATTTAAATCTTAAGGCACGCATGCAAGCTCTGCAAAATTTCATTTTGGTGATTGAGGAATTGAGGTCCCCTAACCTTTTTATTCAATTTGATGATGAGTAACTCTGTAATTGCTATTCTGATGGTTGCATAGCATAATTTACGTATGCATTTTTTTTATGTCTTTACGAATTCACCTGGAGAGGTGTTTGGCTGGGTACATCCACTTTGTCGCCGATTAACCAAGTCTTTTGAGTCTGTATCGATATCTATTTTTCTAACTCCTTGTCAATATGCAACGGGTGAAGAGGCGCGTGTGGCGGCATCATTTCCTGGGGTTAAGGCGGTATATTCACCTTCCCAAACATTAAAACATTTATTTTCAACTACTGAGCAATTCTCGACGGGGACGGTCTTTTTTATGGGGGGCGATCCGATGCATGCAAAACGTTTTTCAAAAAAGCTGGGTGCTCGTCTGGTGGGATATTTCAATCGCAAGGTATCCTCAGATGGGTTTGATTTTTTAATTTTTAAATCCAAAGATATTGATTTAATGGCTGAAGATCTTGTTCCTTCCCCGATTGATGATCGTCAGGGGCTGGTTTTACTTCCGGGATCTCGGCCCGAGCATTTGGATATTGCTTTGCCCATGATGATTGAAATGGCCACGTGCTATTCGGATGTTACAGTGATGGTGTCTCCCTTTACATCGGAAAAGCAACTGATGATGTTTGAATCACTGTACCCAGACACTGTTTTTCAACGCATGGCCGACGTAAATGATCTTTCAAAGTATAAGTATGCATTGACCATTCCAGGGACTAATACCATGCAATTGGCTTACTTGGGTATTCCATTCTTGATGATTTTGCCAACCCATGATTCTCGCATTTTGCGTTTGGATGGTTTTCTTGGCTTGCTTTTGTATTTGCCAGTTTTTGGTCGGCTTTTGAAGTTTTTAATTTTATATTTAAAAGTGTCCAAAAACTCATTGTATGCTTTGCCAAACCAGGCGTTTGGGTATGCGGTATGTCCAGAACTTGTTGGGCGTTTTTCAATGGATCGGGCGAATTTTGAATTAAAGCAATTGATCAATAAGGATATCTCTGAGTATGAGGCGATTGTTGAGGAGCTTGGTCAGTTAAGTACTCACAAAAGTGCTTTGGATCATTTAATTGATTATTTGCGTGGCTAATTAATTAAATTTAATGGTATCAATTTCAAATTCAATTAACTCTGATTTTTGCTTTGAACTAAGAATGACCAATTGTATTTGAATTAAACCAGCGGATCCATAGAGTTGGTTGGGGTTCCAAATGTTATCGCCGACATCTTGATTAAAATCGACGAAATCTTCCAAGGGAATTGATATCACTTTCCACCCTTCCCATATAAGATTTAGATCATAAATAAATAAGTCATCTTTGGATGGTATTTGTTTTTCTTCGTCAATATCAACAATGTTGTTGTTATTGTCATCATCGTAGAGTTCAATTCGAATTGATCCTGAGTTTCGTTTTGGGGAGAAAATCACGAGCTTGAGTGTTTTGAAGAAGTGGGCATCTTTATTTAGATAGGCCCCAATGCCTCCAGCGTACCAATTATTTGAGGACCCATTAATTTGAAGTGATACCTTCCCAAGATAGTGTTTTGTTTTGTCTTCAATATTTTTGGATTTAATCATGACTTTATCGAATGTCCACCATTCTCTAAATCGTTTAAGGTCGGCATCTTCAAAATCGTCAATCATTAAAACCGTTGGTTTGGCGGCTGGTTTGGTCTTTTGGTTGACGGATGGTAGTTCTTCAATTTCAACGGTAAGTGGCTGAGAAAAGACTTGCATACCTAGTAGCATGCACATGAGGATCAACTTCATATCATCAGGGTAACGGATAGATGCTTTTTTTTAAAGGTTTAATGTGGTTTAAATATTAATTGTTATGAATAATTCTATGTAATTTTTTTTCTTTTTTTTTTTTCATTGTGCTGATTATTTTCTTAATTAATTGATGCATTCGATGTGCCTCTAAAAGAATGTCGGGGTATTTATGATATGTTTGTTGGTATGTTGTTGAATTAATGCGATTAAGTTTCTTGACTTTTTCAAGAAACTTGGTCACTTTTCTCTCATTAACATTTGCCTGTAATTTAGATAAGAAATTTTTTGCATCACAATCTATTTTATGGATTGAGAAAAATATCTTAAGAATGATGAAGGGGGTGCATATCGAATCTTCTGGGGAGCTTATTATTCTTTTACTTCTGATTTATTTGTGATTATATTGTTTCCATGGGAGCTGTTGTGATAACAATTGGGTATCCATAAGATCTCCTTCTGGGTATAAATGATAGGTGTTATGGTTTGCTCTAATGGGGATATGTTTTTTTCTCGCAGTCGCTTTTTTTGTGATGGAATTTTTAACGGGCATTTGTCGACTGTTGTGACCTTTAACTTTTTTAACATCGTTTGAGAAATGCAAAGCCGTTCATTGGTGCTTGTGAAACTGGTGGGTAACTGTGTGCAGCAAATGGTTCCTATTTCAGTGGTGGTTACTTTATTTTTTTCGATCGTTATGTGTGGCGGATGATGAGGGTTGTGTGTAACTACAATCCATTTGTAGTCAATTTCAATATGAATCGCATTGCATTGTATTTTAGTTAATGTTGGTTTGCTAAGGCTGTTGAACAGTTTTTCTAAATTATTGTAGTTGACGTAGGTATTGAATGTGTTTTCTATCCAGGATTTTAAAATTAAATGTTGATGATGTTGGTCGCTCATTAGTGCTTCTTTTTTTAGCCATGATTTCCCCAAGATTTTTTGATACTTTAAGGTTTTTGCTTTTTGTATGAACTCCAATTCGAATGATTTTAACATGCCTAAAGGATGATGGGCTTGTCTATCGGCGGCTGAAATTGATGAGACAATATTACTGAGCCCGTGCCGAATGACATTTCGGTCATAATTATTGGTTAAATTGCTTGAATCAATACTAAAAGGAATGTTGTTTTTTTCTAAATATTTTAATATGGTTTCCTTTGATATTGTTAATAGCGGATGAGTAAATTCAATTCCATCAATCACTGTTTTATGTGGTATTCCTCTAAAATTTGTTGTGGCCCCTTTGAATAGTTGTAAAATGAGTGACTCAATGTCGTCATTTAAAT
>DBHX01000065.1:0-4241 GCA_002296285.1 bacterium UBP8_UBA817
TGTGTCTAACCCAATCGGTCATTATTGGCGATTCATTGATTGTTTTTATGTGGAATCAAACTCAAATATTGGCCTAAAGGGCATTAGGTATTTTCAAGTAACGTTTTTTTCTTATTTATTCCGGGATGTTTAGAAAATTTTGAATCGTAGATAGTGTTTTTTTTGGATTTTCGGCATGGACCCAATGGGATGCGTCAATATCGCAGAAGATGGCATCTGAAAATAGCTCTTGTATGACGTGCTCGTCATTTTTTTCAATGTAATTTGATCGAGTTCCTCGTATAAATAGGGACGGGGTATGAAGCTGTTTTTTGTGAACTGGGAAATCGCAAATTATATGGTATTGATCAAAAATTGCATCGAGATTTATTTTCCACATGTACGTCTCATTGGTTCGTTCAATATTCTTAATTAAAAATTGGCGTAACTCCACACTTGGAATGTCTGTTGCAAGTGCCTCTGCCGCTTGAGTTTTATTTTTTATATTGTTTAAATTTAGTGTTTTAAGTGCATTTAAAATTCCAAGGTGATGTTGTGGGTATTTTCTTGGGGCAATATCAATCACTATGAGTTTGTTAATTCTTAAGTGTTCTCTTAGATTCAGTTGCATTGCAATCTTTCCGCCCATTGAATGCCCAATGATGATCGGTTGATTTAAATTTAAATGACTTACTAGGTGTTCAATATCAGACGCCATTTCGTCATAAGTCATGCATGGATCATGAAAGCTTCGACCATGATTTCTGCAGTCTGGGCAAATGACGTGGAACGTGTCCTCTAGATTTTTGGCAATAAATTTAAGGTTTTCCCATGAACCAAACAGTCCGTGAATTAAAATGATTGGTGGATTATTATGTGACCCAAATGATTCAAAAAATAAATGTTCTCGTTCTTTTTTCATTTGTTTGCAACAATTGTAGTATGTTTTCTTCAATTTTACGACAATTGGTACTTATGATGGTTGTTTTTGGGTTGTCATATGGTTTGTATTTATGGCCAATGGTTTATTATCTTGGTTTATTTTCTATTTCAATCCCATTCATTTATCAAATGGCTTTTTCTTTTTTTACAATGATTTTTATCATTTTATATTTGCAAACATCACTAACTTATTGGCCATTAAAGTTGTTTGTTTATTTTGGAATGGCGGTTGGTTTTTATGGTGGCATAATTTCAGGCATTTGTTTGTTAATAAACCCCTTTGTTTCTTCTGAAATTATTATCGTCTTGATGCCTGTTAGTCTGTGTTTAATATTGGTTTATGGTTATGTTAATTCTCGGCAAATTTTAATCCGAACATTATCCTTTACAAGTAAAAAAATAACACGGTCATGTCGCCTGATTTTTATGAGTGATGTGCACCTTGGCTCAGAATCTGTTCAACGCCTGCATCGATTAATTAATAAAATTAATGGCTTAAATGTTCAGGCACTGCTCATTGGTGGCGATTTAATCGATAGTAGTGGATTTGATCTAAGCGAATTATCCTGCTTAAAGAATTTAAAGATGCCAATTTATTTTGTGACGGGCAATCATGAGCGTTATCTCAAAGATTCGGCTAAAAAAATGAATGAATTAATTCATTATGGAATTCAACGCATCGATCAAAAAACACTTGAAAATTTTGGGATTCGATTAATTGGTATTGGAGACCATGCATTGAAAAATCAGCCACTGGATTGGTTCAAAAATATGCCAAAATCATCATTGTTTACCATTTTGATGGTTCATCAACCATCGCTTTGGCCAAAGGCCGCTGATTTTTGTGATCTAATGCTTTCTGGGCATACCCATGCCGGACAAATGGCTCCTTTTCACTGGTTGGTTCAGTTGCAATTTAAATTTTATAGGGGGTTGTATCAATGGAATCAATCGTGGCTATATGTGAGTTCAGGCGCTGGTAATTGGGGGCCACAACTTCGAATTGGTTCCACTTGTGAGCTGGTTGATATTCATTTGATACCTGAATAATTTTTTTATTTTTGAAATTTTATAAGATCTACTGACGAATATAATTGTTGGAGGTATTTAAAATGAATAAAATCTTAATAATGTTAACTTTATTTACTCATGTCGTTTTTGCTAATTCAAACTTTGTCGCAGGGTATGGGGTATCCAGTTTTGATGTCCCGATTATTAATTATGGGAATGTGTTTACCCATAATATTTACGTGGGTGTTGAGCAATCTTATCTTGTGAATGCGAAAGAGCAAGTGGTTGTATCGATGCTTATGTCAACCAATCGACGATTTAACACCACTTTTTTGAGTGAGCTTGAATTACAAACTGGATTTAAAAAGAAATTAACAGAAAAGGATGCCGTTGCTTTTGGGTTCCATGTATCACATTTACTCAACGAACATATTTCTGAAGTTGATTTGATTGGTTCTGGATTTGGGTTGAACATGGCCTATACTCACCAGTATTCTGACCAGTTTTCTTTGAATATTCAATGTCATACAACATCATATGGTGTGGCCAGCACGTCCTCTGGTTTTGATCGATTTACCAATCAAACCATTCGAACCTTTATTCAGTTTTTACCTTAATGACATAGGGCATATTGTATTTAGACGGGCAGCAATTTTAATTTGCAGGCATTTGGATTCATTTAAACGGTAGTGTTTTAAGTCAATTATCGGTATAATCTAAGCATGTCTAAAAAGGGACCTTCTTTATCAAATGTAGAAAAACAACGATGTTTTGACTCTTTGGATTATTTGTATTCAAAAAACGGTCATGATGATGCTCAAGAGTTGCTCCGATCCATGCAAAAACGCCTGAATGAGATCTCTGGGCAACCAACGGCAACGCGTATTAACACGCCTTATATGAATACCATTCCTCCTGAAGATGAACCGGATTACCCTGGAGATATTGAGCTTGAGAATAAAATAAGAAGTTTTGTTCAATGGAATGCCATGGCCATGGTAGTGAAGGCCAATCGTTTTCATGATGGATTGGGTGGGCATATCTCCACGTTTGCATCTTCTGCACTCTTGTATGAGGTTGGATTCAATCATTTCTTCCGTGGAAATGACGGGGATTTTAGTGGTGACCAGATTTTCTTTCAAGGGCATGCTTCTCCGGGTATTTATGCAAGAGCTTATTTAGAAAATCGATTGTCAGCTCAAAAGTTGCATAATTTTAGACAAGAACTTGCAAAGGATGGAGGGTTATCCTCTTATCCTCATCCATATTTAATGCCTGACTTTTGGCAGTTTCCTACGGTATCCATGGGGTTAGGTCCAATCATGGCCATTTATCATGCTCGGTTTAATAAGTATTTGCACGCTAGGGGAATTATTTCTGAGATACCAAAAACGTGGTGTTTTATCGGAGATGGTGAGTGTGATGAGCCTGAAACCCTGGGCGCATTATCCATTGCAGCAAGAGAAAAGTTAGATCATTTAATTTTTGTTATTAATTGCAATTTACAGCGTTTGGATGGCCCTGTTCGTGGTAATGGTCAAATTGTTCAAGAGCTGGAGTCTGTTTTTTCGGGTGCGGGTTGGAATACCATTAAGGTATTGTGGGGAAGCAATTGGGATTCCCTGATATATTCCAATGCTCAATCCGCATTGTTAAATCGATTTGATCAAGTTGTTGATGGTGAATTTCAAAAATACTCTGTTGAATCCGGTACCTATGTCAGAAAACATTTTTTTGGAAAGGATCCTGAATTGGCTGAATTGGTTAATTCAATGACAGATCAGAAATTAAAATCATTAAAACGTGGTGGTCATGATCCTAAAAAAGTATATGCGGCTTATCATAAAGCCTTTCATCATAAGGGGCAGCCGACCGTTGTTTTGGCTAAAACTGTGAAAGGATATGGTTTGGGTGAGGCTGGTGAAGGTAAGAATATTTCTCATCAACAAAAAAAGATGAATGAAAAGGAATTACGAGAATTTAGGGATCGTCTGAACGTGCCTATTGGGGATGAAGAGATTGTTGATACTCCGTTTTTTAGACCTGAAAAACAGAGTGAAGAGTATCAGTATTTGATGAATTGTCGAAATCATTTGAAGGGATTTTTGCCTGAACGTAAGGAGCGACTTCAAGCCTTTGATCTTCCTCAAAATTATGAAAAGCATTTGCAAGGTTCTGGTGATCGTGAATTGTCAACAACCATGGCATTTGTTCGATACTTAACCGAGTTATTACGGGACAAAAGCATTGGTAGCCGAATTGTACCAATTATTCCTGATGAAGCGAGAACATTTGGTATGGAAGGATTT
>DBHX01000065.1:4528-12041 GCA_002296285.1 bacterium UBP8_UBA817
GATGAAGCGAGAACATTTGGTATGGAAGCGTTATTTCGTCAATACGGAATTTATGCGCCTTCCGGGCAATTGTATGAGCCTGTTGATAGTGCATCACTGCTTTATTACCGAGAAGAAAAGGATGGGCAAATTCTTGAAGAGGGGATTAATGAAGCTGGCGCGATGTCGTCATTTATTGCCGCTGGCACCAGCTATTCTACCCATGGGGAGATGATGATTCCTTTTTATATTTACTATTCTATGTTTGGCTTTCAGAGAATCGGGGACTTGGCATGGTTGGCCGCGGATATGAGGACGCGAGGTTTTTTATGTGGTGGTACCTCTGGACGCACAACCTTGAATGGCGAGGGATTGCAACATCAAGATGGCCATAGTTTGATTTTAGCAAGTTCCATTCCTTCGATACAAACCTACGATACGGCATTTGGATATGAAATCATTGAAATTATAAATGATGGATTAAAGCGTATGTATCATGACAATGAAGCGATATACTATTACTTAACGCTTGGTAATGAGAATTATCAAATGCCTTCAATGCCTAGGGGGGCTAAGAATGGTATTTTAAAGGGCATGTATAAATTTAAAGTCCTTAAAAAAGGCGGAACGAATATTAACATTTTAGCCAGTGGATCTTTGGTTAATGAGGCCGTGAAGGCTCAGCAAGATTTGGGTGATCAAGGGATTGGGTCTACCATTTGGTGTGTGACCAATTATAAACGTTTGCGTGAAGAGTCATTAGAGGCGGATCGTGACCACCTACTGTATCCAAATAAGAAGAGAAAATTATCGTATTTGCAATCTTTATTGCAAAAAACAGACGGTCCTTTTGTTGCCGTTTCTGATAATATGAAAATGGTATCTGATCAGATTGGGCAATGGATTCCTGGGGGCCTACTCAGTTTAGGGACCGACGGTTTTGGGCGAAGTGATACGCGAGAAAATTTACGTGATTTCTTTGAAGTTGATAAAAAAATGATTGTGTTGGCAAGCATTTCCCAACTTCATCGGCAAGGTTTCATTGATAAAAAATTATTTGATAAAGTGTATGGGTTATTGGATATTAAAGCGAATCGTCGCAATCCGTTTCGAACATAATTAAGGAGAAGAAAATGGACATTAAAATACCTTTTTTAGGTGATGGTATAGATTCAGCAAATGTTGTTGCCATTTTAGTGCAACCCGGTGATACTGTTGAAATTGATCAAACCTTATTGGAATTGGAAACAGATAAAGCAACAGCCCCAGTGCCATCATTGTCGATAGGTACTGTTGAGCAAGTGATTGTTAAAGAGGGGGATGTGGTTAAAGAGGGAATGGTTGTTGTTAAGTTAAGTGGGTCATCAGAGGATGTTCCCAAAACAACGCCACCAGTAGAGACGGTTAAACCTGTTCCTGAAACTCAACCAGAAAAGGTTGTTTCTATGGTGGATACAAACAATGCAACGTATGATTCTTTGGGGGATATTACAGAGGTTAATGCTCAACCATCCATTAAAACGTTTGCTCACTTATCGGGCTTGGATATTTCTCGAATTCAAGGCACTGGCCATGGTGGCAGAGTGACTTGGAATGATGTGAAATCTTTTGTGTCTTTTTTACAATCTAAGGCATTTTCTGATGATCAAACAGTGACTGAAACTAAAACAGCCGTGACCAAACCATCCATTGATTTTTCTAAATTCGGACCTATTGAAACCCTTAAATTGACATCATTGCGCCAAAAAATTTCGAGTCATTTATCACATGCTTGGAATGATATCCCTCATGTTACTCAATTTGCAGATATCCAAATTGATCACGTCATGGCGTTAAGAAAAACGGTTAATGCAAAGCTAAAGAAAAATGAGATCAAGTTAAGTGTTACGGTGTTTATTTTGAAGGCAATTGCTGAAACTTTAAAATCATTTGACCAATTTAATGCAAGTTTAAATGGTGATGACGAGCTAATTATTAAGAAGTATTATCATTTGGGTGTTGCTGTTGATACTGATTCAGGATTGGTTGTTCCAGTAATCAGAGATGTTGATAAGAAATCGTTGCAAGAGATTGCCGTCGATTTGGATGCGTTGGCTCAAAAGGCGCGAGATAAACAATTATCCCTTGAAGATATTCAGGGGGCAACCTTTACGTTGTCTAATTTGGGTGGCTTGGGTGCATCTCATTTTACACCGATTGTTAATTCTCCTGAGGTGGCGATCCTTGGTACTGGAAAGGCTAATTTTGTTGCAAAGGTTGATAATAAAACAAAAGAAATATTTAATCATTTGATGATGCCTGTGGCATTATCTTATGATCATCGTGTAATTGATGGCGCAGATGGGGCGCGATTTGTTCAAACATTAACTCAAAATATTGAGTCATTTGATAAAAAGTGGGTGAAATAGAATGAAAAAAGAGCAAAAAGATATCATTGTTATTGGTTCAGGCCCTGGTGGTTATGCGGCTGCATTTTACTTAGCTGATCATGGCAAAGATGTTCTATTGGTTGAAAAAGATACCTTGGGTGGTGTTTGTTTAAATAGAGGATGCATTCCTTCGAAGGCGCTTTTGAACATCGCCGGCACCATTGATAAGGCAAAAAAAAGTACTGAGAAGGGGCTGACTTTTAATTCTCCTGAAATAGATCTTGATCAAATGAGGGAATGGAAATCGTCTGTTATCGATAAATTAAGGCAAGGCATTGCTGGATTGGCCAAGGCTAGAAAAGTTGAGGTTATCCAGGGTAGGGCTGTGTTTGATGATTCAGAAACCCTTCGTGTTGAATCGGATTCTGGCCAATCGTATTATTCTTTTAATCAAGTGATTATTGCGACAGGATCTCGCCCATTTATTCCACCGTCTATGGACTTGGGAAATCCAAGGATTATGACCTCAACTGAAGCGTTAGATTTAGAAGAAATTCCAAAAGAATTATTGGTTGTTGGTGGTGGTTACATTGGTATGGAACTGGGAAGTGTTTATGCAAGTTTAGGTTCCAATGTATCGGTTGTTGAAGCATTGCCAGAAATTCTAGCGGGTGGTGACACTGATTTAGTTCGTGTATTTCAAAAATACGTATCTCAAAAATTGAATCAGATTTACACATCATATTCTGTTAAAAAAATGTCAACCAAAGGAAAGAAAATTCAGGTTGAGATGGCCAATGATGATGATTCAAAAACATTGGATTTTGATAAGGTACTCATAAGTGTTGGGCGGTTACCAAATTCAGATGACATTGGATTAGAAAATACCAATGTTAAGATTGATGATAAAGGGTTTATTATTATTGATGATTGTTGTGAAACCACCAATCCAAATATTTTTGCTATTGGTGATGTTGCCGGCGGTATTCAATTAGCGCATAAGGCCACAAAAGAAGCTAAGATTGCATCCCATAAAATTTTAGGGGATCCTTCCCTTAAACTGACAGATTTTGTAATTCCAGCCGTTGTTTTTACCGATCCTGAAATTGCTTGGGTCGGAATCACAGAAAAGGAAGCAAAAACAGATAATATTCCTATTAAAGTGAGCAAATTTCCTTGGACAGCCAGTGGACGAGCATTGACATTATCAAGAACTGAGGGAATGACAAAAATCATTTCAGATCCTGATTCAGGCCGAGTTTTGGGTGTTGGGATCGTTGGTGAGCATGCCGGTGACTTAATTTCAGAAGCGGCTTTGGCCATTCAGTCTGGAATGACAGTGATGGATCTTGCTGAAACAATTCACCCTCACCCAACCTTATCCGAAAGCTTGATGGAGTCGGCTGAGCATGCACTTGGGTTATGTACTCATATGGTTCCAGCCAAAAAATAGTATAGTATTTGAAAATTTAGGTTTATTTATTATATATATATATCGATAAAAGATACCATGAATATTGGTATCATTTTACCGGAAATAGGGGGCTTCTCTTCTGTTTCACTTGAATTTAATAAATGGCATCGCGTTATGTCAGATTTGGGCCATAAGATTTTTATAATCACTGGAAAATCACGTTCATTTTTTAATAATGTAACGGTAATGTCGGATATTTTTCCAGAAAATGATTTTAATATGAATTTTTCATCGAAACTGCTTGAATTAACGGATGAGGATACCGCTGATATTAATGATTTTGAACAGCTTGCTTACCGAATTGAAGCCATTATTCATAATTGGGTAGATACAAATCAACTGGATTTATTAATTGTAGAAAATTATTTTTCAATTCCAATCAATTTACCTGTCAGTTATGCTCTATATATATTGTTTCAGAAAGTATCCATTAAAAAGATTGTGAAACATCATGACGCTTTTTATCGGAATAATGTTGAAAAATTAAGTCCCTCAATATTTATAAAAAAGGTCATGTTATCCTGTTTTCCAATTGATGGTGAAAATATTTTGCATATTTCTTCAAATCGATTAATTAAGTCCTACTTAAAGGAAAAGTGCCATGTGGATTCCATTATTATTCCATATGTTATAAATTTTAAGGAATCTTTGACCTTGTCTAATTCTCCTTTATCCAATCTTAATGATACGTTTGAAATTCAATTATCAGATAAAATATTGATGAACTTTTCAGATCTATTGCCATCCACAGGGTTTGATCAAATTTTACAATTATTAGAAAATATTCAAGATGATTCGTTTAAAATTATTTCGGTGGTTAGAGAGCATCGCGATTACTTGGACTATTATGATTATTTAACTCAAAAAATTGAGCATTTAAATTTGTCATCTCGGATCATATTAATTAAAGAGGAATCGTTACTTACCAAAGATTTTGTTAATATTGATTATTTATTTACATTTGCGAAAGGTATTTTATGCTTGGATCATGGGGTTGGATTTGGCCAACCGTTGCATATGGGGATTCGTCATAAATGTCCGCTATTATTTTGTACTCAGTCTCAGCTTGATTGGTTGGAGTTGTCAGATTTAGGATGTAAGTTGGTTAATATTTCTGATAAATTAAATGCTCAAGATATTGTTCTAATTAATCGTCATATAAATATGGATGTGGATTGGGGAGAAGTTAATTACGGTTTAATGAAGCAATACTATTCAATGAGTTTTTTGCAATATTTAGTCAATGGCGTATTAATGCGTGTTTAAACGTCTTTTTCAAACGTTTTTAGGAATATTTGGGTGATTTCAGAGCGGTAAATTAATATTTTAATAATGGCTGACATTGGAACCGCAATAAACATTCCGGCAATCCCCCAAATGTACCCCCAAAATAATAATGAAAGTAAAATCACAACTGGATGCAGTCCTAAATTTTCTCCGAGCAATTTCGGATCAAGTATGTTTCCGATGAAAAACTGTGTCGAAGATAATAAACTTAATATTAATATAAAAGAGAACCCAAAATTAAATTGTAAAAAAATGATTGGCGTTGCTGCCAATATTGCAATAATTGAACCAATATTCGGTATGAAATTGAGAAAAAAAGTAATGGTCGCAAGTAGTAGGGCGACTTCAACTTTAAAGATGAATAACACAATGAAGGTAATGAGTCCGGTTAAAAATGACGTGAAAAATTTGGTTGCAATATAACGCGTTATTTTTGATTCTACTTCATCGTCAATGATCTGTCTGGCCGTTTCTGATTTCTCGCCAATGGCAATAAATAGTAAAAATACCAAGACCAAAACAATATTGCTTATAATACTTACGACACTGCTTGATAAATAACTGATCCAATCTAAAATGGGCAGAGCCCTTAAGAATTGTTCAATAATACTGAAGTCAAGTTTAATATTAAAACGAGTAAGTAGCGGGGAGTTAGAAAAATAATCAACCAATAGAAATAGATTGTTATAGTATAATTTACCACTATCTATGATGCTTTTAATCGAAATCCCAAGGATAAGTGTGAATCCCGTAAACGCTGCTGAAAGTAATGTGAATGTTACGAGCAATGCAATAATTCTTGGCAGTTTGAACTTTTCTCGAAGAAATCGTAGCACCGGAGTAATAATAAAATACAAGAAAATTGAGAAAACAAATGGGACAAGAATTGTTTTCATGGAATAAAGTGCAAATGTAATTCCAATAGCACTTAGGGTAATTAAACTTGCTGGAATAATATTATCTCTTAATGGAGTCATGTTAATATTTTATCACTCTTTTGATTTATTGATCCAGCAAGCTTAAAAAAATGTTATTTTGGACGAGCTTCGTTCACTCGAATTTCGCGTCCTTTTAATTCTTTTCCGTTGAGTGCTTCAATCGACGCATTACCTTCTTCACTTGAGCTCATTTCTACAAACCCAAAACCTTTTGAATTTCCTGTTTCACGATCCTTAATTATTTTTACGCTTTTCACTTCACCGTATGCCTTAAACGCGTCTTCAAGCTCTTCTTCCTCTAGATTGTAAGATAGGTTTCCAATATATAAATTCATTCATTCACTTCCTTAAGATAATTATGTGTTAACTTTAGTTTGTATTTAGTTTTTATTCAATATTTAATTTTTTTTATTTTACGATTCTCTTTTAATCATATTAATTAGATGCTGAATTGTGGTCAACGTATACAGGCGTTAAGCTCACTGGGCATGATGTGTGCAATATGATGGTTTTATTGAAGATTAGCCGCCACAAAAATTCATACAAAAAAGACAATTTAGTTGATATTTGTGGGTATGCCTATCTATCTGAAATTTTAAATGAGGAGTTAGAAAAAAAATGAAACAAATTAGTGAATTACTGGGGAAATTACAAAATGATTTAAAGTCGATTGATAATGTAGGGATTGCATTATTGGAAGAAAGAATGACACGCCTTGAAGGTAATGTGAATGCATTAAAGCTAAAAAAATGGATAAGATGTTATCCATGAAAGAAGCAATCATCTTTTTAGGGTGCAATAAAAACCAATTTGAATTGTATGAATTTGAGGGTTTAATTAAATCATTGGCACTGCCTGGTAAACCAATGTATAGCCAAAATCAATTGTGCAAGTTTTTGGAATCGTCCAAAAAATAGTTGTGTTATTTACGTTAAATAATATAAATTAAAATATATAACATTAGTAAAGGGGTATTACATGATTAAAAGACAATTTAAACTCAAGAAAGTATTTGAAAATAACAATATTGAACTTATTCAAAAATCAATTGAAATTGCGTATAAAAAAAATGAATTGGGGCAATTTAAGGTGTCAATTGATGATAATGAACACATGACAATAACCATTATATGTGACCAACACTACGATTTTGCACTTAACGACGACTTAACTTTTGGGTTATCGTCTAAAAATCTTGAAAATCTCTTAAATAGTCATGTATCACAATTTCCCCGACAGAAATACTCTGTAACCGAAATTATTTGAGGGCCTTTCTGACTTTCACGTTTAATGCTTTTTGATTGTCTTTTGAGGCCATTACATCGACATAGTGGTCAGATGTTGTTTTGGTATTTGTGTGACCAGTAAATTCAATCAGTTTCTTGTCTTTTTCTGTCATGTCAGCCTGAATACCAAACAATTGATTCAGTTCAATGGCACTTAATTGGCCTGATTCGGCGTAATGT
>DBHX01000047.1 GCA_002296285.1 bacterium UBP8_UBA817
TCGATAAATTTCCATTGGATCCAGCGGCGTATTTGGATTCAGACAACGATGGGTATGCCGATGCATTTTTATCGGTGGGTGGGGTTGTGCAAACCGAGTTGAGCAATGGCCGAACCATCGATGTGTATTTAAACGATGGCTCAGCGGCCCTTGATAGTGATTTGGATGGCTACCCCGACGAATTGTTTGATTCCAATGGCGATGGGATCATCGAATTGCAGACGACCAATGGCAAGGTCATTGATGCATTGCCCTTCGATGCTCGGGATCACTTGGATACGGATTCTGATGGCATGGGGGATACCAGTGATGCGTATCCAAACGATCCGTTAAAGTACTTGCCAGACGTCATAGTAACCACCCCAACCGAAGGGTTTGCATACTCCCCTGAGCCAGCGGAGTTTATGAAAGATGACATTCGGGTCACCAGCCGAGTGATTGACTTTGAGGCTGATCAAATATTATCGCAACGTCAGTTGGCCATGAACTTAAAATGGATGTATCGTATTGAACAAGTGGATGGAACCATTGTGGTCAATGATACCGTTATGACCAATGGCGCCAATTTTTCCAAGGACCTTGGGATTGGAATCTATTATGTGCTGCATTTGAAATTGTTAAATTCCGATGGCACCGCCTTTACCACAACGGATTTGGAAGGTAACTCCGTTGAAATTACCTCCATTCGAAACTTTAGGGTTCAATCGTATGATCGTGATGAGGATGGCGTGGATGACGCAGCGGATGTTTATCCAGACGACCCAAGCGCGGGGGCTGATACCGATGGCGATGGCTATCCAGACGAAATGTTTGATGCGGATGGGGATGGGGTTTTGGAGGCCCAAACATTGGATGGGTTCCATGTGGATGCCTTCCCAACGGATGCCACAGAATGGCTGGATTTTGATACCGATGGGCGTGGGGACAACACGGACCCATTCATTCCAACACCCATATCGTTTAAAGTCCTCGATTACATTGAGAATAATTTAGGCTTGGCATCGTTGGATGAACGCGTAAGCGTATGGTTTGATGCTGCGAATATTAACGGCAATAACAATGTGGGCATGGTCAGCGGTGATACCCTTGGTGAGTGGAAAGATTTAAGCTCCAATGATCATCATGCCATCCAAACCAGGGTCATGAGCCGACCATCGTATCAATTGAATCAGTTGAATGCTCAACCCGTGGTTCGATTTGAAAATCATCATTTTAATATTGGTTATTTGGATTCGGAGCTCACCTCATACACCATGTTTGTTGTGTATCAAGTGAAATCGGTCCAAGCCATGAATGGCGGCAATTTGGGGTACAAAAAACCGATTGTTATGAGCCATCAAAAGACATCCGATGCCATGAGTAATGATTGGGCGGTGGGGTTATCAGCGGTTGATGGCTATACCACCCATCGAATTCGTCCCGCAGCAATGCTTGAAGTGACGCTGTCTCAAGTGGGCATGGAAAACACGATAATGGGTAATGTGGGAACCACATTGAATCAGCCATTGTATGGGGATATTTCTGAATTGATCATTATCAAAGGTCAATTAACGGATCAACAGAAGGCATCCATTCGTTACTATTTGTCCAATAAGTGGCAGTTTATGACAACAATGGATAGTGATGGCGACGGCATTATTGATACCAGAGACGTTGCCCCCAATGATCCAACACAAACCTACAAATTGCCAGAATTGCCAAGTGTCATTGACGACCAATTGGGTGTGACCAGCAATTTAAGTGCGGTGGCGGATCAATTAAAGTTATGGTTGGATGCAAACAATACCAATTACTTAACCAATTTAGGCATTAAAACAAAATCACCATTAATCGAGTGGAAAGACTTGAGTGGCAACGACCATCATGCCATCGCCCCCGACTTGGCTAGTCCAATGTATGTCAAAGAAGACAATGGGCAATCCTATGTGTATTTTTCAAATGATCAAATGAGCATTCCAACGGGTTTGGGCATTGAAACCAATCAGCCAAGAACATTGATTATGTTATTGAAAAATACCCAAACCATAGAAATGAATGCAGTGTTTGGGACCAACTTAGACAACTACATAAACATTAATAATGGGGATAAATACCGACGCATTGAGATTAATAACACGACCATGAGTAACACCGACAATCAATCGTACAATAACGGCTCGGATCATATTCTTACCGTCGCATCCAACGGATCCGAAACAACGGTTCGATTAAATAATCGAGTGATCGATAAAAACCTCTTCAATCAGTTTGATTTTGACCTGTCCACCCCCGTGGGAATTGGGCATTATTTTAACGGTGACAATGGGTTTAATGGCAAGTTTCAAGAAATTATGGTGTTTTCCGATACGTTAAGCAATCAGGAATTGACCATCATTCACCGATATTTGGCCGATAAATGGGGCATCGAGGATGTGGTTGACAGTGACCAAGATGGCATTGTTGATTCGATTGATCCGGACGCTGATGGGGACAACCAATTGGATGAGGATCCGGTGGATCCCAACGACTTGGATGGTGATGGCGTTATTAATGACAACGATGCATTTCCAAATGATGCCACCAAAACCAAGGCCATCATTACGTCCATGGTATTGGCCGATGGTCAAACGCAAGTGCTTCAAATTGAAGGTGCCAAGCCCATCAACACCGATGGGGGGGTGGCCACCAATGACAAACGAAGCCTTTACATCAACGTAAATGACACCACCACGGTGCCCAGCTATTCAGGAACACAGTGGCCGTATGCCATGTTGCATGCCTTGCCCAATTTAGGGGTTGGCATTGGCATCACGCATGCCATTGAGAATGGGGTGTACACCATTAATGGACACCCCGTCTATTTATTTTCGGGTGACCTCACCAGTAATGATTCAACAGGGGCCATTGGTGACTGGCGACGGGTGGGCATTTCAGGTGATGGCATTTGGGAAGACCCCGATAATGACGGAAAAGACTCATCATCGGGCACCGGTGAGGGCTTGGATGTTGATAAATTTCCAGATGACCCAGCCGCATCCGTGGATTCAGATGAGGATGGCTACCCTGACGAATGGAACCCGGGCATGTCAGAGTTAAATTCAACCACGGGATTAATACTGGATCAAGACCCAACCGATTCAAACATTTCCGTTGAGCTAACAACCATTATTCCAGAATTTGTGCCAGAAAAAGATGACAACGGCTTGGTGGCCATGTTCACGGTGTCCCAAAAATTGCTTCAGTTTAAAAAAGGCAAAGTCAAACGGTGGACCAATTTGATTCAGTCATCCATTAGTTTCACTCAAAGTAACAGCGATCACATGCCATCATATGATGAAAGTGATCACAGCTTGGTCTTTTCAGGGAATGAGTTTTTAACTTTAAATAAAGAAATTCCCAGCAATAACACCATCATTATTGTCGCAAAAGGGCAAGGCGAATTGTTTGGCGACTCATCCACGTATTTGGGCGTTCGTTACAATTCGGTGTACTTTGGCACCGGCGAAGATGTGAATGCGCAAGCCATATCAACCACCAAAGCCAACATTAATGATCGCGTGATCTACATTATTCAAAACGACATGGCGGAACAAACATCAAGCTTAAAGGTTGGCAACACCAGCCTGGTAAGCAAAACCAACATTGCCAATCGAAAACAAAAAGATGCCACCATTCACTTGGGAAAAGCGGGGCAATCCATTATCACAAACTTTCAAGGTAAAGTGCATGAAATGTTAATTTACAACCGTGTGTTAACTCAAACTGAGTTGACCGATATTCAAAATGAATTGGCCCTTCGATGGACCGTAGAAACTGCCAAATCCAAAGAAATATTTGTTGATACAGCCTATACAGGGAAAGAAGTGGGCACCAAAATTCGTCCGTGGGCGGCATTAAAGAATGCGTTTCGAAATGTCTTTAAAGGCGGGCGAGTCAAAGTTAAAAAAGGTGAATACAAAGAACGCATGACGGTCACTGAAAATGTGGTGATTGAAGCAGAAGATGGCAATGTCATCATTGGCATTCCAAAAAGCGAACAATAAGTTTTAAAATTGAAAATTTGTTTGTGTTGAATTAATCTAAAAGTATGTCACTATTCATTAAACTATTGGGATTGGTCAATGCTGGGTACTTATTGTCCATTCATGGAAGCAAGGCCTGCGCGGTTGGTCAATCGTGTTCAGAGGTACTATCGTCAGTGTATTCAAGCTTTTTTGGTATTCCCTTGGCGGCAGTGGGCATCTCGGTGTATCTCGTGCTATTGGCCTTGGAATTATTTCATCGAACGGATCAATTAACCACAAAATTATATCAAAAAGCCACGCTTGCGGTATTGACCCCCTCAGCGGCTGTGGGCATTGTGTTAATGATTATCCAATGGACGCAATTGCAGGCGTTTTGCCCATTTTGTTTTTTAAACTCCATTCTTTTGATAGGGTTATTTTATGCTTATTACCGAACCTATGACGGCCAATTTTCACTTGAATTAACGGTTTCCCAATGGGTATCCATGGCATTATTGGTTGCGTTACCAATCTCAGTGTCGAAAGCCATTCACGTTAAACAACCAGTAAATCATGTGTTGGCCACGATTGGGGGAGAAGACGTGACGTTGGGACAGTTTAAACGTTCAGATTTCAAAACAAAGTATTTGGATTTGCAATCCAAGATGAATCAACTCAAAAAACAATTTGTGAACCAGAAAGTCTTGGAAATTGAAGCAAAAAAGCATGATTTATCCCTCAATAATTACATCCAAACAAAAGTCATTCAAAACATTGCCATTTCTGAGCAAGAAATGCGTGATTTTTATGAAGAAAAGAAAGAAGATGTTCCAGGAAAAACATTTGAACAAGTTCGTTCCCCGATTCGAAATTATCTAACCCGAAAAAAAGAGGACGCCGTCATTCAAGCCCACATGAAAACATTGGTTAAGGCGTATAACGTGGAATACAAAATGGAGGCACCAGAAAAAGTCGTTGTTCGAAAGAATTCCATTCATACTCATTCCATAGGGCCCAAAAATGCGCCGGTTAAAATCATTGAATTTGCCGATATGCAATGCTCTCATTGCAAACATGCCTATGCTGAATTGAAGCCACTTTTAAATAAATACCAAGACAAAATATATTTTGAATATCGCCATTACCCATTGCCTGGTAATCGGTTCTCAAAAACATTCGCCAAGGCAAGTTATTGTGCGGGTGAAGACGATAAGTTTTTTGAATTTGTTGATTTGGCGTTTGCGAATCAAAAAAAATTGGGCGAGATCAAACCTGAAGATTTAGCAAAAAAACTGGGTCTTGATGCAAGTGCTTTTGATGCATGCATGATCGGGCATCGGGCTCAAAAGGCCCTCGAGCAGGACATCAAAGAAGCCGAAAGGATTGGGATTCAATCCACTCCAACATTTATTATGAATGGCCAGTTATTCATTGGGAGTATTTCGGAAGACGACATCGAGTTAATGCTCTAATGATTCATGAGCTCGATGCTTCCATAGAGGTGTCAACAACAGCAGGGGACGCCTTTCAATCCGATTATTCATCGGTCACCGGCTGTACTCCCTTGGCCGTTATTTGGCCAAAAAATCATTCAGAGTGCCAAGCTGTCATGGCCTGGGCCAATCAAACCAATACACATATTATTGTACGCGGTGCGGGGTCCGGAACAACGGGTGGGGCCATTGCCGAGAAACCTTCGGTCATTGTCTGTTTGGATAAAATGAATCAGATCATTGATTTTGATACCAACAATGCCACAATTACGGTTGAGCCAGGCGTTGTATTGAAACAGATTCATGATCTTGTGGAATCCAAGGGGTTATTTTACCCACCGGATCCCGCCAGTTTGGCCATGTGCACCATTGGTGGGAATGTGGCTGAAAATGCGGGGGGACCAAGGGCGCTAAAGTATGGGGTCACCCGAGATTATGTGATCGGGTTAACGGGCGTTTGGGCCAATGGCGAGCCATTTTATTATGGCGGTAAAATCAAAAAGAATGTGGCGGGGTATGATTTGATTGGGTTATTGGTTGGGTCTGAGGGGACCTTGGGAATG
>DBHX01000013.1 GCA_002296285.1 bacterium UBP8_UBA817
TTGGATCAGATTCAATCAGACCCACTGGTCACCATCATATCAACACGATCGGTCGAGTTAATCAATGACAGTGACCAACCCATTGGCATGGGCGTATGGATCAACGGGCATATCATCACGGCTCGACACATTTTAGACGAGCATCCATCATGCAAAGTAAAATGCAGCGATGGGTCCATCCGAGCCATGGACACCGTCATATTAGACGATAACTATGATGCGGCCATCATTCAATGCAAAGGCCATGGCCCCGCCACCGTCATTGCATTTAATCCCAATCCGATTGGGCGTTACGAATGCATCTATAATAATAATGGTCAGCGAGTGGTATCTTCTGGCGACATCGTTGGTGAAACTCAATATGCACATTCTGAATTTTTATTGAACATCCCACTCAATCCGGGGACATCAGGAACCGGCGTATTTACCATGGATGGGCATTGCATTGGCATCATGATTTACCATCAAAAAAAGTATGGGCATGTTCGCCAATTCATACCATTCACACAACTGCGGCCATTGCTTCAACACACTGGCATTCAGGCCGATATCGGGGCACACCAATTTTTAATGCCAACCACTGGCATTGGGGTATACTCAAATGGGCAACTCACACCAGGCCCCGGGGAATATGAAGTATTTACAACATAAGACGCCAAAACTCTTGGAAAAGAATTGGCACAAGCCATCATGCAAAATGACGCAAATGAACCCATTGACACATGGATCGATCAATTATGGGCCTATAAATACAGTGGACTATTCACCATGGCACATGGGTTTAGCGAAGCGCAGCTAAAGCTATTTCAATCGCTTAACTTTAATCACATAGAAACTTGCTTGGATGCATTGACAACAACGCACGGTGAACTTCACGATCTAAAAAACGAACAGGTTGCCACCAATAAAGACCTGCAGACCATCTTAACTGAACATCACTTTAACAAAGAATCGTATCGACACAACACAGCATTACCTGAAAACCTGGGACATGTACCAAACCAAAACTCGTTATGGGTGAGTACGTTCGACAATGAACTGGCCGTATCGATTGACAACTCCACTAATGCTGGGGGAGATACCGTTAAAGCATTTTACAAAGGCCGCTACATTGGCACCTACTCTCGAAAACTAAAGTTCATGGGCCATGGAAAAGAAAACACCAACCCTCATTGTGGAAAAAACAGATCAAAGTTAACGGGAAAAAACCAAAGATATTTAGAGGCATTAATTTAGAAAATAAATGTTACAGCCATGCATTCCTTGATATAATGCAATCATGAAAAAAACATTATTATTATTAATGCTTGTATTGAGCATATCCAATACCATCCATTCCCAATCATTGGCGGAAAAAAAAGAAGCCAATCGTAGAAAGCCAAAAAATAATACGTTATCCAAAGTATTGGGTGTGGCCGCCGGTGCCGGTGCAACAAAAATTGCAATGGACAAATCCAAAGAAAAAAAAGTATACCGCCCCTACACAAAAAAAGAGCTCAAAAAAATCAAGGCGTATTTTACACGGATTGGAACATTTCAAGCCAACTACCGAACCGGATCGAATAATAAATCAGGACTCAATAAAATGGATCAACAGGGCCTTGAAATATCGTATCGGCTTCCACATTATTTTACGTTAAACTATCGAAATAAAGAATATTCATTTGCTGATGACTCGATTCAAAGCATCAACCAATACTTTTTGGACTATTCATTGATGCCCATTTTAATCGGGGCATCTGTGAGTCAGGTGGGGGCATTTGTTGGAATTAAAGCCACCCGTATTGTGCCATCAAGCCTTGAAACGAACCATGACCCCATATTTGGACTTCATTACAGTTGGCATAATTTAAACAGTTTTTACTCATTGCATGCGCGCTATTTTTCATCAATAACAAACTTTAGTGATTTCACCATGGATTCATTAACGGAAGTCTTTGCGCGAGGGTATTGGGAATTTATTCAAGCCGACCTTGGTGCCGAATTGGACCTAACCGATACGGAAAATATTGATGCGTCCATTTTTGCACGCATTGGAGTTAAGTTTTAATTGATCCCATCATCGAGGGAATCACATGCTGATTTTTTATGATTTTGAAACCAGTCAAAAAGATTTCTTAGGGCAAATTCTGTCCTACTATTTTGTATTGGTCGACGAGACCTTTCAGCCAATTCAAGACTGCGAAGGGCTGATCAAACCCAACCGATTGGAATTGCCCGCTTGCGGTGCCATTCAAGTCAATAAGTTATCCATTCGTCAATGCATGGAAAAGGGCATCAGTGAATTTGACGCGGCAAATAAAATACATGCGTTTTTACAACACGTCACAAACGAGCATGGGCATGTGCCGCTGGTGGGGTTTAACTCGGCACGCTTTGATTTTAAACACATTGAAAAATTATTATTAAAACATGGCTTAAGCCCAACATTTTATGGGAAAATAAGTTCATTGGATGTGATTCAATTTGCAAGATATTGCGCACTGAATCACACCGAAAGTTTCCCGTTTGTTCGGAAAAAACGGCAAGATACCGACACATTCAGTTTCAAATTGGAAGACTTGGCCACTGAATTTGGGTGCTTAAATGACGCACAAACACATGACGCCAAAGACGATGTATTGTTAACCATTGAACTTACAAAAGCATTGGAAAAACGCTTTGACATCACCTTGAAATCATTTTATACCCAACAACATAACCTTGACGCATTCACGACGAGTGGCGTTTATTTAAAAGAACCCGTATTTCAATTTGAACAAATCTCTGACACTCCCATTGTGACGTATAACGAATGGCTTGTGATTGGCAAAGCATCAAAAACAACATTTATCTTATTGGATATCGATGCCTATGAAAATAAACCAAGGGATCAGTTCTCAGACTATGGCACCCTAACCAAATACCTAAATACAAGAAGCCATGCCCTGATTTGTTCAACACACCCGAAAACCGATCGACACAAAGCCATATTGAAAGACCCAAACATCCAAAAAATTGCAGAAAACGCATTGCAATATTTTACCTTATTTCCTGTGGACTGGGACATTGAGTACCGACCATGGTCCATGGGCTTTGAGTTGATCCAGACCTTACGCCACTACATCGAGCGATTGCATCAAACCCCCAACGAATACGATGCCATTATTAACGAATGGAAACAGTTAAAAAAGAATACCCCCAAGCCACACGACAAACTCAACTTGATGATCACGTTATTTAATCGATTTTATTTAAACCATCATCCATCCCCCAAGCCCGAACACCTCCAAAAATACATTGGCCCCCGATACATCACGGGCACCATGCATCGAAACAGTATGGACCAGATCATCCCTCAAACAGAGCTCACCACAATTGAGTTTCATCTTACATCTTATGACCCTGGAAGCCATGAGTACCGGGTATTGAGTGAATTGCAGGACTATACCAAACAATTCATTGGAACCCATATTCCATCATCCTAAAATTAAATCGAAATCACCAAATAGGCATCCCAACTCGTAAAGGCCTTGGCCTTGCGATGCTTTTGGAGATCCAATAGACGGCACCCTATGCCCAACCCAACCGTAGATGACAGCTCCCCTTCCGCGGCAAACATGAGCGAATACATTGGGCGTTGATTGGCCGGGGCTGAAATCATCCCTCCAAAATAGCCATGGTAGTAATCCACCCAATAGCCTGGGGATGCATTGTCCTGAGTTTCGTCATAGCTCACCCCAAAATCAATCACTTCTTTGGCCGATTTGACATACCGAATACCGCCGGAATAATCGCCCGAATTTGTAAGAGATGTTAATAACTTAAAATCAGATGAAAACACATTCACACAAATCATGAGCCCAATTAAAATTACATATTGCATAACCGCCTCCAATGTTGACCTATTCATGTATCGATACAATCAACTCACCCCTAAAGAACTCAATGAAAAAATTGGCATAGCTAATGGGGCATGCCATTTCATTGGCTAAAGGTCAGGCATTTTTTTAATCGAAATATTTGGAGAATGTGTTTAAATTTGAGTGAGGTCGAGGCACTTTGGCGAAAAGCGCAGTTTAGGGCCACTTAAATGAGCACTGCATCAAGAAAGTAACGCAGACATCGCTCAAATTTAAATGCTTGGCGCGCTCGCAGGGAGTCGAACCCCGAACCTCCTGATCCGTAGTCAGGTGCTCTATCCAATTAAGCTACGAGCGCGTGAAAAAAATTATACCACCCCACCCCATCATCGTCCATTCATAAAAACAGGTGAGGCATCTACCTCAAAACACAAATGAACGGTAAAATAAGAATATGACACAAATCAAACGATGGTTGTTGGGTTGTTTAATTCTTATTGCAGGGATTGTCTTGGTTGGTGGGGCCACACGATTGACGGGGTCCGGGTTATCGATGGTGGATTGGCGCCCGATTATGGGCAGCATTCCCCCCATGACAACCGCTGCTTGGGATGCCACCTTTAATGCATATCAGCAAAGCCCTGAGTTCCAAAAAATTAATTTCAACATGACATTAAGCGAATTCAAATCCATCTTCTTTTGGGAATACATTCACCGCATGTTGGGCCGGCTTATTGGGCTTTTCGCGGTTATTCCATTTCTATATTTTAGCTATAAAAAACAGCTCCCAACCGGGTTTAAAAAACGATGGATTGGCGTTATTTTTCTGATTGGCGGCCAGGGACTCATGGGTTGGTACATGGTCAAAAGCGGCTTGGTGGATAATCCCCATGTCAGTCACTTTCGGTTGGCCGCGCATTTAAGTTTAGCCTTCATCATTTTCATTCTCATCTTTAGGGAGTTTTTAGCCATACAGTTTGATTCACTTCAGCGAATCAAACCATCAAAACTAAGCCGATTATCGCTCGGGGTACTCGGTCTCATTGGGGCACAGATTATTTATGGGGCATTTACGGCCGGTTTGGACGCGGGCCATTATTACAATACCTACCCAAAAATGGGCCCGGATTGGTTACCGGCGTCGGCCTTCATGTATGATGGGGGGGTACTAAACAACATGATCAACAACCCCATTATGATTCAGTGGATTCATCGATGGCTGGGGGTTGCTGTCGTGATTGGGGTGGGTTTAATTTGGATGAAGTGCAAAGACGACCCCCGTCCACTATTGCAATATAGTGGGTTACTATTGGTAGCAACGGTTGGGTTTCAATTTATTTTAGGTGTTATTACATTACTCAGCAAAGTTTGGCTCCCCGTAGCTTTGGCCCATCAATTGGGGGCTCTGGCCCTATTATCATCAAGTGCTCTTGTTCATTACTTTTCTAGGCACGAGGAACCATCAAAATTAACGTAGCTGAGCCAAGATACCATCCCACAATTGAATGCGATGATGCAAAGCCGATTTAGCGGTTGCTAATGCCAACTCCCAATCCGCCTGAGTTTTGCATAAATTGGCCACCATTTGTTCGGCCTTATGCCCATGTTCTCCACCATCAAGTTCAATATGTCGTTCAAGATATGAAATAAATCCGGCCACCGCTGGGTTTAAATCGGCTTGTTTTAATAATGGCTGAAAAATAACTGACACCAAAATTTCTCGGCCATAGGCAAATGCAGCGGCCACTTCAATCATGGATGATTGAATCACTTGATGCGTAAACATTAAAAAGGATTGAACTGACATTGGGATATAAGGCTGGGTGATTAAGGATTGGTAATGAAGATTGGGCTGTCTTAGGTCTTCCAAAAACCGAGACACGCAATTATTCGGATCTATGGCATTAAATGCCGTCACATAGTAAAGAAAATGACTGGTCACTTGACCATCAATAATATCGCTTTCTTCTTCCAAAACAATATCATTAATTAACCGAACATTGTCCACATGATGTACTGGCACCCATGGCACACGCATGCCGGTGAGTTGAAGCTGCAGGGTTTTTAATAAGTTCATAAAATCCCAAACGGAATATATATGATGCGACATAAAAATGGCCAAATCATTCGTGGTTGTTATGGCATTATATAACGGATGTGACGTTAACTGTTCATGATACGGCGCTAAGTGTTTTTGAATATTCATTACAACCCATACAACCGGCAAACGTCCGTCATCGAGCTGCACTGAAATTGAAAATTTTGATCGTTTAGTTTTCGAGGCGAGACGCGTTGGGATTGAAGCAACAGCTCTTCCCCCATTTCACCCATAACATCTTCAACAACGGTTTTAGGCAAGGGCGCAATGGATGGCCGAAAAGCCGCCCTGGCCCACTCTTTAATCCATTCTTTTTGTGGTTGAGCATGGGGTGAAACAACATTCACCGGCCCCGTGAAGTTGGGGTTGGCCAACATGGCGTAAATGGCTCGCATTGCATCATCCAATGAGACCCAGCTCATGTACTGACTGCCATCGGCAATCCGTCCCAAAACCCCCATCGCCATCAAGGGCTTCAATCGTTGAATAATCCCCCCATTGGGGTGAAGCACCGTCCCAAAGCGTGCATTACAGACACGAATGGCATCGCGAATCGGATCGCATTCGGCTTCCCAAGCCGCAACCACCTGTGACAAAAACCGGTCCCCATGGGGGGAGTTTTCCGTCATGATTTGATGAGAGCTGGGATATATGCCAATGGCCGATGCACAAACAAACGTGGTTACCTTATTTGGAATATCTCGGAGCTGCTGAACCAATGCCTGCGTTGAGCGAATGCGAGATCGAGAGATGCGATTCTTTTTTTGGTCATTCCAACGCAATGGGGAGGCAATGGATTCTCCTGCCAAATGAATGATCATGGTAACATCCGAAAAATCATCCAAAATACCAACTTCAGGATCCCAACACAATTCATACGACCAATCAGGACGTTTTTTACGAACCAAGCGCTTCACCGTGTGTCCAGCCGCCGTAAGAAAGGGCACCAAATGGGACCCAATGAGCCCCGATGTCCCGCTAATGGCAATCACTTGAGGCTCTAGGGGCCAAGCGTACTGAAGTTGAAGATCATGCTTCAACGTATCATGCCGATACAATAACATCTTCGCAATATCTTTCTTAACAGCCCGACCACCAATAAGATGAGACACTGGAGATAACGGCAATTTAAAATCAATCTCATCAATGAGCTTGGTTCGGTCATCCGATAAGGGTTGAAAGACATGGGCATGACGCCAATATTTAAACGGTCCTTTGACCTGTTCATCCACAAATTGGCGACCTGGAATAACTTCCTTATGATGCGATGTCCAATAGATAGGTACCCCAAATCGCTTCAGTTTTAAATGAACACTGCGATGCTCAAACGCACCATCCGCCCCCAATACCTGCAACGCTTCCCAAGGGGGCTTTAATCGTTCAAATGCACCATCACGCGTATGCCAATCATAGATAAATTCCGATGGGGCCAATACCGTCGATGCATGGGTGATTTTCATATAGGTATTTTATCATCAAAAAAAGAAAAAAAGCGCGTCTTTTATATGTTCAATATTTGAACAGTCGATTTGGCATAAAAATGTGAGGGTAATGGCAGACAACGTCATAAAGGAGGAAACAAATGACAGTTTATTTACAACCATACAAAACAAGAAAGGAATCCATATTTGATGAATTATTCAATGATTTTTTTACTGGCGGGTTTGTTACTCACCACCACCAACCCGAGACCGTTACTGAATCCGATTCAGCCATATCATTAAGCCTAGAGGTTCCGGGGTTCGATAAATCTGACATTGGCATTGATTACAAAGATAACCAATTAAGGATTCATGCCAAAACATCGGATGATTCGAGCCAAAAACGTGAAGTGAAACGCCAATACACCATTCGAAACATTGACATTAAAAAATCATCCGCCGAATTAACCAATGGAATATTAACCCTCACACTAGAAAAAAACGAAGCCAGCAAATCCGAACAACTCAAAATCAAATAAAAAATAATGTGGCCCCGTAAGGGGCCACCAAAACTAACCACCAAGTTTGAGTGATTTTAACGACGGTTTAAAGAAAAACAAACCCGTTATCGTTAAATAACTCCGATCGAAAATTTAAGTCACATCGAATAACGTCCTGATCAATATAAATGTTATACATCTTTTTATATCCTCCAACAATTTTTTTGAGATAACCAAGTTATGCCCACCAAAAAAAAAACTAAAACATCGAAATTTCTTAATGTTTTAAAGATCCAAATAAAACGTACCGATATCGGCCAAATGGTTTAAACATGAGAATAATTAAATGTTTACTGGCCATTAAATCTGGGTACAAAAATTATTCCAGAAAGGAGGGATTGTATGAGTATTTTTTTGCAAGTGGGGGATCTCACGGGCTTTAGTTTTTTCCTGGCGTCCATGGCATTACTGGCCGCGACGATATTTTTTCTTTTAGAGCGACGCTCAGTGCATCGGAAATGGGGACTATCACTGACCATCGCAACGCTCATTACAGGAATTGCGGCACTGCATTACCATTACATGAAACATGCGTGGCTTCTATCGTCGACATCGCCCACCGAAATCAGGTACATTGATTGGTTACTCACCGTGCCATTAATGTGCATTGAATTCTACCTGATTCTGCGTGCACTTGGGCACGCGTCGCGGCACATTTTATACCGACTCTTTGGCTACAGCATTGGCATGCTTCTGTTTGGTTATCTCGGGGAAACCTTGCTCATAGAGCCCATGTTAGGTTTTGGTGTTGGCCTTATTTTTTGGGGGCTCATCATTTTTGAAGTATTTAAAGGAGAGGCGGCAAAAGCCATGGAACTGTCGAGTCATTTAATGCTAAAATCATCATTTAAGCTATTGCGACTGTTCATTTTAATCGGTTGGGCCATTTACCCGTTGGGGTATTATTTCGGTGTCTCTGGGGGAACCGAATTACTCAACGTGGCCTATAACCTCGCCGATGTCATCAATAAAATTGGATTTTCACTGGTAATTTACCTACTAGCCAGAGCAGATTCTCAAATAGATTCTCAAATAACAACCTAAAATAATTACGAGGAGGGGTACGCCCCTCCTCAACATAACCTAGACCACGCACACAGTGGTATTAAACTATAATAAATTAGAACGCTAAAACAGGGACCTTGGACTGATTAAAGAAGATATCATTAGTATGACGGTCTAAATTAAACGCCCCATTTTCTTGAATGTCTTGCTGCTGCAATAGGAGCATTTGACGCTTCAATTGCTTTTCAGCAGATGTCTTTTCTTCTTCAAGGCGTTTCATTTCTTTGTTAATATTCAATTGCTCTGCCCATATAGCAGCACCAGTACTCACGTAATCCTCTAAAAAATTAATCATGTTTTCCAAGGCCTGTTTTTGTTCAAGTCGTTTCTTTTTATCATCTTCATTGTTGCCCGTAGCAGTTGCAATAATTGGGCCAAGAAGTTCTAAAAGCTTATCAACATTGACATCTTTTGAGCTAGTTGAAACAGCCAATAACGCCTGGAGAGCTGCCATTTTGTTTAGATCATTAGCAATACTATCTAACTTACCCATATTCGATAACGTTTGTAGTACATCCGAAACAGCTTTAGCAACTTGTGGAGTTAAATTTTGAGCAACATTACCAATAACTGTTGTGATCATGACCATGCCAGCTGGTTTAACATTCAACGTGGGTAGTGAATCAACTAATGCAGTAAACGCTGGCATTGTTTGCGGTTGAACATTTGGAATTGCTTTAGCAATATTAGCAGCAGCCTGAGGGTGAAACGATTTCGCCAAAGCAACTATCGATGATGATAATTTCAATGCCGTCTGAGCTGTTTGGGGATTATTGGACATTTGAGTAAGCTTTGCCATTGCCGCTTGCAATTCAGGACCGTTAAACTTTTGCAATACTACATTTAACGTTTGAATGTTTTGCTGAATACTTGTGCCCTTTCCAGCATTAGATGAAGAAATATTCACACTACTGGTTGGTTCAGCAACCGTATTAGCGGCCATTGTTTGAACCTCTTTTGTTGCTGTTGGCATTTGCAAAACCTGAGCCGACTGAGCTTGTGCCCCCATTGTTGCCCCTGAAGCCGCTGCGGCAGCTGATGCGGCTGTTCCGGCAGTTGAGGCTGTTGCAGCTGTGGCAGCTGTGGCAGCAACTGGAGCAGGAGGAGCAGGAGGAGCAGCTGGTACAGGAGGGGCCGCTGGTGCAGCAA
>DBHX01000022.1:0-13528 GCA_002296285.1 bacterium UBP8_UBA817
TACAAGTGGCAATCAATTTGTAAGGCAGGCGTTAAATCAAGGAGCAAGCTACGCCCTAATCGATGATCCTTCTATAAATATTGATGATCGGTGCATATTGGTCGATGATGCTTTAAAAACACTTCAAGAAATAGCAACAGAATATCGTCGATTATTAAAAAATATGACGGTGTTATGCATTGCTGGTTCAAATGGTAAGACAACCACAAAGGAGCTTCTCTATCATGTATTATCCAAACGGTATAATACATACTGCACGCTGGGAAATTTAAACAATCACATTGGTGTACCATTAAGTATTTTAAATTGTTCAACAACCCATGAAATTGCGGTCATTGAAATTGGTGCCAACCATTGTGGAGAGCACACGTTACTATGCAATATTGCTCAACCCAATTTTGGCATTATAACCAATTGCGGAAAAGATCATTTGGATGGGTATGGTTCCATCGAGGGAGTAATTCAATCCAATAATGAATTATATGAGTACATTCGATCAAATCATGGTCATGTATTTGTAAATTCTGATGATAATACGCTGATGGACCTTTCAAGAGATCTATCTCGGACACTGTATGGTACTCGTAAAGAAGGTGAGCATGTGAATGCATCAATCAATTCACTGTACCCAACACTGGAGTTAACCATCAATAACGGCCATAAAAATTGGACCGTTCAATCTCAATTATATGGCACCTTTCAAGCATCCAATATTGCGGCAGCCTTAAGTATTGGGCACTATTTTAATATTGATATGAATCACATGCTTGACGCGATTAAGAGATATATTCCAAAGAATAATCGATCAGAGGCCATGAATTGGCATGGAAATAAAGTGTTGTTGGATGCCTACAACGCGAATCCATCCAGTGTTGTTGGGATGATCGAATACTTTAAGGATTTATCTCATATGAATAAAGTGATCATCTTGGGTGACATGGCGGAATTGGGCAGTTCATCATTTGGCGAACATAAACAGATTGTCGATCATTTAAAGTCATTGATAAACTGCCAAGTTATATTGGTTGGGAATGAATTTGAGCCATTTATTAATGAGTTAAATTGTTTGTTTTTTAAAGATACAACAAAACTGATGCACTATATAAAGGATAAAACCCCATTTCAAAATGCGACCATACTTGTAAAGGGGTCCCGTCGTCATTCGTTGGAGACATTATTTAGGTCTTAAAGGTAAAATATCATCTTTGAGGGATGGATGGTTTTCTATAAATTGATGGACATTGTACCTAGCTTGAATGTCCAGCCAAAACTGTGGATCCATATTTAAGTAATACCCAAGTCGAACTGCTGTATCCACAGTAATTTCACGCTTATTTTGAAGAATTTGGTATAACCGATTGGCAGGCACGTTTAATGCTCTGGCAAGTTGCCTGACGCCAATGCCTAAACCTTGAACAATATAATTTTCAATCACTTCGCCAGCCGAAAGAATCTGATCTTTATATGGAATTGATTTAGAGGCCATGTCTTTAGCCTAAATAATATTGAATGCAAATGTCAAATACAAAGTACGTAGTACGTGATACGTATTACATGAATTTTAAAGTTTAACCATTTCATTCAACTAATAATTGTCGAATAATAATGCTGTTGATACAGTGATGAGTATGGATTTGCCATTAATTCTTCACAAGAAACACTCATTGGCCACAGTTGGCAACCAACAAATGGTTAACTTTACATCAAATGATTACCTGGGGTTTTCAGATAATGAGGAATTAAAAGCTCATGTGAAGCATGCCCTCGATTTGTATGGACTCGGTGCCACGGGGTCACGCCGTTTATCAGGCAATCATCAAGTCTACCTTGAGACTGAAGCTCATATTGCTCGATGGATTGGAAAACCAGCCGGGGTGATGTTTAACTCAGGGTATCAAATGAATGGCGCGATTTTTTCAACATTGGCATCGAAATCATCATTAATCATTACGGATAAGCTTATTCATGCAAGCATTATTGACGGGGTTCAAAATTCAGAGGCTCAATTGGTTCGGTTTAGGCACAATGATGTCCATCATTTATCCCAAGTGTTGAAAAAATATGCACATAATAAAACAGATATCTATATTGTGATTGAAAGCATTTATAGTATGGATGGCGATATGTCCCCATTACTCGCCATTATTGAGTTGAAAAAACAATACCAGGCAACTTTAATTGTGGATGAGGCGCATTCCATTGGGCTTTATGGCAATGGTGGTAATGGATGGGTGAATCAACACAGTGGATTGGATGACGTTGATGTTATGTTATTAGCATTTGGAAAATCATTTGGATTAAGTGGTGCAATGTTGGTATCCAATCAGGAAATTGTTCAAAGGATGAAGGCCAAGTGTCGATCGTATATTTATTCAACAGCGTTGCCATTACCAATAGCTTCAGGCATTAAAAAGGCGAGTGAAATTATTTCTGAAAGAAATGATCTTAACCAAAAGCTTAATAAAAATATTAGATTGTTTAAAACGTTGATTTCGACAACATCAAACACGCAAATACAACCCATCATTATTGGTGACAAAGATACGGCCATTCAAGTTGAAAGAAAGTTACTAGAAAGAGGCTTTTTTTGTCGATCCGTTCACCATCCAACAGTACCTAAGGGTGAATCTCGTCTAAGAATCACCATTACGTCGGCTCATACAGCAACTCAAATAAAAGCCTTAGCAGAGGCAATCAATAATGCTTTCGTTCAATGAATTGGATTAAAGTTAATAGAAACAGTAATAATACCCGCTTGGTTATTCCGGGTTGGTCCATATTGCCGGCTTATTTTCTGTTATTATTTCCCAATGAAAATTTAATCATTTTAAATGAGTTTATCGGCGAGTCAGACATCTCCTCATATTGTTCAAATGAGTTAAAGGATTCAACGATAGAGACTTATTATCAACCAGTTGATCAAATGTTATTCACTGAAATATCAAGTGTATTTGTGTTTTCAATGGGTTTTCAATGGGCCTGTGTGCATATGCCAAAACTATTTGACTTGCTTTGCACAATTGGGTCCCCTGCAGTCAGCTATGACAATGTTCAATTGGATCATATGATTAACAATTTAAATAAATCCTGCGATAAAACATTAAGGTCATTCTATCGTCAATGTTTTGCATCACTCACGGATTGGCAATGGTGGAAATCCGTATTTTTAGAATCTCATTTAAACTACAACACATCTGAACAATTAATTGAATGGCTAGATATTTATGGAAGAAAATCCTTTTCAATTCCAGACAAAAAAAATATTTCAGTGTGGTTTAATGAGCATGATTCAATTGGAGTTAAGCCCGAAAAAGATAGTTTGAAACTGGCCGAATTAACCCATGTCCAAAGCGGGCACATAATAACTCCTCAATAAATTCTCAAAATGATACACTGTCTGAATGACGGTAAAGGAACGGTTTAATCGCGCTGCATCTACATATACGCATCATTCAGAAATTCAATCAATAACAGCTCAACAATTAATTCAACAAAATACATTAACTTCCCCACAGCACGTGTTGGATATTGGCTCTGGAACAGGAATATTAACAAAAAAGTTGGCCCAAATATATCCAAATTCGATCATCCATGCCATTGATATTTCTGAAAACATGTTGCAAGAATTAACCCATTTTAGTGCGCAAAACATTCATACAAAGTGCATAGATTATTTGGACTATTTGCCGATAAAAAAGTTTGATTTGATTGTTTCTAATGCTGTATTGCATTGGATGGACACAGAAAGAGCCATTAAAAAAATTAGTGCTGAGTTAACTAAAACTGGTGAAACTCACTTAACAATTTTTGGGTCCAAAAGTTCAAATGAACTAAGTGAATTATTACCAAAAATTAATCGAAAAAATGACATTATTTCAAAAACATTTAAAACAAAAGAAGAAGTGATTCAGTTGGGAAAAGAGAGCTTTAGTGAATGGCATGTTGATACAAAAATCATAACCATATCATTTAATTCATTGCATGAATTACTCAAGGTTCAACAAAAAACAGGTGTCAATTATAAACAGAAAAACGATGGGCTTTGGACATCACGACAGTTCGATGCACTAACAAATGCCTTTCTGGAAGCGTATGGTCAAATACAATTAAGTTATGAAGTGCATTTTTGTAAAGGAAAACAAAATGGAGAATAAGCAATTTAATTTAAGTATTAATAGCGACTTTAAGATTAGTGAATTAAAGACCTACGAAGCAATTTGCATAACCGGTACGGATACTGGCATTGGCAAAACTGTGGTTACTGGATTATTAGCTAAAGAGCTAAGTAAGGTTGCGAATGTCACGACTCAAAAGTGGATTCAGTCCGGTGACTTAGATCATTCAGATATTCAAACTCACGATAATTTATCGGGCATAAACCATGTGTCGAATATGTCAAATGATCGTCAGGTTTATTCATTCAAAACCCCAGCGTCTCCTCATTTGGCCGCAAAAATAGAAAATGAAAGCATTCAATCACAAGCGTTAATGAATGCAACAAATCGCTTAAAGGCAACACATGACATGGTTTTGGTGGAGACCAGCGGTGGCATATTGGTGCCCTTAAATGAGACAGAAACCACTGCAGATGTTATCTCTGATATGCAATTACCTACCATTATTGTAATTCCTAATAAATTAGGAACCATTAATCATTCTCTATTAACCATTCATTGTTTAAAACAAAGAAACGTAAACATCCTAGGTTTTATACTGAATCAAATGGAATCAGGTGAATCTATAATCCATGAAGATAATCCAAAGACTATCCAGCAATTTAGTCAGTTAAAACAAATTGGGGTTTGCCAATACATTTAATATTACCAATATTTTCGTTTAAAGTAGTATTTCAATGCAGAGTTATCTCCATAAGGATAACTTCCAGAGATGTCCATTTGAATGCATTTTGTAACATCACTGCCGGAGGAGAATCGGTCAATTTCTGCTTCAGAAATATCATTTTTACCAACAACGCCTGATTGACGCTCAGATATATTAAAGTTCGTATCTATTTGATATGTAAATGTTGGATCACAGTTTCCAGAATTGGCTTTGTAATAAAAAACTTCAAACTTATAATCTAGACCAGTTAATGCATTTCCCATTTCATCGGTGGGGTCAGACCAAGCAAATACCCGACCACCGGTATCAGCGATATTAAAGGGGGAGCTTTGGGAACCACTACCACCATGCGTCCAACTGCTTTGATCCGAGGGAATGCTCTGAAACTTAAAATTAATGGAGTTGAAGTAATATTCTTTGGAACCATCAGTTAAATTAACCTCCAATAAAATTAAATCACCTGGTGAAAAATCATTATTTCCAGGTTGAATAACAGCGGTATAAACAGTCTCATCCGACATGTTTTTAGCTTTAAATAACTTATAATCATTGGACGACCATGCGGTATTTTTTGCAGGGTATGTTTCCAAAGCTGTAAACCCATTTGGCAAGTCAAACATTGTTGCATTTTTGTAATTTGTATGAATAAATCGAACCGCAGAAGCCGGGGGTATTGTTAGCTCAGCAACACGAATGGATGAAATAGAAGCCGAACTTCGAGGGGTTACTTCTAATACAACCGTTGCATCATCTTTAACCGTATAATTATGTGTACTCTCATAATCAATTTTAAGGTTCATAAACATAATACTGCTTTCAATGCTGTCAGATAATGTCGCGGCTTCTGTTTTAGTTTCAGCCACCAGATTATCAAGTTGAGTACCGTCATTCATCCCGTCAAAAATATTAGGTCTTCCATCTTGATCAGGATCAAGAGTATTCGTAGAACTAGTTGATGATGTTTTCGATGCGTCAGATTTTCCAAAGTTAGCTTGCCCTACAGGCGCATCATTTGATAAACGAACTTTAAAATCTTTATTAATTTCTATGCCAGATATGTTATCTAAATTTGTTTCTGACAATTCCATTTTTCCTTTATTTTCATTGAGGGATAATTCAATAGGACTGGATAGGCTTTGAGCAATTTTTAAACCAGAATAGCCTTCAGATGATGAGCCTGGCAAATACGCAACTGCCGACATTTCAAAGGGGTCCTTTTTAAGTAAAATAATCATGAAATGATCGCCATAACCATCCTTATGATCAACGGTTTGAATGGCTTTATCAATGGCACTGTCTCCATTAAATTTAAATGACCCACTGGAGTCAACAGACGTCATATAAACTCGATTGGATATTTGGTTTTGAATCAATATAATATAATTACTTTCACTACCAACATTACTGCTTGAAAGACCAGAAATTGAGCCTGTCAAAGTTAAATCAGAATAGGTATATGTGTCTGATGAATCATGCCTGGCGCATCCGCTGATATGCATCATACAAACCAATAAAATAAATAAGTACTTATATTTCATTTCCCTAAAAACATAATAAAATATTTATCATGAAATTTTCAAAAAAGTTTTACTTGTATAAATTTATGATATTAAAAATTGCATAAGGATATTTAACTGTTGGACCAAGCCGGTGTTTAAGAATGGGCAGGAAACATACGAATTGACCAAAATCTAACTGAATTTTAAACTTAATTAATGGATTTAAAAATACAAACCAATCAAATTCTAGACGATTTAGCGGTTAACTGGCACCCATTCATGCAAATGAAAGATTTTGAAACATATCCTCCAAAACGAATTATTCGAGCAAAAGGATTAAAGTTATTTTCAGAAGATTCCTGGTATTACGATACAATTTCAAGCTGGTGGTGCAATATTTTAGGGCATTGCCATCCCAAAATAACTAAAGCGCTTCAAGAACAGATTGAAACACTGGATCACATTATGTTTGGGAACTTTACCCATGATCCTGCCATTGAACTATCAAAAAAATTGGTAACAATAACCCCCAAAGGGCTTGATCGAGTGTATTATTCTGATAACGGATCAACATCCTTCGAAGTGGCATTAAAGATGTCATTGCATTATTGGGTAAACATGGGCCAAAAAAACAAATCAAAGATTGTGTTTTTTAATGGATCCTACCATGGAGATACCATTGGAGCCATGAGTGTGAGTGGTGTAAGCCAATACAACCAGATGTTTCGGCCGCTGATGTTTGATTCTGTTCAAATACCTGATCCATCAATGGATGAGGCGCATGCATTGGAGCAATTGGAAGTCACATTACATCAGTACTCAGAAGAGATTGCTGCCGTGGTCATTGAGCCATTGTTGATGGGCGCTGGCGGCATGAAAATAACATCCCCTGATTTTTTAAAAAATGTGCGGTATTTAACCAGGAAACATCATGTCCATTTAATTTCAGATGAAGTGGCCACAGGTTTTGGTAGGACCGGCCATTTATTTGCGTCCAATGCGGCGAACGTAACCCCAGACTTTATGTGTTTGTCAAAAGCATTAACCAATGGACAGTTACCATTAGCGGTGACCATGTTAACCGATGAAATATACCGGGCATTTTATGCTGATTTCGAGGAAGGAAAAACTTTTTACCATGGCCATACCTTTACGGCCAATACACTGGGCTGTGCTGTGGCAAATGCCACATTAACCACATTGGATGAGTGGGATTGGAAACGTAATGTAGATGCCATTCATCAAAGGCTGGATGTGGAACTAAATCAATTAAATGATCAATTTTATTGCCTATCCAATCCGAGAACCATTGGAACTGTTGGGGCGATTGATATTGATTTGTCTGGGCATCGAGCCATGTTTAAATTAACACAGATTGGGTTTGAGCATCATTTAACCATTCGTCCTCTAGGAAATACATTGTATTTATATCTGCCCTTAATTACATCTCAAGATGAATTAAATGATATTTTTAACCAATTATCAAATATCATAACCAAAGCCATCAACGGCTGAATACATTGCGTCTATTTTAAAATTGAAACGATTCAGATATAATTTTAGTTATGCAATTGGTATTACTTATAATTGAAATTATTTCAGGTTTATTATTGATTGGCGCAATTCTTCTGCATTCTCCAAAAAGTGAGGGAATGGGTGCCATTGGTGGACAAGCAAGATCTTTTAAAGCCCCAACAGATGACATGGAATCAGGCTTAAAAAAACTCACTTTTGTTTTGGTATTATTATTTTTCGGATCTGCAGTTTTACTTGGATTATTTTTCTAATTTAAGATGAAAATACTTTTATGGTTCGTCATTTCATCACTCACCGTATCCGTTTACGGCTTGGATATTACACTCAATACACAACTGGATAAAAAGCTAGAAACGATAAAAAAAAGTTCAAAAAAAAGAAATAGTTTCAAATTTAACATTTTAAGAAGCATTGAAATTAGAGGGTTAAATTCAATATCAGAACAAAGTATTCGAAATGAGCTAAGTGTATTTAAGGGAGATGAACTGGATCCATTTACAATTAATCGAAATTTAAAACGCATTGAAGGAATGGGATATTTTGATTCTGTTGATTCTGAACTTTTGGATTTCGAAGGCGGAAAAAAATGGGTCATTACAGTCAAAGAGAATCCAATTATTGAAAACATAGCGGTAACAGGCAATGAAAGTTTGCCATTAGACGACATTTTAAGTGCCTTAAAAACCGAAAAGGGAAAGATATTTAATTATTCAGTAATCCGAGAAGATGTTCAGATTATTGAAGGGTTATATAAAGATCAAGGGTTTTTATTTACAAAGATAAAAAAAGTAGATTTGCCAACTTACAAAACAAAAACACTGACCTTTGATATTCAAGAAACCAGTTATGGTGAGATATCTGTATCTGGAAACACAAAAACAAAAGATTATGTAATTCTTCGTGAAATTGAATTTGATAAAGAAAAAAAGGTCAATGAAAAAGAAATCAAAAACAATTTAGCAAAAATTTACAATTTAAACTATTTTTCTGAGGTGGTTCCAGACATTGTTCCTTCAGAATCCACAAAAAATGCGTATGACATCATCATTAATGTTAAAGAAAAATCAACAGATAGCATTAATTTTGGTGGCGGTTGGGGGCAACGAAGTGGTGGTTTTTTATATTCTGACTTAAATATAAACAACCTATTGGGGACCGGTCAGTTAATCGCATTGAAGGGGCAGTGGGGAAGTAACTTGCAAACATACCAATTTAAATATCACAATCCTTGGATGTTTGGAAAAAGAAAGTCATTTACTTATAGAGCATGGAATACCCGAGGAAATTTTGGGTTCAATAACTTAACGACATCTGGTTTTAGGCCTGAAACAAGATATGGTATGGATGCTGCGGTTGGGTTGCCCCATTCCTATGAATTGAGATCAACACATAAAATAAAAACAGAAGATGTTTACATTTCAGAGTCCAGTACGAGTGTTGCGAGTGATTATTCAATTCAAAGTTATACGTATTCTCTCGGATATGATACCAGGGATGTCATATTTAATCCGTTAAATGGCGCATATTATATTATATCAATTGAAAATAGTTTTAAGTTTAAGAGCAATTCACTTATTTTTACAAAATATGATGCGTCTTTCTCAAATTTTTACCAAACATTTGAGAATCAAACCATTGCAACTCGAGTTGCTATTGGAAAAATCAACGGAACCATTCAATCAACGGAGTATTATTATATTGGTGGCCCGAATACAGTGAGGGGGTACGTAGAGTACCCAAATTCATTTGCTTACGGAAAAGCTCAGTTATTGGGGAATATTGAATATCGGTTTCTTCTAAGCGACATTTTTCAGTTTTTATTTTTTATTGACGCTGGTTGGGCAAGTTCATTGGGGAATGATATTACGCAAGGAAAAATTGGGAAAGGGGTTGGATTTCGAATAAATTCTCCTTTGGGGCCCATTAGAATTGATTTTGGTATTGACGAATTGGGTGAAATGAGAACACACTTTAATATTGGACATGTTTTTTAGGAGGAACAAAAATGAGAATTTTAACAATTTTAGCAATTTCAATCTTGTATTTCACAGGGCCCGTATCAGCCGAAAATATTGGGTTTGTTGATTTACAAAAAGTATTTGTAAATTATAAAGAAACAGAAAAAGCCAGAGAAGGTTTTGAAGTTAAGCAAAAAGAACTCAGAGAAGAACTGGAAGAAAAGCAAAAAACATTAGAAAAGGCTCAAAAAGATAACAAAAAACCTGAAGAAATTCAAAAACTTGTTGCTGAAATTCAAGAAGAATTACAGCCAAAGCAAGAAGAATTGATGAAGTTAAACAATCAATTAATGACATCCATACGATCAGATATTGTTTCATCAACTAAAAAAGTAGCAAAAGAATATGGTGTAGATATTGTTTTAGACAAACAAGCCATTTTAAGTGGTGGGTTTGATTTAACAGACTTTGTTATTGAAGATCTTAATGATTGATTGTGAATCTCAACGACATTCATAATATAATTGGGGGGGAAATAATTAATAAAGATAATTCATCTCAATTTACAGGGATCAAGCCATTGGACCTCGCATCAGAAAACGACGTGGTTTTTCTTTTTTCAAAAATTCCAAATGCGATTGAAACAAGATCAAAACTAATTGTAACTAAAAAAAAGGTTCCCTTTGATTACACTCAAATTTTACATTCTAAACCAAGGTTGGCCATGGCGAAATTATTAGAGGCGTTTTATTTAATTCAAAATAATCAATTCTCTCATTCGATTAATCAGATGGTGTCAATTGATGCATCTTCAGTTTTAAATAACCCGGTTAATATCCATGCATTTGTTCATATTGGAAAAAATTGCACTATTGGAAAAAATACGGTGATTCATTCCAATGTATCCATCGGAGATAATTGTCACATTGGGGAAAACTGTATTCTTTACCCAAATGTTACCCTATACAATAATGTTGAAATTGGAAATAATGCAATTATTCATTCGGGTGCGGTGATTGGTGCGGATGGATTTGGGTTTGAGAAAAATGACGATCATTGGCATAAAATACCCCACATTGGTAAAGTAATGATTGGTGATAATGTGGAAGTCGGAAGCAATACCAGTATAGATCGGGGATGCTTAACTGAAACAAAAATTGGGCACGGCGTAAAAATTGATAATTTAGTTCAATTGGCACATAATAGCACCGTTGGTGACCATGCTGTTATTGCTGCTGGTTCTCTTATTGGTGGAAGTGCAACCATTGGTAGCGAATGCATTATTGCTGGTGATGTCAGCATAAAAGATAATATAACTGTGGGTGATCGTTCCGTTGTTTTGGGAAAATCAGGAGTCACAAAAGACATTCCATCAGGAAGTTACGTATCTGGGTTCCCAGCGATGAATCACAAGGAGAATATAAAGCGCGATGCATTTTTAAATCGGCTTTTTAAATCTAACGATTGAAAATTAATAATAAAAAAGTCAAAATATAAGTATGATGAAGTTTATCCTCTTTTTACTCGTTTTTACCAATGCATTAATTGCAAGCCCAACAGTATATGGACCAACAGGTCTGATTGAAATGCCTTCAGCTGAATCGATTGCGTACAAACAGGTCAATGTGGCGATTGATTATTCAATCAATAATCAAGATGAAGCAACAAATGAAACAACGAATAATTTTTATTATAAGTTTAACTTAGGCTCATTTGAAAATTGGGAACTGGGCATTTTGGGGGGTTCATTTTTGGATGAAGGTGTTTTTGTTAATATGAAGTATTTTTTAATGTCCAATCAAGAAGAAAACCCATTGTCCATTGCAGCAGGCCTGGAGCGAATTGGATCTAAAAATGATCTCGCAACATATTTGGTAACGTCTAAACGATTTGATGGTGGCTTGCATGGTCATTTTGGATTTAAAGCATATTTTCAAAATAATCTGTATGCATCTGCAATGATTGGTGTGGAATATTTTTCAGATGAAAAAATATCTTTTTTAGCTGATATTACGGGCGAAAAAAATGATGCTTACGTACTAAATGGTGGCACAAAAATTTTTATTGATAACGATGTTGCAATGCGAATTTATTTAATTGACATTACAAAAAGTAGAAGTGCTAAGGAAACCTTATATACATTTGGGTTATCGTTGAGCAAATATATTTAATGTTTTTTAATTTTATGCTAAAGTCATTTTTAGGATAAGCCAGTGAATCAAATTATTGAAGTTAAAATTATCAAAAAAAAAGTTAATTACGTTGCAACAAGTGCTTTGTTTCCTCAATCCAAAGGAATTGGAAAAACAAAAAAAGAGGCATTGAATAAATTAGCTAAGTCCATCTCAAATTTTATATCTAAAATGGTTAATTCGACACTTACAAATATGTTTTTATCAAATAATTACACGCAAATTATGTTGGATCAAACAAAAGAGGTTCATGAAGAAAACATTGCATTTAATTTAAACGCCTCCCAAGGATTGGTTCCAAAATCATTTTTACTAAAGGTTTCATCGTTTACCGAAGAAGAAGATTCCCACACATTTTCTGAAATTAATGAAACAAATGATGTAAATAAATTATTTGATTATCAATTGGATGAAGACGAATTTTCTGAGGGTGAATTTGATGGAAATGATTTATTTGAGCAGCTGACATTACAGCAAAAATCCAATCAGGATCCAGATGCAATTGTATTTGGTTTTCCGTTAAATTTTAACTAATGCCAAAGTTTCCCGCATCAACCATTCGACATAGTGCAGCCCATGTTTTAGCTCAAGCTGTTCAAGTCTTCTTTAAGGATGCAAAGTTGGCCATTGGACCAGCGATCGAATCAGGTTTTTATTATGATTTTGAGCTCTCACAGCCGATTACAGATGGTGATTTAGAAAAAATTGAAGCAGAGATGAAGCGAATTATTAATGAAGGTCAAGAATTTAAGCATTATAATATGCAAAAGAAAGATGCCATTGATTATTTCAGTAAGAATCAACAAGATTACAAGTTAGAAATAATCGATGATCTGGGCGTTGAGGAAGTATCCATTTATGAAAATGGCCCGTTTATTGATTTATGTAAAGGGCCTCATGTTGAAAGAACAAATCAAATTGGCTCCATAAAATTATTAAAAGTTTCAGGGGCCTATTGGCGGGGGTCTGAAAAAAATAAAATGTTACAACGGATTTATGGAACTGCATTTGCAAATCCAAAAGAATTAAAACAGTATTTATTTCAGCTTGAGGAAGCAAAAAAACGTGATCATCGAAAAATAGGTAAAGAATTACAGTTGTTCAGTATACAAGAAGATATTGGCGGCGGATTGGTATTATGGCATCCAAAAGGCGCTGCAATTCGTCACGTGATTGAAGATTTATGGCGATCAGAGCACCAAAAACAAGGTTATGAAACCGTCTTTTCACCACATGTTGGTCGAGGTGAGCTTTGGAAAACAAGTGGTCATTTAGACTTTTATCAAGAAAACATGTTTGCATCGATGGATATTGATGATGTGCCATATTTCATGAAGCCAATGAATTGTCCATTTCATATTGCCATATATCAACAACAACAAATATCCTATCGTGATCTGCCCATTCGATATGCTGAACTTGGAACCGTGTATCGATTTGAACGTTCAGGCGTCCTCCATGGTTTGATGAGGGTCCGAGGATTTACTCAAGATGATGCTCA
>DBHX01000022.1:13834-40164 GCA_002296285.1 bacterium UBP8_UBA817
GATGATGCTCATATTTTTTGTACCGAAGACCAAGTTCAGAGCGAGGTTCTATCTGCGCTAGATTTTAGCTTGGGCATGTTAAACACATTTGGTTTTAGTGAGTATAAAATATTTCTCTCAACAAGACCTGAAGAAAAATACGTTGGCGATGAAAACGAATGGAAAGTTGCTGAAGAGGCGTTAAGACAGGCATTAATATTAAAAGGAATCAAATTTGATATTGACGAAGGTGGCGGTGCATTTTACGGCCCTAAAATAGACATTAAAATTAAAGATTCAATTGGACGAGAGTGGCAATGTTCAACAATTCAATTTGATTTTAATTTACCAACTAAGTTTAATATTTCTTATATTAACTCTTCCGGTGAGAAACAACGGCCGTACATGATCCACCGTGCGCTTCTTGGGTCAATAGAGCGGTTTTTTGGAATTTTAATTGAGCACTATGCTGGAAAATTCCCAACCTGGTTAGCTCCAATTCAATGTCGAATAATCGCTCTAACAAAAGATGCAGATGATTTTTTAACAGAAATAAAAGAGTCTTTAAAAGCGGCATCAATTCGATTTGATTTTGATGATTCATCTGAAAAACTAGGGTATAAAATTAGAAAAGCTCAAATCGAAAAAATACCATTAGTAGCGATTATCGGAGAAAAAGAATTGCAAGAAAAAAAATTAACGATTCGCTGTCGAGATTCAAAAAATCAACCGATACTTACATTAACTGATTTAATACAACAAATAAAAGAAAATAAAATTTAGGAGGATTCCAATTAAAAAATACATTAAGAACGAAAGAATAAAGGCCAAAGAAGTTAGGATTATTGGTGCTGATGGATCACAGGTTGGTGTTTTACCAATAAAAGAAGCCATTGATATGGCCCAGGGGCAAGGATTAGATTTATTACTAATATCAGAACAAGCAACACCGCCAGTCTGTAAGATTGTGGATTTTGGTCAATTCAGATATCAACAACAAAAAAAAGAAAAAAAAGCCAAGAAAAATACTAAGGCACAGGTTATTAAAGAATTAAAATTAACACCAAAAATATCTGACCATGATTACAACGTTCGTTTGAAAAATGGAATCAAGTTTCTCCAGAAAGGTTACTTAATTAAAATTGCTGTTTTCTTTAAAGGGCGAGAGATGACACACCCTGAAATAGGAAAAGACTTGTTAAATCGCTATAAAGAAGATATAAAAGAGTATGGTGATGTATCAACAACATTGACACATGGGCACCGTACATTATACTTTGTTATAAATCCGAAGTAGTTAGGATGTATTAATTATGAAAAAATTTAAACAAAAAACAAATAGTTCAGCAAAGAAACGATTCAAAATCACCGGTACTGGCAAAATTATGCGAAGAAAATCTGGCATGCGTCATTTATTATCTCATCGTTCAGCTCGTACAAAAGTTCCTAAACGAGGCGACTTTGAAATTTCATCGTCTGATAGAGACAAGTTGTCGGTTCTTATACCAGGACTATAGATTTAAGGAGATAACATGGCACGAGTAAAAAGAGGAAATGTTGCAAGAAATCGCAGAAAAAAGGTTTTAAAGCTTGCCAAAGGATTTAGAGCATCCTTATCAGTTATTTATCGTCAAGCAAAACCGGCTGTTTTTAGAGCATTATCGTACCAATATAGAGATCGTCGACGACGTAAGCGTGATTTTAGAAAATTATGGATTGCACGAATCAATGGCGCATTATTTAATACCCCGTTGAACTATTCAAGATTTATGCAATTGGTATCGAAAAAGAATATAAGACTTAATCGTAAAATGATCAGTGAAATTTCAATTCAGTCCCCTGAATCATTTGATGACCTGGTTAAATTAGTACAATCATAAAGGAGTTCGAATGATTGAAATGCATCTGGGAGGGTTGGGATTTGATCCAAAAAATATGTCCCCAATTGTTTTATTAAGGGACACAGAGGAACGAAACTTTTTACCCATCTGGATCGGAATGTTTGAGGCTGCAGCAATTGCAATGGAGCTTCAAGATTTCAAGCCACCTCGCCCAATGACACATGATTTATTGATTAAATTTTCAGATAGTCTGGGTGCAACTGTTGATCGAATTGTCATTAACGAAATAAATGATAACACGTTTTTTGCCGTTATTGATTTATTAAAAAAGGACAACGATGAAAAAATTCGAATTGATTCACGTCCTTCGGATGCAATTGCGGTTGCGGTAAGAACAAAAGCATCAATTTTCGTCTCTGAGTCAGTCATGATGAAAGCCAAGATGGTGAATGCAGAAAAAGATGAAAAAGAAACCAAAAAATTCAATAGCTTTATTGATAATATAAAACCTGAAGATTTTTCAAGTTACTTTGATTCTAGATAACAAGATTTAATAATTATTTGAATATAAATATATTCTACTTAGGCTTTATTAATTATGAACTTCACTCATCCTAACAAAACTTGAAAAGGTATGGAAACACTTCTTATGTATTTCTTATGGATGCTGCATAATATAGAAAACATTAGACAGTCAGGATAAATTCCAAATTGGTTAAGCAACATGAATCATTGAATCAAATTGCCCAAAAAATACACCATTGATTAGTGAATAAACGCCTATAGGGCGGTTAAATAATCACACAATGCACGAATGCCTCCAAGAACGGATGGTGCATGTGTCTCAAAAAACTCATGATTTAGTTCAGCGCCATTTTGATACTCGGATATCGCTAATGTTCCATTAAAATCAACATAGCACATTCTTGAATAGAAATGAGTTTCATCAAATCCAAAAGCGGATGCTGGTAACATAGCAACACCTTTTTTATTTAATAATTCAACACATAGTTTTTCTGCCGTATCAATCCCTTTATTCAATAGTTTAGTTTTGTAATTACTAAAATCAGGAAAAATATAAAAGCCTCCATTTGGCGCATGGATTTTAACATTGGCTTCCTTTAATTCATTTACAATGAGTTGTGATAACCCTTTTAAAATTTTTCTTTGGGCATCAATGAAAGGCAGTAATTGATCCATATTGTTGTAAATATCTCTTGCTGCAAATTGAACAGGGGCTGCTGTGGTAGAGTATGTTTCGGATGCAATGCCATTGTATGTAATTTTAAATTCTTTTGAGGCATTCAATGGAAAAATACCTGTGCCAAAACGCCACCCACCAGCGCCACACCATTTGGATAAACCAGTGGTTATGAATGTCCCTTCAGGATAAAATTGTGCAATAGATACATGTTGATTATCATGGTTTAACCATGCATAAATTTCATCAGATATGATGAGGATGTTATATTTTCTAGCGACATCAGCAATATGTTTTAATTCGTCACTGGTGTATGTCATGCCGGTGGGGTTTCCTGGATAATTTAAAACTAAAATCAATGGAGAATTTGTTTCTATATTTTGTGATACGTTTTCCAAAGTTTCTGGACTAATTTTCCATTCAGCATCAAAATTTGTTGGAATTAACTGTACGTTATGATTCAAAAGCTTTGCTTGTGGCGCATACGACACCCAAGATGGCTGTGGTAAGAAAACCGTTGCATTTTTATAGCAAGCCATAACGGCATAAATGATCATTTTTGAGCCAGGTGCAATGACAACATCATCACTGGATATGCATTCTCTGTATCCTGAATGAGCTTTCGCAACAGCTTCACGACATGCTTTGTGTCCAGCAACGGGTAAATAGTCGTGTTCACTTGCATGTTGTTTTAAGGACTTAATCGCCATTTCGGGGGGGGAAAATGGGGATTGCCCAAATCCAAATTTATAGATGCGATGATTGGAGTCATGAAGCTTATCTTGTGCCTCATTAATTAGTAATGTTTCTGAGTGGCTTATCTCCCGAAGGTCTGTATCATTTATTTGAAATGTTGTCATAATAACTTTATTATATACTTCAAAGGGAATCATAACAATCATATTTAAAAGGACAAAAAAATGAAATTTAACTTGCAAACAAACATATTAATTTCAGTTATTTTGGGTGTAATGGCTGGATTTTTTGCAGATGAGTTTATAAATATTTACATGTTTTTAGGAAAAGGATTTATTACCCTGCTTAAATACATTGTGGTTCCATTGGTGTTTGCCTCATTGATATCGGGAGTTATCAGTTTAGGTAATCTTAACTCTCTCCAAAGAATGGGATTTAAAACATTGGCATATTTTATTATGACCACGGCGATTGCATCAACCATTGGTATTTTATTGGCTGTAATTATTAATCCTGGTAAGGGCTTTATACTCGCTCAAACAGAAGGCTCAGTTTTTACAAGCGCAATGAGTTTTAAGGAAATGTTTGCCCAAATCATTCCCACCAATTTTATTGGTTTTATTTCAGGGGACAACATGCTCTTTCTCATTATCTTATCAATTTTTATCGGAATCTTAATTGTTGCTTTTGGTCGAAATATCGCATTTCCAATTGATGAACTCTTTGAAGGATTTAATGAATTTATGATGATTATTACGGGTTGGGTCATTGCGATATCACCAATTGGTATATTTGGATTGGTTGCTCAATTAATCATTACAACTGGGTTTGCCGCCTTTGTGCCATTGTTAAAATACATGTTGGTTGTCACTGTGGGATTGGCTATTCATGCGTTTGGTGTCATTCCTTTAATTATAAAGACGATTGTAAAATGTTCACCGTTTTCAGTTGCAAAGGAAGTATTTACGTCATTAGCCACAGGGTTTACAACAGCTAGTTCTGCAGCAACATTGCCCATCTTATTGGAGGATACAAGAAAGAAATTAAAAGTTCCAAACAAAGTTGCAAGTTTCGTCCTTCCCTTAGGCATTACCATCAATATGGATGGAACCGCTTTATTTCAATCCGTGGCAGCTGTATTTATTGCTCAAATATATGGTGTGCAACTATCCATCACAAGCTTATGCTTAATAATAATTATTGCAATCTTATCATCTATAGGTGCTGCAGCCGTTCCTAGTGCTGGTATTATTACCTTAGCAATGATATTAACCGCCATAGGGGTGCCGATTGAAGGCACGGCAATCATTTTGGGGATTGATCGCATATTAGATATGTTAAGAACAACCGTTAATTTGTGGGGGAATACATCAGCTACGTTAGTCATTACAAAATGGTTGGGGGAGAAAGCTTATGATAAATAAGCTTTGGGAACCAACAAAAGATGATATTGCTGAGTCACATCTTACAAAATTTATTCATCATATTAATAGTACATATCATCTAAATCTTGAAACATTTGATGCTATTCATTCTTGGTCCGTCCAAAATCCTGAACTTTTTTGGGGAGAAAGTGCAAAATTCTTAAATATAAAGTTTAATTCAACACCACATAAAATTGTAGATGATCCAAAACTCATGCCGGGCGCCACATGGTTTGAAGGTGCGACGTTGAATTATGCTGAAAATTGTCTTCGGCACCGATCGAATGATCTTGCAATTTACGAAATTGACGAATATGGTTTAACAAATACAGTAACTTGGGAAGAGCTGTATCAATTGGTCTCAAGGTGGCATCAGTTTTTTATTAAAAAGGGAATTAAAAAAGGGGATCGAATTGCAGGAATTCTTCCAAATAATTTAGTTGCACTAGCTGCAATGCTAGGCGCAACATCGATTGGTGCCGTATGGAGCTCTTGTTCCCCAGATTTTGGAGAACAGGGCATATGTGATCGTTTGGAGCAAGTCAATCCAAAATGCATCATTTCGATATCAACATATAGTTATAAAGGCAAAGACATATTGATTACTGACCGATTAAATCAAATTCGTGAGAGCCTAACAAATACGTCCATATGGGTGAATGCCAGCAATGACTCAATTGACGGATGGATGAATTGTTCAGAAATCGATGCATATCAACCAACCGATATTAATTTTGTTCCCTGTGAATTTCACGATCCATTGTTTATTTTGTTTTCTTCAGGAACAACGGGAAAGCCCAAATGCATTGTTCACGGTGTTGGTGGCACATTATTACAACATATGAAAGAACATCAATTTCATGGAAATATGAAAGAAGGGGACACGCTATTCTACTATACAACCTGTGGTTGGATGATGTGGAATTGGATGGTATCAGCATTGGCAAGCAATGTGTCGTTGGTATTATTTGATGGCGCAGCAATCACAAATAGCTTTTCAATTTGGGATTTAATTGAACAGTATGAAATTAATATTTTTGGATGCAGTGCTTCGTTTATTGGAGCATCTCAAAAGAGGAAAATAGATATTACTCAAAAATTATCCGGTAATACCACTCGCTTAATTTTATCGACAGGGTCACCATTACTTCCGCATCATTACGATTATTTGTACTCTAATTTTGAATACCCTATTCAAGTTGGATCTATTTCTGGTGGTACAGACATTATTTCATGCTTTGCTTTGTGCAATCCAATAACACCGGTATATCGTGGATTATTGCAAGGCAAGGGCTTAGGAATGGATATTGCTGCATTTGATTCAAATAAACAGGAATTGATTGGTGTGAAAGGAGATTTAGTCTGCAAAACATCCGCACCGTGCATGCCCATTTATTTTTTAAATGATCCGAATAACGAACGTTATAAGACGGCGTATTTTAGCGGCGGAAAATCCAATGAATGGATTCATGGTGACTACGTCGTCGTTCATGAAAATGGTGCCGTTGAAATATTGGGCCGCAGTGATTCCACATTAAATCCTGGCGGAATTCGAATTGGAACGGCTGAGTTTTATCAAATATTGGATCATTTTGATGGTATTGTAGACTCTTTAGTGAGTTCAGTTGTTTTAGATAACGAAGAAAAAATTGTTTTATTTTTAAAATTAAATAATGGCCAATCATTAACGCCAGAAATTAAAAAAGAAGTTCGATCGCAATTAAAAGAAAAAGCTTCCCCAAGGCATATGCCTCAGATGATCGTCCAAGTATCACAGATTCCTTACACTAAAAATGGAAAAAAATGCGAAGTAAATGTTAAAAGAATCCTACGAGGGGAACAATTTGTTGTTCAAGAGTCGACATTAATGAGTGAAAATTCATTTGATGAATATTTTTCTTTTGCTAAGCAAGTAATTGACTTGAGATCCTAAATGGTTGTCGATTTTCTTGATCAATTTGAAAGACGTAGTTCCATATGTTTTTTTGAGGGAACAACGTTAACTTTTCCATGAGTACATGATAACTAAGGTTATTCCATTCAATGACGCCATTAATTCCTTTATGCATATTAGGAAAATCTGAAATAATATAAATAGGCGTTAGAACATTTTGCCGTCGAATATATCGAATCACTCGATAATTAGTTGAATGATCGGATAACAAGACAATGGATTGATTAAAAAATGGCGTATCATGAATAGCCCGAATATTAATATGTCGAATATTTTGATGATTAAACAATGGGTGTTGAAGCAACAGAGCATCATTTAAAAATGAAAAAACATTAATTTTCATAAAATTAATTATAGTAAAAAACAGTAAAATTTCAACCATGCTGCCAATTCGTTGTTGTTGTTAAATGTTTCGATTATTATGAAAAAAATGAAGTTGTTTATTTTTTATGCAATATTTTTCTCTGGGATTATTTTTCCAAGTTCAGAGCTTACACCATTGTTAGAGTACCGGCATCATGCAAATCCTCGATCATTTAATTTTATTGTATTCATTAACCAGCTTCACAGTTCAGTTGGGGATCAAAATGTGTTGAATCGATTGCTCAGAAAAAGTAATTATGAGTTAATTAATCAAAATTTCGATAGGGTCTCTGGAGAGCTTTACAATAAAGGGTATCAATTAATCATTGTTACTTTTCTAAATCGGAACGAATTATTTCACCCCATGTTTAATAATCAGCACATGACAATTCAATACCCATTAAGACTAAATAAATACAAATTAAATTCAGAAAGAAAAATTATATCCAATGCATTTTCATTATTGGATGAATTTATTGCCTATGAAGTTCATCGAAGGCCGTTATGCATTGTATTTCACATGCCACCCAAAAGTTTGTATAGCTTGGAACAAAAGCTGGCTCATGATCAAACAAGTTTTAAATCTAGACGAGATTTTTCGTTGGTCAATTTATACCATGAATTGCACAGACGAAGGTATTTGTATCCAAATAAATTGTTAATATACCCAAACTTTTTATCGCATACTGGGATATTGGTAAATAATAAATAAAGGCTTTATGTAGACATAAAAAATTTCCTCTTTTATAATTAATCCATGATAAAAACTGATGTTCACACACAATTTAATTTTGAAGACTTAAAGCTATTTAGACGAGGAAAAGTCAGAGACGTATTTGACTTTGGTGAATACTTATTAATCGTTTCTTCAGACCGTGTTTCAGCGTTTGATGAAGTCATTGAGAGAGGGATCCCAAATAAGGGGCGAGTATTAACAGAAATCAGTAAATTCTGGTTCAATAAATTGGGGTATAAAAATCACATGGTATCAACCAATGTGAATGATTATCCTGAAGAAACAAAGCCATACCATTCAATCATTGATGGTCGAAGCATGTTGGTAAAAAAAACAGAATTGATTCCAATTGAATGTGTAGTTAGAGGATATATTATTGGATCAGGCTGGAAAGACTATCAGAAAACTGGACAAGTATGTGGCCATCAATTGCCAGACGGCTTGCAATTAGCTCAAAAATTAGAACAACCCATATTTACACCGGCATCCAAATCATTTGATGGTCATGATGAAAACATAAGCGTTCAAGAAATGATAAATCAAATTGGACAAGAACAAACCGATAAATTAGAGGCGTTAAGTTTAGAAATATACAATACGGCATCTGAATTTGCGGCTACGAAAGGCATCATCATCGCTGATACAAAATTTGAATTTGGACTCTTAAATGGAGAAATTATCATTATTGATGAAATACTTACCCCAGATTCATCGAGGTTTTGGTCCAAAGAAGCTTATCAAGTTGGCATTTCGCCACCGAGTTTCGATAAGCAAATTGTTCGTGACTATATTGAAACTACCGATTGGGATAGAAATTCTAGTATCCCTAATTTACCTGATGAAATTGTAGAAAAAACATCAGCTGAGTACCAAAAAATTGCCAATTTATTAACTCAATGATTGATCTTGAATACATTATTAACAGTGTGGGCAATACTCCCACAGTGTCACTAAGTATTTATTTTATTATTATTATTATTTCTTCTATTGGAATGCATTATTTTATTAAATACTTATTATTTAAATTAATTAGAGCATTAATTTCGAAGCAGTCGCCCAGTCTCTTAGAATCCATGGAGTCATTCAAGATTTTTAATACAGCCGCTTTGTTTATTCCATTATTGGTGATTCATGTAGGGTTAAAATATTTTCTTAATCCCGATCACTTAGATCGTCATTTATCTGCATTTATATTGAATTTAGTTAGTATTTTCATGATTATAGTGATACTTCTGTTTATTAATCGAATGCTGTCGTTTGTTTTGCACGAGCTCAATCGAAGATATGAATTAAATACAGCCCTTGTACGAACCATTCATCAAGTGATTCGTATTTTTCTGACGATTTCAGGAGTCATCGCAATTATTAGTACAATATTGAATAAATCCCCTGTGATTATACTAAGTAGTTTGGGTGCACTTACGGCCATCATCTTGTTAGCATTTAAAGATTCTTTATTGGGTTTTGTTGCGAGTATTCAGGTGACATTATTAGGCGTTGTAAAAGAAGGGGACTGGATTGAAATGCCCAAATACAATGCCGATGGCACCATTTTAGACATCAATATTTCAAGTATCAGGGTCCAAAACTGGGATAAAACAATCACAACCATCCCCACTTATGCATTGGTTTCAGATCCTGTAAAAAATTGGACCGGCATGGAAGTATCCCAAATTCGACGAATTAAACGCAGCATTCAAATTGACATCAATTCAATTAAGTTTTGCAACGAAGCCATGTTGAAAAATATGAAGAGTGTCAATTGTTTGAATAATTATTTGTCTTCAGCCATGTCAGAAATACAAGAATTTAATAATAATCAAGAAAATAACCATCAACCATTAAATATTCGTTCCATAACCAATATCGGATTGTTAAGACAGTACTTGGTTCAATACCTCGAAAACCACCCACGAATAAGTAAAAATGCGACCTTATTGGTTCGACAACTTCAATCAGATGAAACTGGCGTTCCATTAGAAATTTATTGTTTTGCTACTACCACAGATTGGGTGGAATATGAAGACATACAATCTGATATATTTGATCATATATTCTCCTCAATTAAATGGTTTGAAATAGAAGTGCTTCAGTATCCAAATACGTTTAATCGTTAACTAAAGTTAACAGTGTCGATTTTAATTCATCAATATCAAATGGTTTTGATAGTTTATGAGAGACATTGGGTAAATTAATCTTACAGTTTCCAGCCATTAAGGATTCCCCAGTAAGAAGCATTACTTTAATGTCTTTATTCATCGATTCCTGTTTTACCAAATTGGCAAATAAATAACCTGATAATTTTGGCATCCTTAAATCTAAGATAATGCCATCCACCCATTCAGTTTTAATAATGTCTAGCCCATCTTCTCCATTCGGTGCGAGCAGTACATTGTATCCTTCGCCGGTTAGTATAAAATCAACGGTTTCAAGTACGGACATATCATCATCAATAACCAATATTGTTTTAGGTACCATAGCATATTAATTATATCATATTCAGTTAAAAGTTTATTATTAAGAACAAAAATATGTTTAATCTAGGCGTCCAATTAACGTATAATCTTGATATGAAAAAATCTTTTATTGATGCCTATGCAAAATTATTAACGCACTATTGTGGTGATATTAATCCAGGGGATAAGGTTCTTATTCGTTCAACCTACTTGGCAGAACCGTTAATATTGGCGTGTCAAAGGGAAGTATTATTGGCTGGTGGCGTGTGTGAATTTGATATTACGCTTCCTGGTGTAAAAAAACAAAGGCTTGATTTTTCAACAGATAAGCAATTGGCGCATCCCCCAATATTATATGCGCATGCGATGAATGAGTTTAATGTTATTGTGTCCATCAATGCTCCGTATGATCTTTTTGAATTGGATGGCATTGATGAAAAGAAATTAGCCCTTGTTCAATCATCAATTCGCCCCATTAAGAAAATAATGATGAATCGAGGGGCAACACGTGATCTGCGATGGGTATTGTGTAATTATCCAACCCAAAGCTTAGCAGATGCTGCAAATATGTCATTACAAGAATATACAAGGTTTATCATTAAGGGCTGTTTTTTAAATCAAGCTGATCCTAAAGAAGAATGGCAGTCACTATCAAAAAAACAACAACATTGGGTCGATATTTTGAATCAAGGAAAAGTCATTCAGTTTCAGTCTGAAACTACGGATATTTCATTTAAAATTGATCAACGCATTTGGATCAATTCAGATGGAAAAAGAAACATGCCATCAGGGGAGGTTTTTACATCCCCAATAGAAACCTCTGGAGAGGGTTATATTACCTTTGATGTTCCATCATTGTTATTTGGCAAAGTAATCAAGGGCTTAAGATTAGAAATTAAAAAAGGAAAGGTGGTTAAATGGGCCTGCGCCAATGGAAAAACATTGCTGGATCGATTGTTTTCAATTAAAGGCGCAGATCGTGTGGGTGAAATTGCAATTGGAACAAATCCTTACATTTGTGAATCGACATTGAACACTCTTTTTGATGAAAAGATTGGAGGAACAATTCACATGGCCATTGGTGCATCCTATCCAGAAACAGGTGGAAGAAATGAGTCCAGTATTCACCATGACTTTATCACAAGATTTAATACCAATGCCATGATTTTATTGGATGGAACACCAATTTATAAAAATGGTAGATTTATTGTTTAAATAAATCCATAACTGGGTATACATAATCATGAACATGGGGGTAATCATGAATGCTGTTTATATCTATCCTGTAAAATGGATAAAAATTATGAATATAAATTTGTTTTTTACAAATTTAGGCTTTTAAATTAAAAAAGGGAGCCATATAGCTCCCAATTAAAACCTTCCCCTAATAACTCCCACCGTATATATGAAATAACTATGCCAAAAATAAATTAAAAAAACACCAAAAAAATTAATAATAATTTAAAAATATGCAAATAATACAAAATTAATTGCAAAATTTAATATCATGGTACTCCTGTATATTTCCATATAAACATTGTACAGTAACATTATGCACACCATTGTATTGATTGAACCAAAAATTCCACAAAATACCGGAACAATTGCACGGTTATGTGCAGCAACCAATTCCAAATTGATTTTGGTTGGTGAACTCGGGTTTTCCTTGGATGATAAATATTTGAAACGAGCTGGTTTGGACTATTGGGAACATGTCATATGGGAACATGAGCCCAATCTAGAATTATTTTTGGAACAGAAAAAAAATACGTTGCCCTATTTATTATCAAGCAAAGCCACTACATTGTATACAGACGTATCCTATTCAGCCAACCAGGCCATATGGTTTGGCAGTGAAACCGAAGGGTTATCTGAGCGCATCAAAGTCCTTCATAAGGATCGGTTGGTAACCATTCCCATGGCCAATAAACAGATTCGAAGTTTAAATTTAGCCAATTCAGTGAGTATCGTTTTATATGAGGCCATTCGACAAAATTCCTAAAGGTATTCAATTGAACATCGATAAGGAATTCAAATGACATCGCCAATTAGACAAATTACCGTCATCCCAGGTGATGGCATTGGCCAGGAAGTTGTAGATGCGACGCTTCAGATCCTTGAAGCCGCATCTGCACCAATCTCATGGTCCAAATGCCGTGCAGGTGAAGCCTTATTTAAAGAAGGTGTTTCTACCGGCGTTCCAAATGATACATTGGAATCAATCAAACAAACAAAGATTGTGTTAAAAGGCCCATTAACAACCCCTGTAGGATATGGTGAACGCAGTGCCAATGTATTTTTAAGAAAAGCTTTTGGATTATTTGCAAATATTCGACCTGTGAAGCAATACCCAAATATTCCCTCCATTTTTCGTGATATTCCCATTGACTTGGTTGTTATTAGAGAAAATATTGAGGATCTTTATGCGGGGATTGAATATTATCACCAACCTGGAATTGCTCAATCGATCAAATTAATTAGTGAATATGGGTGTGATCATATCAATGCATTTGCCTATGAATATGCTAAATTAACCCATCGAAAAACACTGCATTGCGCAACCAAGGCGAATATTTTAAAAACAACAGAAGGAATGATGAAAAAATCCTTTGAACGATTGGCTGTTGAATATCCAAGCATTGATTCCAAACACATTATTATAGATAATTGTGCGCATCAATTGGTGGTAAATCCAGCCCAGTTTGATATGATTGTCACAACAAATATGAATGGGGACATCATTAGTGATTTAACATCAGGATTGGTGGGGGGATTAGGTATTGCTCCATCGGCCAATATTGGAAGAGATGTGGCGATGTTTGAAGCTGTTCATGGCGCGGCCCCAGATATTGCTGGCAAAAATAAAGCCAATCCAACGGCCATGATTTTATCGGCGGTTATGATGTGCCGATATTTGGGATTGGATGATCATGCCGATACCATTGAGAATGCATTGGCCGTTACATTTGAATCGGGAAAGATGACAGGGGATTTAAATCCTAGTAATCCCTGTTCTACCTTGGAATTCACCGATGAGGTTATTAACAATTTAGGAAAAAAATCAAATGCGTTTAAGCCGTCCATATTTAAACCCATTGCCATGCCTGAAGTTATCCCACCAAAACTAAATAAAGGGATGTGTAAAGGGGTAGACATCATTATCATTTCAGATCAGACATACAGTGAAATTCAAACTCATTTAAACACAATTGCCAAAACCCATGATTTTTTGAAGGTCCGTTTATCGAATCGAGGAAAAGAAATAATTGGAAATGATAAACAGCAAATCATTCCACAATGGTTTTGTCGGTTTGAATTAGACCATGGGGAATGTGATGATCAAAAAATAACAAATTTGGTCAATGACGTGTCTCAAACATTTCATTGGGTTCAAGTCGAAAAACTATGTTCATTTAATTAGAGGAGGAAGTATGAATTTGGATCAAGAATTGGATCAGGCGGAGAATTTGCGTCTTTCAGGTGAATATGAGCATGCAAAAAGAAGTTATCATGCGATTATTGAGCAAGGGCACACTGACGATACGGCGCATGTTCATGCACTTCGAGGACTAGCGGAAGTATATCGGATGCTTGAAAATTTTGAATCGTCTGAAGATCAGTATAAAAAAGCCATTGATGGGTATTTAAAAATAAATCATGCCAAGGGGTTGGGATATGCCTATTTAGGATTAGGTCAATTAAATCGACATCAAAACAAAACGTCAGATGCCATGAATAATATTGAGACAGCGGCCAATTATTTTTTAGAGTGCAATGATCAATATGGGCAAGCGGATGCTCATATTGAAATGGGTCATTTGTATTTATTGGCCTTTAATTATGCGTTATCAAAGATTAAATTTAGTGAAGCCGATGAAATTTATACATCATTAAATGATACATGGGGGATTGCATCTGCAAAATTGGGGTTGGGTAAAGCGGTTTTGAAAGAACGTGAATACATTAACTCACAAAAAGAGTTGGGTTCTGCACTTGAGTTATTTACCTCGATTGGGGATAAATTGGGGCAAGCCAATGCCAATAAGGAACTGGGAAACCTATTCAATGCGTTAAATAAAACAGATGATGCCAAAAACTATTTCAACCATGCACTAAGCTTATATGAAGCAATGAAAGAAACAGCAGAGGTTGAAAAGCTTCAACAACAATTAAACACACTTGATTAATAAATTAGAAAATACCAATGTTTACTTATTTTTTATGAACATAATTCCGATCAAATTTGGTATTGCCATCCTTTTTTAGAATATAGGTATGCATCATTCCTTTTCCCTTAACCTCGATTTCACCACGGTCTTCAATATTAAAATTTTGATCTTTAATTTTAAGATAGGTGGCCTTTGAAATATGAACAATGCCTGGAATGCCATGAGATTCCATTCGAGAGGCTGTATTGACCGCATCACCCCAAAGATCGTAGGTAAATTTCTTTTTACCCATAACCCCAGCCACCACAGGACCAGTATGAAGCCCTATTCTTAAATCCAAGGCTTCTCCATACTCTTCATTAAACGATCGCAATTCATCGTACATATCAAGTGCCATGTGGGCCATCTCGATGGCATGGTTTTTATACCGTCTCGGAGCACCTGACACCAACATTAAGGCATCCCCAATGGTTTTAATTTTTTCAATTTTATATTTGTCCAACAAATCATCAAACTTACTAAATAAAATATTTAGTTTATAAACCAACTCTTTGGGCGTATGCTTAGCAGAAAATACAGTGAACCCAACCAGGTCTGAAAATAATACCGTCACTTCGTCGTATCGATCGGCAATGGTTGCCTCTTTTTTCTTTAATCGATCCGCAATAGAAACGGGGAGAATATTGAGTAGTAAGTGATCTGATTTTGCTTTTTCAGCCGCCAATTGAGCTGTTCGTTCCCGAACTTTGTCTTCCAGTGTTCGACTGTAATCCAATAGTTCTTCTTGCTGTAATCGAATTTTATCAACCATGTCATTAAATGATTCAGACAATAACCCCACTTCATCACGAGAAATGATCTCAACTTGAGTTGTGTAATTTCCTGTGGCCACGATTTCATTGGCTTTCATGAGGGATTTAATGGGCCGAATAATAATATTTGTAAATAAATAACCAATGATAACACCCAAGCAGATCACTAAAAATGTGATAATTGAGCTGATGATTTGATTTCTAAAAATGGCCTTTTCAATGACTTCTGTTGATACAACCACCAAGGAATAACCAATGACGTCCCCTTGACCTGTTTGGGCCAGATCAGAAAAATACAGCAAATCAGCTTCATCCAACACCACATGTTCTTGACTAAGCACAGGAGATACTAAAAATATGGAGGGGTATTTCAATTCTGGCATCACAAGGACATTGGTGCTAACACCATACTCAATTTCTGGAATGACGCCAGGCTTTGAGATTAACTTGCTTAACATCCTTAAATCAAATTCCTCACGTTTTCCAACAGACAAAATAAACTTTTTAGGATTTAATACCGCTGAGAAAAGAACATTTTCATCTTTTTGAATATCCGCCAATAATTCAGATAACATGTCTTTATTTGAAATGAGTACACCCAATTCAGCCGCGTCCGAAAGGTTCTTAACAATCGTTTCCGATTTTGTTTTCAGTGTTTCAAGATACAAATCAGCCTGTTTTTGTAAGAAAAAACGGGTCAAAATAACCGATGTAATCACAATCAAGAGGGCAATGGCAATAACAAATTTAAAAAGCAATGAAAACTTAACTTTTGTTTTTTCTGGCATTATTGGTATCTAACGTCAGCCTTTTCTAAAATTTTTGGATCAATTCTAAATCGAAATTGTTTCATTACTTTTTCATTTACTGAATACCGAACTTCATCTGGAAACTCTACTGGCGTAATCATCGGGTTTTGACGCTTTTCAATCATGCGTTTGGCCATGGCGGCTGTTTTTTTACCAATATGAACAGGATCTGGGTCCATGCTTACATAGGCACCCAGTTTGAGGTACGATTTGGATAACCCCATATACGGGACTTTGAATCGGTTTAATGATAGCAAAATATACTGCAACGATTTCTTTGAGTAAATTTTTTGATCAGCCGTTGACCATAGCAATTGAATTTGTTGTCGAAACAGTGTCTCCAGTTGCTTTTGAATCTGGTCTTTTGAGTAAACTTCTTGAGCCGCTAAACTGAAATTGTATTTTTCAGCAATGATTTTGGCTTTATCAATGACGTCTTGATCTAAATACGGTGTATAGAGCGTTCCAATTCGACGCATGTATGGAAAAATTTTTCTCAATGTTTTAAATTGGGTATCTAAAGGAATATCAAGTGCAACGCCCGTGGCATTTTTGCCAGGAAATTTGAGGTTTTTAACGAGTTCCGTTCGATCTGGTCGAAATACCATGGTAAAAAGAATGGGCTCACGTTTCATTTTGGTTTGAAGAAGTTTGGTGGCTTTGGTACCAACTGAAATGGTTAATTTGGCACGGTTTTTCTTTATTTCTTTTGCCAAACTTGAAATATTTTGACGATCAACCGAGACTTCTTTTAATTCATATGACTCAGACAATTCATCTTTAATGGTTTGAATTGCAACATTATACGCCGGCAAGTCTTGATGCTTAACAATGTATACCATCGGTTTTGCAAAACTTAGAAAATGACATAAACAAAGAATGGTAATGATTCGATATAACATGGATTTTCCCTTTCATTCATTCTACACAAATCGAAACTAAAATTGCGAAAATTCTTTGAATCACTTACACTATGACCTATGAAAAGATTGCGTGTGAGTGAACATTTTTATTCCATTCAGGGAGAAGGCCCAACGGTGGGTGTGCCGGCCATATTTGTACGGCTCCAAGGGTGCAATTTAAATTGTGGCCAAGGTGGTGGGGATTGGGTATGCGATACAATTGATGTTTGGAAAAATGGAACGGCGCATGCCATTAATGATTGGCATGACTATTTTCTAAAAGAGTATCAACAGCCGTTATCCTTGGGAGCCCACATTATCATCACCGGAGGTGAGCCATTATTGCAACAAGCCGCTTTGATCGATTGGTTATCGACATTTAAAAATCAACCCTTTATTGAAGTTGAAACCAACGGAACCATCATCCCACAGCTAGAGTTATCACGATTCATTAATCAATGGAACGTGTCCCCAAAGTTGTCCAATAGCGGGGAATTAATGAGCCCTCGATCGAATCATGACGCTCTACAATGGTTTTTAGCGAATGATTGTTCAATATTTAAATTTGTTATTTCAAGTGACAAAGACATTGATGAAATTAAAACCTTATGTTCAATAATTCATACCTGGCCAATGCGAAGAAAGTACCTCATGCCAGCAGCAGATTCCAAAATAAAACTCGAAACCATTTACCCAAGCATTATAGAAATGTGCAAAACACACGGGTTTTCATTAAGCCAACGGTTTCATTTAAGTATTTGGGACCAGACCACTGGGGTTTAAATTTATTATTTCTTTGAATTGAGTAGCGCCGTTGCATCAAACATTGGAATTGAATTTCCAGAGTTAAACTTTGGTAATTCTCCATTCCACTTTTCAGCCATACGTAACTGTATGAGTGCGGGATTGCCTTTCAATGCATTGGCTTCACGCTTAATGGCATTTGCCCTAGCTTTGGATTCGACAGAAATCTGATAAGCCTCAGCTTCTGCGGCTAATTTTTTTTCTGCAGCAGCTGCTTCAGCTTGGGTTACACGACGTGTTTTTTCATTTTTGGCTTGGAGGGCTTCTTGTTCTGCTTTAACTTTCAACTCAATGGCTCGATTAAATTCACTTGAAAAAGCAAAGTCCGTGATCGCCACATTGGCAATCGATAGTGCATTTGGGGCACCTTTTCGTGATAATGTTGTGTCAATAAACTGTTCAACCTCTTCTTGAATCTTAAGTTTTACTTCTTCTCGATTTGTAATCAGTTGCTCCGCCGTATAAAGGGCTGTTACCGATTTGACGGATTCCTGGATGGCGGGCTCAATGAGGGTGGATTCAATGACTTGGCGAATCCCAATTTTTTGATAACTTATCGGCGATACACCACCATTTAATGAGTATTGAACGGTGACTTCAGTTCGAACGGTTTGTAAATCTTTGGATGCAGAAATGGATTCATTAAATACTTTACGAAGACGAACATCTAGTTTTACAACGTCATCAAGAATTGGCAATTTAAAGTGAAACCCTTCTTCAAACGCAATGGGCTGAACAGCACCCAATCGTTTGACAACACCGACATGACCAGCATCGACAATGACAAATGCTGATTGGGCAATGGCAAATATTACAGCAAAAAATGCTATTGTAATCACGGATTTAAAGGGAAATTGTTGGATATTAATTTGTTGACTCATGATTTATATTGTATCAGAATAATTTCCAAATGACACATTCGGGATGGACAACCGTATTAAAATCGGATGCATTTGAAAATGCCAATCAAAACATGACTTTTGATGAGGAGTTATTGGATTCATTGGAAGAAAACAAACGAATTGAGCGGTTTTATGTTTGGAAAAACCCAGGCATTACCTATAGTTTTAAACAATCCTGCCCAATCAATTTAGAGAAACTGGATCATGCCATTCGATTGACGGGTGGAGGGATTGTATTTCATTCACCAGGGGATATTGTGTTTTCAATGGCATCAAGCGCCAATGACCCGGATTACCCAAAAAAACCAACCGAGAAATTGACGAAAGTGTCCCAACGAATTGTTGCAGCAATGGAGGCATCAGGAGTTCAGCTGGATTCATCCATGCCATCCACAAAAAAAGATTTAATGTACTGTCAAACATATCCCACACCATTTGAAATTGCCATAAATCATATCAAAGTATGTGGGTTAACCATACGGCAATTCAAGACCAAGTGGCTGATTCAAGGCATTATTCACGCACAAAAAACAGACCCAATATTTTATGATCACATTCACCCAAGCCATCGCATAACCCAACAACTGAATGCCGATGAAATTTTAAACAATTTCAAAATATATCGATAAAACTGTTACAGGAACGATAAGGAGTTTTAAATGCATCGATTCATCACAATGTTAAGTGCTTTTTTATTGATTATTTCAGGCTGCTCATCGAATGATGCTGGGTCAGCGAGTGTGACCACTGCTCAATCCAAGGCATTAAGTAAAATTAATAATGTCAAAGGAAAACATAACAGTGCCACTGGGTCGAGCCTCGCTTTGCAAGGCATCAAGACCATGTCTTCAGTTTGTTACCAGTTGGAATATACTACGGATTTTGAAGGTAACTATGCGTCACCTCAAGCCATCAATTGTTCACAAACCATCGATTTATCAAGTTTTGGTAATGAATCCATACAATCATTTACAACCACACGCATTATCATCAGCAAGCGATTTGACACGGGAAAGAAGATGCTGTTTTATAGTAGCAACGAGTACAGTGCTTATTTTGTGGATGCGAAGTTCTATAAAGATGATTACTATTCTGATATATCCAATAATGGGTCGTTCTTTTTTGATTATACAAAATCTGACGAAAGTGGTTTTTATTACGTCATGTACATTTGGGGCGAAGATGATAATGTGAGCATTGATATTTCCGAAGGAATAACAACCCCAAAATTATCCCAAAATTTAACCAACATAAGCTTTGGCAATAAAGATGACCTATGTAGTATCAGTATGGAGTCTCAAACATTTTGTAAAATTTATGTAAATGCATACAATGAAACCGATCAAAAATATGACCAGTACACGGCTTCGTTTGATTCATTGATGGATGGTGGTGTTGATAACATTGATCCAAGGAAAATGACATTTGATTTAATGAATCTAAACAATCAAAAAATTGGTTTTTTAAAAATGGATATGATGGACCAAGTATTTTCAGTGGTTGATCTTTCCGGAAATCCTTTTAAATAAAACATAGCCCCATTGTTCTGTTTTTTAAATAGCGATGTATATTTTTGAAAGACATGAACAACCCATAACGATATTTAGCATGACAAAGAATGCAATGATGTTAATGATGATCGTTTTATTTGTGGCCTGTTCAAGAACGCATGACTTGAATGGTATTTCAAGTTCATCCATGGGGTATGAAGACGTTGGTGTTGATCACCACAACAGCAAATGGCAGAAAGTAACATCTCAGTTACCGACAAGCAATTTATAGATACCATTTAATTAACAGTGCCAAGACATCATCAATGGTATCCAGAGGAATGAGTGTCGTTGTGTACTTATTCGATGGGGGAATGCTGGTCTCCATGCTCGAGACCACCAAAGATTGAATGCCCAAATGCGATCCAGCCAATAATTTTTGAGATACGCCGCCAACAGGTAGAATTTTTCCTGATAGGGATAATTGCCCAGAAAAAGTCAGTGTTCCAGGCAATGGAATATGCAGCAATGTCGAAATAATGGATACAAAAACACCCAAATCCCAACCCGTCCCTGATTTGTATAGATTGGTATTTTGAAAGTGGATATGAAAGTGGTAATCAAACAGTAAATTGGAATCAATCGAGTAGTCTTTAAAACGTGTTTTAAGTAACCCAAACACAATGCGGATGGATTCTTGCAACTGGGGATCAATATTTCCAGTGGCCGTAAACCCGGGATCCCCTTGATAAATCTGCGTTTCAATAGGGCAACAATGCCCAACCATTGATTTCAACATTAACCCTACGCTTCGGCCAACTCGAGGTTCAATCGAGAAGTGTGGTTTTGGTTGCCCTTCACCAAGCAATTCCTCAATTAATGGTTGGGTCCATTTTTTTGGCAGGGTCTGCTCATCAACCAATCTTAGCGCCACTTTTCGACATAGTTTATCGATGACTTGGCGTAATTCTCGAAGCCCGACATCAGATGTATAAAGATTTACAATTTCTTTCCATTGGGGAGTGCTTAAAGTCATTTGTTCGATAGGTAAGCATAATTCTTTGCACGTTTTTGGCAATAAATATTCTTTGGCCACCGACACTTTTTCAGATACCGTGTACCCAGGAATTAGAATCACTTCCATGCGGTTGAGCAAAGGTTCAGGGATGGCGGATAGGTCATTGGCCGTGCATATGAACATGCACTGAGATAAATCCACCGGGCATTGAATATAATGGTCCACAAATGATTTATTTTGTTCAATATCTAAAATCTCAAGTAATGCAGCCGAGGGGTCCCCTTTAAAGCCTCCGGCTAATTTATCCACTTCATCCAAGCATATCACTGGATTCATGGCCTGGGCTTTGATTAAACCCGAAATAAGTTTCCCTGGCATGGACCCAATATAAGTTCGTCGATGACCTCGAAGTTCGGCTTCATCTCGAACACCAGCCAGTGAAATATGGACAAATGGCCGCCGAAGCGCCGATGCAACGGATTGAACAATGGATGTTTTGCCTACCCCTGGCGGGCCACCCAAACATAAAATGGTGCCAATTCTTTTTTTGGCAATTTTTCGTATGGCCAAATGTTCCAGAATTCGTATTTTAACGGAATCAAGACCAAAATGAAACTCATCGAGCTCTTTTCGAACCTGCTGAATATCAATTTTGGCCGATTTTCGTTTTTTCCAGGGAATCGAAAAAATGGTATCTAAATACCCTTTTAGAACAGCAAATTCGGTTGAATCGTCCGGGTATTGGTCCAGTCGTTGGATATCAAACAAAAGTTGTTCCTTATGATCTGGATGAAACCCAAGATGGGGGACTTTGTCTCGGTATTCATCCACAATATCGGTTCGAATGGTTGCATTCAGTTCCGTTTGAATGGCTCGTAATTTGGCTTTTAACATCATTTCTTTTCGTTCAGTGTCTACATTTTGTTGGATAACACCATCCAGTTGTTGATTGATTTCAGCATCGATCAATAACTTATTGAGGGATGTTTTTACTTGTTCTAAACGGTGATAAATATCAATGGATTCAATAATCGCCACTTTTTCATCGTATTTCATGGGAAGATACGACGAAATAAAGTCAGCCAATTCATTGGGTTGGTCGGGATGAATAACACTTAATAGGGTATCCATTGACATGTCATCCGTTTCAAACATGGCATGGTGTTCCTTAAATAAATCATAAACAGTATTCGATAAGTCCAATAGATCGCGGGTTTTATTATAATTCATGTCGCATAAAGAATAGGTCACTTCATCCTTTGCGCGATGATGAATATTCACTCGTTGCATGCCTTCCAGAACAAGAAACCGGCCATCGTGCTGGTGTTGTTCATCGATCAATTCACATAAGACACCCGTTGTGGATAATGTTTGTTTCTTCGAAAAAAGAGCAACCAAATGACGGTTAACAAGTTCAAGTTCAAATGGCACTTTAATGCGTTGGATGGTTTGTGGAAAAACCACCACATCCGTTAAAGAAATCGCAACTTCTATTAATTGGTTTTTTCCATTCATAAATTATTTATCGATAGAGAATTGTAATTTTTTACGTTCAGAATTTGGTAAATGATGCTTAATATAATCATTCAAATGTTTGGATGAAATGGTGAGTGTTTTTTTGTTCGAGCCAGGATAGCTAAACATGTAGCTCATCATTAACTCTTCAACAATGGATCGAAGGGCACGAGCGCCAACCTTGCGAGATTTTGCAATTTTTGCAATGGTTTGAACAGCATCTTTCTCAAACGAGAGTGCAATGCCATCCATATCCATCAAGGATTGATATTGTTTAACAATGGCATTTTTAGGTTCTGTTAAAATTTGTGCCATATTTTTTTCACTGAGTGATTGCATGGGTGCAATCACTGAAATTCGACCAATCAATTCGGGAATAATCCCAAATTCAAGAAGATCTTCAGATTCTAAATGATTGAAAATGGTATCGTTTTCAACATTTTCTTTTTCTTGCTCCTTTGCAAACCCTAGAGGGTTATTGTTCAATCGTTTTTCAATAATTTTTTCAATCCCATGAAACGCTCCCCCACAAATAAATAAAATATTCTTGGTATTTAATGTGATGGTTTCTTGGTTGGGGTGTTTTCGACCACCTTTTAGGGGAACATTGACTTCCGCACCTTCTAGAATTTTTAATAGCGCCTGTTGCACCCCTTCGCCAGAGACATCGCGTGTAATGGATGCCGATTCAGATTTTCGAGATATTTTATCGATTTCATCCAAATAAATGATGCCCATTTGGGCCTTTTCAACATCATTATCGGCCACCTGCAATAACCGAAAGAGCATGCTCTCAACGTCATCCCCAACATACCCAGATTCAGTAAGTGTTGTTGCATCAGCAATGGTAAATGGGACATTAAGCAAGCGAGCCAATGTTTGTGCAATCAAGGTTTTACCCGTTCCAGTTGGCCCAGCCACTAAAATATTGCTCTTTTGGACTTCTACATCCGGGTAATTGACCGATTTTTTAAACAACCGTTTGTAATGATTGTAAACAGCCACTGATACTACTTCTTTGGCTTGATCTTGTTCAATCACATAATCATCCAATACCGCCTTGATTTCTTTTGGCGATGGCAGTTTGTCAGATATAAGACTTGCATCGGATGCCGTAGGTTCAATGTGTTTTCGCTCTTCTTGAGCAATCACAGATGTGCAAACTTTGACACATTCATTGCAGATATATATGCCAGGCGGCCCGGCAATTAAGCGGGCCACATCATGTTGTGATTTATTGCAAAAAGAGCAAGTAATGGTATCGGTCACTTAACGAGTGCTTTTTCCTTTACGTTCTTTTTTGTGATAATACTATCGATTAAGCCATATTTTTTTGCTTGTTCAGTGTCCATAAAGTTATCACGATCGGTATCTTTTTCAATATTGTCATAGGTTTGACCCGTATGGGTAACCAAAATATTATTGATTTCTTTTTTTATACGTAAGATTTCTTTGGCTTGAATTTCAATGTCAGTCGCTTGACCTTGGGCCCCACCCAATGGTTGGTGAATCATGATTCGAGAATGAGGGAGTGCAAATCGTTTACCGGCTTGCCCTGCTGCCAATAATAATGCGCCCATTGATGCCGCTTGCCCCAAACAAATGGTGGACACATCGGATTTGATGTATTGCATGGTATCGTAAATGGCCAGCCCAGCCGTTACAACCCCACCTGGACTATTAATATACAAATAAATGTCTTTTTCATTGTCCTCAGCCTCTAAAAATAGCAACTGAGCAATAATTGTGTTGGCCACAGCATCATCCACTTGAGTCGATAGAAAAATAATTCTCTCTTTCAACAATCGTGAATAAATATCATATGATCGTTCCCCACGACCTGTTTGTTCAATAACCATTGGTATAAGTGTGCTCATAATAAAAACCCTTCCTTTTCGTCTTTTTATTTTATTTTAGCGGAATCAATGATGAAATCCCTAACTTTTTGATCCAAAAGGTTATTTTTTAATATGTCTAAATCATGACTCTTTGAATGTTTAACATCGTCAACGGTCTTAATCGATTCGTGATTCCAAGAATCAACTTCTTTTTGAAGTTCATCATCAGAAATGTCCAATTTTTCTTTCTCAATAATTGCTTCAATCAATTTTCGTAACTGAATTCGTTTCAACGATGTTTCTTTTAAATCTGTTCGAAGATCACCTTCTGTTTTATTCGTGATTTGCATGTATTGTTTTAAATCCATGCCTTGTTGACGAATGGAGTACTCAAACTGCATGAGTGAAGAATTAATTTCTTGCTCAACCATTGCGTCTGGAATTTCAAGCGGATTTTCTTCCAATAGTGCATCAAAAACAACTTGTTCTTTTTGCTGTTTATTTTCATTCTCAAAGCGTGAATCCAATTCATTTTGTAATTTAGTTTTCCACTCATCAACGGTTTGGCATTCTTTATCAATTTTTTTGGCCAACTCATCCGTAAGCTCAGGGAGGATACGCTCACGAACCTCTGAAACTTCCACATCAAAATCAACTGTTTTTCCTTGGACATCAGCCGTTTTAAAATCATCGGCATAAGTTACTGAAAATGTTTTTTTATCCCCTTTTTGAAGGCCTTTTAATGCCTCATCAAAGTCATTGCCATAATTGTTAACACCCAAACGAGTGGCTTGGTTTTCACGGCTCCATAATTCAAATGGTTCTCCATTGATGGTTGCTGTGGCATTAAAGCGCACAATGTCTTCGTCTTTTGCTTCTCGATCGACGGATTCATAGGTGGCATGCATGCCAATTAAAATATCCATTTCTTTTTGAAGGGCATCTTTTTCCGCCTTTTTTTCTTCAAAACTAACTTTTAAGCCTTTGTATTTTTTTAACTTCACTTCAGGTTCAACATCAACCTCGCATCGAAATTTGATGGGGTTGTTTTCTTTGTAGTCGTCAATATCAACATTTTTTGGGTAGTCAATCACCTTTAAACTAAGTTCTTCAATGGCTAATTTATAGGTGTCATTGACCACATCATAAATGGCTTCTTGAATAATGACTTCTTTACCAAACTCACGTTCAAATAGGCGACGAGGTACTTTCCCCTTACGAAATCCAGGAAGGGATGCTTTTTTACTAACTTTCTTAAATGCGCCATCAAATTTTGATTCAAGTTCTTCGTGACTTGCTTCAACTTCCAAGCTCATTGTATTGCCGTTACGTTTTGATTTTATTACTTTCATGTTGTCCTCCAGGTGTGACATGGAGCGGGGTACCAGATTCGAACTGGCGGCCTTCTGCTTGGCAAGCAG
>DBHX01000022.1:40477-59785 GCA_002296285.1 bacterium UBP8_UBA817
TCTGCTTGGCAAGCAGATGCTCTACCAACTGAGCTAACCCCGCAAATTTGAATATTATCATAGCATTATGACCATGGATTGGAAAGATTATCGAACGATCTATTTTTCATTTATTGCATGAAGGTCTATTTTGAGCAACGAATTGATTATATGTGTGATAAGTCATTTATTTGTGAGTGCAAACCACATAAATATAGCTTTATTTGGTTGCAATCAATTTGGCCAAACAGTCATAAAATGATGGGTGAACACAAAGACGCTGCCGTAAATCAGATGTCTGATTTTTAAATAACTTCAACGGGTTTGGATTTGAAAAGAATGCTTGAATATTTTTGGCAATGGTTTGGCATTGTTGGTTGGATGGACGAACGTATTCAGGGCAGATGCGCTCATTCATGACAACATTTGGAAGCCCAATATGAGGGATGTTAATTCGTAAGACCCATTTGGCAAGGGCGTACACCCAAAAGGGCAATTGACCAATAATGGTTAATGGGATGCCCATCAGCGCCAATCGAAGGCTGTTGGTGCCAGGTGCCGATATGGCATAATCCAACCTTGTGTTTATTTCAGAACATACCTCAGGGGAATGTGTCTTGGATTTGAGCAGGGAATGAATCAGCGGGTGAAGGCGGTTTTGATTGCAGATAATTTGAACAGAATATTGTTTTGGTAAGTGAGAAATAATGGACGCCATGATTGGCAAATGATCGATAATTTCGCTGGTTCTTGAACCTGGAAAAATACCAATGGTTTTTTGAGGGCGTCCGGTGGTTAATTGTTGGATGGGTTCGAGTAACAAAGGGTGCCCAAAATAATGTGTTTTTGTTGAATTAATTTTTGAATAAAACTCAAATTCTTTTTGGAAAATGGTGATGACATGATCGCTATAAGTTATTAATTTTTTACCCATAGAACGTTGATTCCAAAGCCAGAAATTCGGCGTGATAAACGTAGAAATGGGGATGTTTAAAGATGTTAATGCCGTTGCAATTCTAAAATTATACCCTGGAAAATCTATAATGACGGCGCGATCCATCCGATGAGGTGTATTGTCTAATGCATGCCTCATGTTTTTTATAATGTGTCGTTTTAATTTCCAAGATCCAAAATTAACCGAATGTTGAATGGAATCAATGGATAAGAGTTGGGTGGTATGACTGGCCAATGACTCATCCCCAAAACTGTAGGTATGATGACCATGTTGATTTAATGTGTCAGCTAATTTAGACCCATATTGGTTGGCCGATGCCTCACCACAGATTAGTAGGATATTCATTCCTCAGTGGAGTTGGTCACTGACTTTTTGGATATTCCTCGAGATGCATCATGCTGAATAAATGCGAGCAAATGATCAACTTCATCAGATGATTCCTGAGGAGAAAATTCACTGAGTGCTTGTTTTGTATTTAAGTTTGACCGGTATAGTAATTTATACAGTTGTTTTAAATCGGTCAATGTTGATTTTGACATGCCACTTCGTTTGCAGCCTATGGCATTTAAATTTCGAACATACGCGGGGTTGCCATCGCATAGCATGAATGGCGGAACATCTTGAATCAGACGGGAATACCCACCAATCATGGTTCCCTTACCAACACGAACAAACTGGTGAATGCCAGTTAATCCTCCAATGGTTGCGTTGTCTTCAATATGCACGTGCCCGCCAACATGCACAACATTGGCCATGACAACGTGATTTCCAATCTTACAATTATGGCCAATATGGGTATTGGTCAACAGCATATTATTCGAGCCAATTTCAGTGACTTCATCTTTTCCTGTGGCACGGTTAATGGTCACATATTCACGAATTTGATTATGGTCGCCAATTTTTACGTAAGCCACTTCCCCTTTGTATTTTACATCTTGGGCTTGTGAACCAATAACGGCCCCAAACTCAATGGCATTGTGCTTTCCAATGATGCTCCATTTATCAATCATGACATGCGCCGTTAAATGGGTATGATCACCAATATGAACCCCCTCATTGACGATGCAGTATGGGCCAATATGAACCCCATGGCCTAAAATAGCGGATGAGTGAACAGACGCGGTTGGATGGATGAAGGTGCTGCTCGTCGATGCATTGGTTTGGCGAATTTTCAATGTCATTTCAGAGGATTGGGAGCCATTAATATACGACCGAGATTCAAAAGAAATTAGATCGTTTTTGCTTGATTTAAATTCAGATTCAATGCGCAATTGGTCACCTGGAAAGGCCTCCTTGATGGCATCAAAGGATTGAATTTTTGCCAACTGATACCGGTGGTCTTCCAAATAATTCTCATTTAATAAATACATAACACACGACTGAATGTGCGCATCAATCATGGTTTGTTGAGGCACTGATCCATCCAGCCATTGGCCATTACCTGATGGGTCCAATAGCGTGATATTTTTAATGGTGACAATATGAGAATTGGCTTCGATATGTTCAACTTTATCAATGGCGGGTTGAGGAAAATGATGCTGTAGTTTTTCAAACAAATGTTTCATAATGTTCTGGTTAAATTTTAGTTTAAAATCACAGTGAATGACAATAGCAAAGAATGAGTTATCTTAAATCGGATGAAGAAATAAATGCTTTGATGTAAACTTTAACGGGATGGCAAAGCAAATTATTGTGCATGAGTTTCACAAACAACCAGCGGCCCTTGAATGGATTAAATCCAATGCGGTTGAGAACGTTATTATTCCATTACAGCCGTTGTTTATTGATGGGGTGCCAAATATTTTGCCATTGCAGTATTTTTTTATGAAAGAACCATCGGACAATTACCCATTATTTAATTGTTTGCTCGATGCACTAGCCAAGCATGCCCCTAAGAATTTAAGTGAAAAAAGCATCCGGTCAATTGCCATGGATTGTTTTAGTATGAATGCCCCTATGATGCATTCCTATGAGTGGATTCATGCGGCCATGACGGATTACCATCATCACCCCATTGCCATCAATGCCAAACAAGACAATGAAAAAACCATGAAATCCACGGCACAATGGATCAATGAGCAGCACAGGGGGTTGATTGTTTTTGGGGTGAGCCTCAATCAGTTAAAACCACTCATCGACCTGATGAACTCCATGGAAATTCCCATTCACTGGGTGGTGCCAAGCATGAAAGAGTCTTGCAAGACCATTCGTATGGAGGGGGTCATGGATTGGGTTCAAGCTTGGTCCAATCAAACGTTTCAATACTCATTTAATGGTGTCATTAATGGATTTGAATCCATTGAAGACGAATGCCATCACGTTATTGCTCATGCCAAACAAGTTCCCGGAAAAGTCGCCGTGGTTGTTCCAAATGATCAGATTAAAAAATGGTTGATGATCGAAGGGAAAAAACAAGGGGTGATCATTAGAGACAATGCCGTTGGTTTAAAACATACGCGATTGGGAGCTGGCTTATCGGAATTGTTGGCATGGGTGAGTGCTCCGACTTTAGAGCAATTTAACCGGCTCATTCATGCCTTGGATTGGCCAGAACTAAGCGTGATCAAACAAAATGTATCGGCCATGTTGGCATTAATACCGTATAAAAAAGATCAGGTGCTCATCAAGGAACGTTTTAAGGGCCATGAAATGGTTCAAAAGCTATTGGCCTTAAGATCAATTTCAGACATCAAACACATGGTGTTTGAGTGGGAGTATCCCTATGGATTGGATGATGATATATACTTTCAATACCAATGCCACCAAATCATTTGCAATCTGCTTGATCAGGCGGAAAAAGAGGCCCATCCAATGCGATTTGTTCAGTTTATGTTGGATCATCAAACCATCGATGCGAAAACATTTAAAGATCCCAAAATTATTTGCATAACGCCCGAATCATTGGGCAAAGTTCCATCCCATTCCCTATGGGTGATGGGATTGGGAAACGAGACGTGGAAGCCCTTGGCAAGACAGCCCTATTTGACATCCGAGGGACCGTCTCAAGAACCCGAAATAAATACCATTCGACAGTCGTATGCCGCCTGGTGTTTATCTCACCCACATCTTATGGGTGTATCCGTGCCATTGAACATAAATGATCGTCAAAATTATGTGCTGGATGGTCTCACGTGTGAGTTCCAACGACTACAATGGCCGCATCATGAAGCGTCACCTCTTTTAAGAAAACCCATGGCAACATCACCTGTTGAACCACTGCCCATGTCACCATCAAGTCTGGCGTTGTACCAACGATGTCCGTATGCGTATTACATTAAACATCATTTGCGTATTTCATCCCATGCCCCAGCCAGTGAATACCAAATGATTGGTTTTTTGGTTCACAATATTGTTGAAAAATTGGCCACCAAAGAATTAATGAATGTACAGGACATACAAAGCTATTTGGACAAAGAATACAGCCCCTTAATGGCTCAGGTCATGGTAAATACTTTGAACTCCCATTGGCCTTTAGAGGATATTATCTCTTTTTTTAAGCCTTATGAGGGATGTGTTGAAACAGAAAAAGAATTGTCAGGAACAATGGAAGGCATTGAACTTAAAGGTCGAGCGGACATAATTATAAGTAAGGAATCAACGATTGAAATCGTGGATATAAAATCTGGAAGTGTTGCCACAAAAAAAGACATTGCAACCTATGATTATATTCAATTGGGGGTGTATGCAATATTGCTAAAATTGACCCATTCAACCCAATCTATAAAGGCCAGCTTATTATCCAAAGGCCCAAAAATCCAAACCCCCATCGATACATCGGATGCACATTATATTGCGTATGAACAAGGCTTGATGCAGTATTTAAGGCAATTATTTAATGGTTTAAAACAGGCCAAATTTGGCATTGATCATGCCATGAGTTCTGAAAAAGAAATCGCGAATCAATGCCGTGTGTGTGATTTTTACCATGCGTGCCATAAGCGGGAGCGGCATCAGCGATGAGTACCACGGAGCGTTCATTATGCATTGAAGCCACTGCAGGGTCAGGAAAAACCACGTTAATGGTGGAGCGTTTACGGGGCCTATTGGAAGATCAACAGGTGCCGCCAGAACAGTGTATGGCCATAACTTTTACAGATAAGGCGGCCAAAGAAATGAAGGATCGGTTGACGCATGTTCTTCAAGAAACAAAAAAAATAACTCAACCATTCGCCTGTGTATCCCGAATGAATATTGGAACCATTCATTCAATATGTCAGACTATTCTTAAAAAATATGCGTTATTGATTCACCAGTCTCCCAATTACAGTGTATTGGAAGGGTTTGAGTTAACGAAACGGTTGCATGATACCTTGCAAAAACTATGCATTGACCATCGTTTAACCCCCCCCCAGTGGTTAACCAAATGCTTGAGTATTTGGTCCATGGATCAATTGCGCCAATTGTGCATGAAAGCGTATGCCAATCGTGACACCATTGGTCATTGGTTGGACAATGGGTTTTATGACATGGATCCGGCACTCCTTGAAAAGGCCAAGGGTTTTAAATCCATTTACGATGAGTCTTGTTTTGCCTTCAAAGAACTTATTCAGGCGTTTCTTCAAAAGGTGGATGACGATAAAGTTCAAAATGATTGGTTAGATCATGATGACATGTTGTTTAAAACCTACCAATTGCTAGCGCATGTGGATTGGTTAAGGCAACAATATCAAGATCAATATCGTTTTATTTTTGTGGATGAGTTTCAAGATACATCGCCGATACAATGGCAAATTGTGACACTGCTTTGTGGAGAAAAAGATCCTTATGAGCAGAAAAAATTATGGGTGGTGGGGGATCGTTTTCAGGCCATTTATGGGTTTCGTGGTGCTGATGATGCATTGATGCAAATGGTGATTGATACCCAACATTCTCAGCTGGAGCATAAAAAAAACACAGTAAATTATCGGTCCCATCCAGCCATCATTCATTTTATTAATGAATTATTTGAACGATTATTTAAGGATCAGGGGCAATCGTTCCTGAGCATGGACCCAAAAAAAGAGACCCAACAATCAGCAAGCATTCGTTGTTGTTTGCATGATGAAGTTTGTGATGAACTGATGACCATTGGACATTACATATGCTCACAGCATGACCAGGGAATACGGTATCAAGACATGGCCATTCTGGTGCGAAAAAATATGGATATCCAACGACTGAAATCCTATTTAACATCCATCCAGGTGCCATGTCAGGTGAGCAAAGGTGCCGGCTTATGCGAATTGGATGCCGTTCAAATCGTCATTTGTTTTTTACTGGGGTTATTAAATGCAGATGATGACATAGCTTGGATGAGCATTGCCCACGATATTTTAAACCATGATGTTGGCAAAGTGACAGAGAATCAGCGGGTGAAAGATCAGGTGGCCAATCATCCCCTGGTATTGGAATGGGATAAAGCCATGAATCGGGGACACATGATCGAGGAATTGACTCAACTGGTATGGGGCTTGCCGCTCCAGTTTTCAACCAGCGATGAAACGGCCATCCAAACATTATTAAGCAAGTTTAACCATCAAACCAGTGACCGATTATCCATGTTGGAATGGCTGGCGGATTGCATTGAGAACCCAAAGCGAATGGGGACTGAGAATAAAGCGGCCTCTGATGCTGTGCATATCATGACACTGCATGCAGCCAAAGGATTGGAGTTTGATGTGGTGGTGGTGCCCTTCATTGATGCGCAATTTAATTTCAGCTCAACCGATCCCATGATATTGTCTCGCGAATATGGCATGGGACTCACAATGACTGGGTACAGCAAAGAAAATATCATTCGAAAAACAATATTAAGTCATGAAAAAGAAAGGTCCACGTTAGAAGAAATTCGTTTGTTTTATGTGACACTCACACGGGCCAAATTTCATATTTTATTAACGGGAAAGCGATTAAAGCGAAAAAATACATCTCGACTATCCCTATGTTTGCCCTATTTGGATGATTGTGGCAGTGAGTGTGCCTTTAATTTTGACTATCAGAAAAACTCCCCAGGTGAGATTAAAAAAAGCCCAACAGTGTCAGAAGAAAATGGACATGCCAGCATGGTGACCTATTCCCCCAATGGTGTGAATCAACCGCGCACGTGGTCCATATCCAATATATTGGATGCATCGGTTTGCCAAAAACAGATGATGTTAAAGAAACTAAGAGCCGTTGACTTGATTGAAACGGATGCCCAAAAAGAAGGATTGAAAATGCATGATCAATTGGCACAGGCATTGGTTCAAAAAAGGTCATCTCCTTTGCCGAGTGATCCGAAATGGATGGCCACATTGATTCAAGGCGATTGGTATCAGAGAATTGTTTCATCTGGTCGATTATCGGTGGAAGCCCCCTTTGAATTTCATCATGAGGATTGTGTTGTCCGAGGTCGGTTTGACGCCGTTTGGTTTTGCGATGTAAGCATGACATTTCAAGTATTTGAGTTTAAACGATCCATCGGTAATCAAATGGGGCGTTATCAGCAGCAAGTCAATTTTTATGCCAATGTCATTGAAGAACTTTACCCAAGCTACACTTTTGATCGAGAAGGATCCGCCATTGTAAATATGACATCTGGCGATCAGATTCAAGTTGAGCCCAATAAGGCTCATCTTCGTGATGCGTTCATGGCATTTAATAACCATGTATTTTTAACCAATCCATCAGCCTGCGACGCATGTTCCTTTCATGCGCATATTCGTAACTGCAGCAAAACCCCATTTATTTTGGATTGAGAATAAAAACGTTTTGGTCCATGGGGGTTGTATTCACCATCATGGTGCTTTTATCACAATGAGTGATGTGATAATGAGGATCATATAAGGTGTTAATTTCAGATTCTGTTACTGAAAAAGGAGGCCCATTTAGCGTTTTTTCAGGGTATTCGAATGAAATCAGGAGTTGTTTGGCATTGTTGGTTAAGCGATGCAAATGGGCGGCATAATGAATGCGTGTTTCTTTTGGGAGGGCCACCATGGAAGCACGATCATAAACGGCATCAATCCTTGGAAATTGTTTGGGTGTCAGATCAAATATGTCCCCAACAAAGATATCAATCAAGGGGCCTTTATAATGTTTAAATTGCTCAATGGGAGTCACTGCGGGATGAATTTTTAACGTGTGAAAGAGTTGTTGAATCGCCGTTTCGGATAGCTCAACACCAATGACATGGACACCTTGTTTCATCAACCATATTATATCCACCGTTTTACCACACAACGGAACAAAAATGGTACTCGGTTGGCATAACTGATTGAAATGTTTCATGAGCATGGCATTGGCCACACCTTCATGAAATCCAATATCATTTGTTGCCCATTTGCTTAACCAAAATTGTTTATTCATTTCTTTATAATAACGAAAAAAATAACGTTTGATTAATTTTTTTCCAATCGACGAATCAACAATATGTCGCTATAGTAAATGGATGTCAAAGGGGGCAAAAAACGCTATTTTTTGGGGATTAAGCATCGCATTATTTTTAATGCCATTTGCAATGTATGTGTTGGATCACCCATCGAAAAAAGTAACCACTTACCCATCAATATCAGTGTCTGAACCTACCAAAAAAGTTGGAATTGAGGTGCATATGGTGGGCGCTTTGAATCAACCAGGGGTGTACAAGGTGGCCATTGGCACCAAACTGCATGAGTTGTTGGATCAAATCATGCTTTGGCCAAATGCTGATTTGAATCAATTAAATTTGGCACAAACATTACGAGATGGCCAAAAAATAACCATTAAGGCAACGAAAAATCAAAACAATGATGGAATTGTGAATATTAATTTGGCGTCTTATAAAGAATTATTGGCGTTACCTGGCATTGGCCCAACCACCGCAAAAAAAATTATGGCCTATCGTGATCACCATGGCATAATTCAACATCAAAAGGAATTGATGGCATTGATTGGCCAAGCTAAAGCAAAAAAATTAACGAATGTGACATACTGATGACGGCCACATGGTAAGGAAGATTTGGTACCGTTTATGAGATATTACAGGCCCTTATTTAATTTAATGGCTCTAACTCTAGTTAAAAAGTCTTGGTACCATCCAAAAATTTGCGATTTAATTTTTTGTTTTTCACTATGATTTCCAAGTCATTTAAATAAACAATAGTCACGAATATTCTTTTTCAAATTTGCAATATCTTGTTTGTAATTAGGTGAGTTGACTTGCATATAAGCGATGATATACTGTCAGTTATTTTTTACTGAAGGTATGGGTTCATGCGGGAAATGTGAACTATTTTTTTGAGATTCAATCCAAATAATATGGGTTAACCAACGAACATTGTCTGAACCTAAAGCAGTGTTGCAAATGCTTGAATGTCGTAGTGATTGATCAAGATATGTCTGAAATGGTTTGGGTAATGCATGTCATCTCATAAGTAAAGAATATTATGTAATCTTTTGAATGACAATATGGTCATTATCGATGTCCACATCAAATTGTTTATCTCGCCACTCATTCAAGGGAATCCCCAAATTTGGATCCAGCGGATCCACTGCATGCCCAGATGGAATGACCAACGCCCCAATGCGGATATTTTTTTTCGCCGTGAGGTGATTTCCATCATCATCAAATATATCCAAAAATGATAATTGCATGAGTTTATTATGCGTGAAAAAGGAGATCTATGACAAGTGCAATATGGGCAAATAAAATAAATATGAAAGAAAATTGCATCATCTTACGATAATTAACATTAGGTGAGTGTTGAAGATGAGAAAACAGATAGACTTTTTTAAAGAATATGAGATTTATTGTAGCGTAACATTGCCAAGTTCGATGCGTTCGATGCAAGCAGTAGAATCCAGAACCAGCCCATTGAGCCCATTGGCTCGTTTAGGTGGTACGACACAAGCACAAAGCAACAGAGTTAAAAAAGCAGGATCTGAAGATTTCACACCAAAAGCGCGTTCCAGAGCGGGTCATGGTCCAGAAATGGCGACAAGAAGAAAGGAACCGTTACAAAAGGATGCATATGATAATGGTACAGATTATCTTAAACCATTTGAAATTCTTCAATCAGCATCACAAGCTATTCATGAATTTTTTAGTAGTGTCTGGCACTCAGCAGGTGTTTGTTGGTCTGAAGAAGAATCAGATTCGAGAGCCTCAGAAAGCCAAAATAAAAGACCAAGAAGTGAAGGTGCTTACCCACAAACGCCAGATGAATATAGAAGACATAACCCAGGTTGGAGAGCCCCAGAAAGTACAAATAAAATACAAAGAAGTAAAGCTGATTACCCAAACGTGAGTATTCATACAGAAAGCGCAGGCTTGAAGGGCGAAGGCAGTCCATATAAAAGACAAAGAAGTGAAGATGCGGCTCGACGATCATCGAATAACAGTACAGAAAATCCAGGTACCTCAGAAAGTAATACCAAGAAAGAGCGTTGGGAGCCATCATCACAGGATGCTTGGTGGTACAGAGGGGATTCACAAACAGATATTGTAGAATTATCCGACTTGGCCTTTTATTCGGTTTTGAATTTTCAAAATGGTTATATTATTCTACCAAAAGAAAAAGGGGAAGAAGGCCTTTTTTTTATGCTCCACGGAAAGATATACCCATCAATTATATTGGGTAGTGATCCTGCAGCATTAAAAGGTGACCCAAGTATATTGGTAAGTGATCCTGCAGCATTAAAAGGTGACCCAAGTTTTAGTTTCATTGATCTGGTTCCTAACAATTATCCACAATGGGTATATTGGAGAAGCCATGGATTTCCTCATCAAGGAATTCCAAATGCAGGGCACGGAGCTCATTATGACTATGGGGGTCCAAATGGTGTTCACGGAGGCCAATATAGCTCACGGGTTCCACATCCAGGTCCAGGGTTTACATATCAGAATGGAACTCAGTATGGATTTTCTCAGCATGGATTTCAAAGTGCAGGACACGGAGCTCCTCACTATGGAACAGATCAGAATTCTTCAAATCCCCAAACAGAACGTCCATATACAAACCCATCAGTTCATCAGATGACCGACGAATTATACCAAAAATTATTAAGCTCTTCTTTGTATAAAGAATTGGAAATTTCTGAAGAAGAAAATTTACCTAAAATTAAAAAAGCATTTCATAATTTAGCATTAAAACATCACCCTGATAAATGTGGTGACGGAGAAAAATTTAAAAAAATACAGTGTGCTTACGAGATATTAAGTGACCCTGTGAAAAGAAGTCATTACGACGAAGTTCTTCAAAGGTTTAAAGATCGTGATGGGACGGTTATTGAACAAATTTTATTGAACAAACATTCATCATTGCACGAAGTAAAATTACGTTAAAAGTAAGTAAATTATGGTGGGCGATGCAAGGCTCGAACTTGCGACCCCATCCTTGTAAGGGATGTGCTCTCCCAGCTGAGCTAATCGCCCACAGATCAATATATTAACATTGCAACATCAGGATGTCTATGTAAAAAATAGTCATAAAATACCATATTGAAAAAAAGAAAAAGATAATATAATTTATTAAAATATTCTAAAATTAAGAGGTGCCCAATGGGTTTTTGCCGTGCAAATATTCCAACAATAATGCACGATATAACTTCCGTTTCAGGTTTGGGTATAAACGATGTATGGATGGGTCGACCAGCAGATCCACAAGTTACAGATCAATTATTAGGTTCAAATGGCCCATCTCAAAAAGAATTATGGGGGTTGGTTAGCAAAAGATCAGACGATTTTAATGTGGGGTTTTCTCAAGAACTTGAACGGGGCCAAGAAGAGATTCAGATATTATCTAGCATCAATCGACATGAAACAGAAGAAGGCATGGTTCAAGAGTATCAAGAGAAATTATTTGAAGCGGATGTAAAGGTCAGTCATGAAGATGCAAAACGAATTTTGACTGCATTACAGGGGAATCATAGCCGTTGGGATCAATTAAAAAAAGACATTGATCAATTGGCGGCGGAACCATCTAGCATCCCATCTGCACCACCCATGGAATTGGTAATGCCCAGTGAGGACCATCAAAAAGAACGTTTGGAGGACTACCGAGCACGACGTCAACAAGAAGAAAAAGACCGTTTATTGCGTGTTAAAGAATGCCAAGCCAATGAAGACAAAAAGATTCAGGACATGCAACAAGCTAGCATTGAATCCATACAAGAACAGATGAAGAAAAATGCAACTTTGGGACAACTTGTTTTAGCAGCCAGACGGCGCCGTGAAAATGAGAATCGTCCAACGTTGTCCAAAGTCAAGGAAGCCATATTAACTACCTTTAAAAAGGAACCGTCCACGAAATATCCAGGCAATGAATTGCTTAAAGGGCTTCATCAAGATCGAATGGAACGACATGATTGGTCTAAACAAATGATGGACGATCAAAAGATTGATGAACAAGCCAAAGAAAAGCAGAGACAAGATACATATAAGTTTTATTCAGCCCAGAATGATGTGAGACAAGCAAATATTGAAGGCGTCTCGTTAGCGGAATACTTGGCTAAAAAAAGTTCTTGATATACCCCCATATTTCTTTAAACTAAGAATATGGATCTTCCATCCCAATTGCCCTTAGATAATAAGAAAATATTTATTATTATGAACCCAAATTCTGGGGCACAAAAACAAGGCTTATGGTGGGTTCGGCGTCTGTTGGGAATAAAAGATGTCAAACATACCTATGATAGTAAAGAAGCGCTCTTGAAAGGCGTCATTCAAGTGTTTAATCATCATGGGATTGAGGCTTATGGTGATTTTACCAAAGCGCCAGGGCATGCAACAGCATTGGCTAAGAAAGCTGTCCAAGAGGGGGTTAACACCATTGTGGTTGTTGGTGGGGATGGGACCATCAACGAAGTGGTGAATGGGATGGCTCATACCAATGTGGCATTGGGGGTGATTCCTTTTGGAACTGCGAATGTCTTTGGATTGGCATTCGATCTGTCCATGAATGTGGAGCAAGCGTGTAAGAACATTGTGTTTGGAACTAAAAAACAGATCGATTTGGGAAAAATTAATGACACGTATTTTGCCTGCATGGCAGGCGTTGGATTTGACGCGTTTGTCATTCAAAAAGTCGATAAAAAAATAAAGAAAATGATGGGCGCGTTAAGTTATGTATTGATTGCTTTTTGGGAAATTCTAAAATATCAATTTTGCCCAATTCTATTTACGGTTGATGGTGAGTTGAACCCAAAAAAGGGGTACTTCTTAATCATTAGTAATACGAAATATTACGGTGGGGATTTTATTGTCGCGCCCAATGCCATGCCAAATGATGGAAAACTCGATGCGTGCATCTTTACAGGCCGAGGTCTTGTAAAGACCATATGGTATGGGGTGCAAATGAAACTGGGTCGAATATCCAAAAGTCCAGATGTTGAATGCATTCAGTGCCAGTCCTTGCGAATTCGCCAGTTTGGGCATCATAGCATTCATGCCGATGCCGAATACATTGGTCAATGCCCAGCCAAAATTACCATTGCTAAAAAAGCATTAACCATTGTTCATTAAAATAAAATAATTTACTATCTTGTTATGCATTGGGTTCAAAAATGGGTAGGTATAATTCTAATATTTGGAATATTATCATCTTTTCTTCATCCCCACTCAGCCAATGAATTGCCATTGGATCATCATATAAATTGTTTGATATGCCTGCAATTTACAATGATTGTTTCCACATTTCCAACCAATATTGCACCTTTTTTTCACATTGAAGCGTATGTCTATAATATGAATAAAGGCGCGATTCCTGAGTTTAAATTCGATGCATTAAACCAACGTGCTCCCCCAAGGTTGTTTTCATAAACACAACTTAAGGAGAAAAAAATGAAAAAAATAATATTATTCATCGCATGCCTTGCATTAGTTGGGCATGCTCAAACAAAACGAGCCACTGAATTGCCCGACATATCTGTTATTGGGAATATGGTGGCCACAAGTACGGATTCAAATAAATCAATGGATGTGAGTGAAATTGAATTAACGTTTCAACATTACTTGTACCCAAATATTAAAGCCGATGTTTTCCTAGGGCTTCACAAAGAAACCAATGGTCAGCGAAAGATTGATTTAGAAGAAGGGTATGTAACGTTCGCCGATTCGTTAAATACGTTGATTCCTAATGCAGGGTTACCCAGTGGTTTAGAGGCCATTGTTGGTAAAAAATTCATTGGTATTGGAAAAGTTAATGCACTTCATCCTGAACAGTGGCAATTTACTGATCGCCCATTAGCCATCAAGCAATTCTTTGGGCAAGATCATGGCCTAAGCGGTGAAGGGATTCAACTCGCGTATTTATTGCCAATCCCATTGTTTTCTCAAGTTGAGTTGGGATATTGGACCCCGAGTGCTCATGAAGAAGTTGCGGGAGCGTCTCATGGTATTGAATATGAAAATCGATTGATCAGTACAAGGTTATGGAACAGTTTGGCTGTTTCCAACGACCAAGAATTGCAATTCGGATTTAATTATTTGCAAGGAAATCCATCCGCAAGTTCAAAAGATGATAAGCAAACATTAATGGGCACAGATATTACATTTCATCAAAATATGGGCCCGGGTCGGTTAACACTTCAGGGTGAAATTTACCGAGTAGAATATGGCGATGAGGGTGAATCTGCTGAAAAACAAAATGGAAGCTACGTCTCAGGAACCGTTGACATTACCAGTGAATATCAAGCGGGAATTCGTTATGATCAGTTGGGCAAACATGGAGATGAGGGATCAGAATTAAGTCAAGTGGCCGTTATGTTGACGCGTCAATTAACAGAAACATCAAAATTTAGATTGCAATACAATAGTGGTGAAAATGTTGAAAATACCATTTATGCGCAATTTATTTTTGGCATGGGCCCACACTCGCACGTTCTAAATTAGTCGTTAATAAGCAAAATGAAACAACAATTAGTTAAACACCCCTTGAAATATTTTTCAGGGGGTGTTTGGTTGGTGATGTGGTGTATTTTTGGTTTATCAAGTGGTTTATTTGGTACTCAAAAGATACGGATTGTCACGGTAAACGATGATTTTTCCTCCATTGCCAAGTCCATTGGTCAAGAATTTGTGCAGGTCGATTCATTGGTTCATGGCAGTAAGAATATGCATGATATTCAACCCAAACCATCCATGGTGATGGTATTGAAAAATGCCGATATGATCATTCGATTGGGCATGGATCAAGATTCTTGGCTGGATGGATTAATCCAAGTGGCTCGAAATCCAAAATTATTTTCAAATCAAATGGGTTACTTGGACGCATCAAAAAACATACGTAAATTGGAGGTTCCAACCCATGATGTTGATGGATCTCACGGAGATATTCATTTAGAAGGGAATCCCCATTACAGTTTAAATCCAATGAATGGAATTATTATTGCCGATAATATTCGTCATCATTTGGTGGCCATTGATCCTAAAAATAAAGCGGCTTATGATAAAAACTTTAATGAGTTTTCAACACATATTTCTCAAAAAATGGTGCAATGGAAACAACAGATGACAACCGTTCAACAGAAGAAGTTTATGAGTTACCACAAGGTATGGTCTTATTTTTATGATGCATTTGAGTTAGATAACATCGGAACCTTGGAATTGGTTCCAGGGGTTCCTCCAACAATAAAGCATTTAAAAAACTTAAAAGATAATATAAAACAAAAAAAGTTAAAGGTGATTGTACTAACGGCCAATTATTACCCAAAAAAAGTTGGCCAAGCATTCGCAAAAGATACGCATGCAACCATTCATCATCTGTATACCAATGTGGGTGAGGACGGCATTGAAACATACACGGCCTTATTTGATTATTTGGTGGCGGAAATATCAAAATGATTGATTTTATTTTTTGGCCCCTTATCACCTGTTTTGTATTAATTTTAATTCATGGTTATTTTGGGGCATTTGTATTAAGGCGCGGAATTATTTTCATTGATTTAGCATTGGCCCAATGGGCGGCATTGGGGTATTTGGTGGGACACTGGCTGGGGATTCAATCGTCAGCCAGTCTTTTTTTGGTTGCTTTCTTCGGAACCGTATTGGCTTCGTTAATGCTGGTTGGCTTAAAATCCATGCTTGAAAAAATAAACTTGCAAGAGGCATCCATTGGCGTGATGTATATTTTTGCAACCACACTGGCAATGGTCCTGATTTCCAGTACGGGTATGGAGGGGCATCATCTAAAAGAAATGTTATCGGGGCACCTATTATTTGTTCAGCCAATGGACGTCATTTCAGCCACTGTTTTATATGGCGTTATTGCGCTAGTCGTATACAATATTCATCACCACTTATTATCATCTCAATCAAAACGGGTTGATTTGATATTTTATATTTTATTTGGCTTGGTTGTAACATCTTCCGTTAAAATGGTGGGCGTATTATTGGTGTTTTCATTTTTAGTGATTCCGCTCTTAACCGTTCGCTTATTTACCGAAGCATTTAAAACGCAGTTGTTATCGGCTTGGGTGCTTGGTTGTATTGGTGCAACTTTTGGGGTTTTATTGGCATTAATATTGGATATTCCATTAAGTTTGTGTGTTATCTTAGCGTATGTAACATGTTTTTTTAGTGCGGCAATAATAAAACATCTCAATATTCATTTTATAAAAAATCAGCCGTGATTTGATTGATGAGCCGTGATTCAATACGTTGATGATTATCAAATATTCAGTGCTCTAAATTAATGAACATTTCAATGGTTGATGCTGGGAATGTCAGATCAGCTTTAGGCAAACAGTTATATGATGCTGAGAACAAAATAACGTAGGGTATCGAAATGGATTGTACCAATCCTTCAAAGCCTAACTTCGCCGGGCTTAAATTCAGTGGCGATACCAGCGGTGGTGAGCAGGTGGCAAAGTGGGCTCAAGACGGCTTTGAAATTCATCAACGGAAATTGACTAAGAATGAGGATAAAATTTAACCCATAGGGAATTTTTTAGTTTGAGCAACCACGAGGTTGGTGGCCGATGTAAAAGAATACGCCCGAGGTGCATAAGGTGTAAATTGAAAAAATTGATATAACGTAATCTATGCTTTCACCGATAATTACCATTGGGATATTTAGAAAACTGAATTAGAAGTATGGTATTATGGAACCATTTAGAGAGTTTGCTAAATGTAAAAGTTTGACCACTATGGGGTTGGGAATGTTGATTGGGGCTAGTTTTTTGCATGTTGTTTCAGCTTTTGTAAAACAATTGGTGCTTCCAATCATAACGCAAGATATAAACAATGAAAGCATTCTCACCATGCCACATTTAATGTTAACAAATGGGGGCCTTTTGCATACATTAATCGTGTTTGTGATTGTTTCCGTTTGCTCGTATTATTTTTTGAAATGGTCCAATACATTGAATGCTCAGTAATTTTAAATGGAATGATTGGCGCGCCCGGTACGATTCGAACGTACGACCTACGGATTAGAAGTCCGTTGCTCTATCCAGCTGAGCTACGGGCGCAACAAAATATATAATATCAATAAAACAGATAAATGACGATAGTGAATCCAGCTGAGCACCAGGCAACAAATTGAACAACCGATCAGCAGGAAGCATATAAGACCATATATGCAGTGTTTCATATAATTTTCCAGTATAAATAATATCAACTAAGGAGTAAGTCAATATTTTAAAGTTAAATGTGTTTAAAAATTTAAAATAAACGCTTTAATTAATAGGTGAAATATTAGTAATTAATATGATGATATTGCTGAATTAGTTGATGATACAATGTGATGCAGTCCTCGTGGGATGGTGGCACATTGGGCATCATTACCGGGTGATTATAATTGGGAATGGACTGAATTTGTGATTCAAAGGCAATGGCTCGCCGTGGCACCAATCCCCATTGACTGCTTTGGCTGCCCCAATGCAAAATATTATGGTTAAATACGATCACATCACCGGGATCAGCAGGCAATGCGCGGATGGCTTGGATGGGCAAATCAAAGGTGGTTTTTCCCACCGGGTAGTAGGGGTCATCGGATGCGGGCAATACGTACATGCAACTATTTTCAGGGGTGGCCGGTGTGATCGGGAACCAACACGATAGGCTCATGGGCATGCCATCAGAATTGACACAGGAAAATAATTTTTCTCGGTGGGGCGCCCAGCCTTTATTTGATTTATTGGGGTCAATATCCCATGCCCAAGTTTCTGGAAGAATGACATAAGGTTCGTTAAGTATGTTTTCAATGATTGGATCCAATGCCTGAACAATTTGCCAAAAAAGGGGGTGAGTAATAATGCCAACAGGAAGAATTTCAGCTGATTTAAGGGCATCAAAAGCATCATTTAATGGGTCAAAAATGGACGCGGGCAATATGTTTTTAAACACTGTGTACCCATCGTGTTTGATTCTATTTTGATGTGTGAGCCATTGAAATAGGGTGGGCATGGATGGTTGCACTGTGGCAATGGGGGAAGTGAATGTTGGCCATGGTTGGTTGGTTGAATTGTGCATTAATTTAATCATAAATAATAATGAATGGTTTCTACAATTGCATGGACAAAAATAATATGAAAAAATTCTGTATATGGTAAATTTAAGCGTTAATATTAATAAAGTGGCCCTGATACGAAATGCTAGGGGCGGGGATCGACCAAATGTTCTGCATTTTGCTCAATTAGCATTGCAGGCAGGGGCGGCAGGCATTACGGTTCATCCACGGCCGGATCAACGGCACATTACAGCGGCCGATGCCATGGCATTGGGGGCATTTTTAAATGATCAGTCACAGGAGTTTAATATTGAAGGAAACCCTTTCGAGGGTGAAATGGGCGATTTTCCTGGATTCATGACCCTTGTCAAAAAAATTCAGCCGGATCAATGCACATTGGTGCCCGATAGCCCACATCAAAAAACATCAGATCATGGATGGGATTTCAAGAAAGATGGTGATCGATTAACCTCCATTATTCAAGAATTGCAGGCATTGGGTATTCGTGTCAGTGTGTTTGTTGATCCAATAGAAGATGCATTGCATGGCGCAACAGCGTGTGGTGCGGATTGCATTGAATTTTACACCGAATCATATGCCGTTGCTCATGCGAAAGAAAAGGGTCAGGAATGCTTTCAAAACTATGTCAACTTGGCCAAAAAAGCGAATGATTTGGGTTTGAAAATCAATGCTGGACATGACTTGAATTTGGACAATTTATCCTTATTTGCAACCTTACCCCATTTAAAAGAGGTATCCATTGGTCAAGCATTGGTGAGTGATGCATTGGAATTGGGGTTTGATGCGGCGGTCAAAGCGTATTTGGCCTGTTTACCCAATTGAGTAAAAAAACCAGTTGTAGTGAAGCGCAACGCTTTGTATAATACCCTTACGGTTGTCGGGGTATAGCGCAGTCCGGTTAGCGCACCTGTTTTGGGAACAGGGGGCCGCAAGTTCGAATCTTGCTACCCCGACCATTTTTTTGGC
>DBHX01000022.1:60111-64403 GCA_002296285.1 bacterium UBP8_UBA817
TGGCAACTTTCACAAAAAATGAAATGAAGGCGAAAAAGGAGTGCTACCCCCGACCATTTTCGGTGGGTTGCACGTCACTTATTAAGAGCGTCTTCACAAAACCAGAGTTAGAACTTAGTATACAGTCATGCATCTCATTGTAATGTTATTGTTTCCAATGCTTGTATTTGCGAATGCATTTCCATCCATTTCAGGTAAAACACTCCTTGATAAAAAAATTGAGGTTCCCAATCAAACATCAAGGCAACTATTAATTTTGGGATTTGATATGAAATCAGCCGAACCCATGGAGGCATGGGTTCGGGGACTGAACCTCATTCCATCGCCCAATATTTCATGGGTTCAGATTCCTGTCATTGGCCCGGTGCCACCATTTGTGGATGGGTTCATTAAAGGGGGCATGAAAAAATCGGTGCCTGAGAACGAGCAGTCTACATTTTTTCCATACTTTGGAAACAAAAAATTCGATATTTTAAAAAGTCTTCAAGATTCGGAAACATTAACGGATAATGTGACGCCATTTATTGTTATACTAAGCGAAAACGGAATCATTCATTTTTCAGAGCAGCTGCAGCCCACCACAAAAAACATTGAACGGGTTAGCTTCGCTGTTAAGAAAACAATAAAGTGAACCAAAAGGGATTAAATGAATAATTACATAAATAACCAGGTAAAAAAATTGCATATTTTTACCATCGCAACCAAGGAAAATCATCATCTCGACCGATTAATTCGTTCCGCTAAAGCGCATAACGTTAATCTGAATATTTTTGGGATGGGAGAGACCTATAAGGGCCATGGAAAAAAACGTATCTTAATGCATCGGTATTTATCTCAATGTGATCCAAATGATGTGTTTATGTATGTGGATGCATACGATGTCATTTTTTTAGCAGGTGAAGATGAGATGTATCAAAAGTACAAGCAATATTACAATAATCAACTCGTTTTTGGTGCGGAGCAAAATTTAGGAATGTATCGGATTGATGATATTTATTATTTTTTAAAATATCCTATCAAAAATAAACAATTTAAATATTTAAATGCTGGAACGGTTATGGGGCCAATAAAAAAAGGACTTGAACTATTCGAGTTCTTTGGCCTAGATAATGAAGAAGAAAAGTGCGATCAAATCCCACTGATTCAATACTTTACCAAATTTCCGAATCGATTAACCGTTGATACTGAGCATCACATTTTTGGAGTCAATGGAGGACGAGCCGGACTGGAAGCAAGTGATTATCAGATTAAAGATCATCGATTGTATTCAAAAAAAACAAATTCATTGCCTACATTATTGCATGTCCCTGGCAAATTTTTTGTTGGTTTAGATCAAATAGCAATTCAATTGGGCTACATGGATAAAGCGCCAGAATATACTAAGGAAGAAAAATTAGCGTATAAAGCTGCAAAAAGAGATCATGAATATTGTGAAAAGCTAGGCATTGAAAACTATGTATTTCGTCTTATAAAAAACTGGACGATTAATATTGGTATCCTATTAATCGTAATTCTTATTTTTCAATGGTTAAGTAGTTTTAAGTACAAAATATAATGGTTTGAGCTAGCATGAAAGTTTTCTAGGGTTTACACTAAGTGTATGGAAACGAATATATTTATTACGGGTGCAACGGGCTGCATTGGCCATTATGTCTTAATGGAATTGCGTCAAAAATTTCCAACGGCTCACTTGCATTTGTTGGTTCGAAAAACGAAAAAATTTAAATTCGATGTTGAATCATGGCCAAATGTTACCATACACCCCGGTGATATGGATGCCATTGAAACATGCAAAGAGGCATTGCACACAACAGATTATGTGGTGCATATTGCGACTGTATGGGGGTATGATTTGGATGTCAATATTCGCATCAATAGCGATCGCACGTTGGAAATGTTGGGGTACACGGATCCCAACCGGTTAAAAAAAATCATTTACTTTTCAACCGCTAGCATTCTAACGGATGACAATCAATTGTCTCCAGCGGCAAAAACAGAGGGGTCACCCTATGTGAAATCGAAGTTAGATGCCTACAATGCCATTCAAGATTCGCAATGGGCTAATAAAGTGGTCACACTATTCCCCACCATGGTATTAGGGGGTGCAGAAAATGCCCCATATTCCCATATTTCACAAGGCCTATTGGATATTCGAAGGCACATATCATGGGCACGTTGGTTTCATTTGAATGGTGCATTTCATTTCTTGCATGCCGAAGATATTGCCAAAATGGTGACCATTTCAATGACTCAGGATGTTCCAAAGGATATGGTCATGGGAAATCCAAAAATAACGTTCAATGACGCTATTTTAGAATTGGCTGAAACCATGGGAAAAAAACCGTGGCTTCAACTTCATATTCCGCAATGGATGATCAATGCATTGGTACTCATTTTTAAACGAAGAATGGATTCTTGGGGGGCTCATTGTGCGAAAAATCCGCATTTTCTATACAATGTCCATGCACCGTATCATTTTGGTGAGGAGTTATCGTTTTCGTCACTAAAAGCAGTGGTTGAAAAAATGGGCGTGTAAACCATTGTCAAAAATGGAGTTTCGCTTTATTAATTGAACATAAATCTAAATTAGGAAAATGGTATGGCTGATAAAAAAATTATAGGCGCTGAAGAATGGTGTGAGCTTCCAGGTTTGGGAATCCCTCGAATTAAAGTGAGGGTTGATTCTGGTGCAAAGACATCATCATTGCATGCTTTCAATATCCAAACATTCCACAAAGATGGGAAAAAATGGGTGAGTTTTGAAGTCAATCCCATCCAAAATGATCGTAGAACCATCATTCGATGTGAAGCGCCGGTTTTTGATCGTAGAGAAGTCAAAAGTTCTACAGGTATTTCCGAAACAAGGTACTTTATCAAAGCAACCATACGTTTGGGAAATAATCAGTGGGATGTAGACATTTCATTAAGTAATCGACATTCAATGGGTTTTCGAATGCTATTAGGTCGAGAGGCAATGGTTGGCCGATTCATTGTAGATCCAGAAGAACAGTTTATGTTTGGCGATATTTCAGAATCTGAACTTATGAAATTATATGGGAAAATTCAGTCGAATTCGGATGGACTTCACATTGGGTTATTGGCCAGCAATCAATCACTGTATTCCAATAAACGAATCATTGAAGCGTGTGAAGAGCGTGGTCATAAAGTATCATTTTTGAATATTAAACAATGTTTCATGAAATTAGACTCTGTGACACCAGAAATGTATTCTCGAGATCGTCGGGTGTTAAACGACTTGAATGCAATCATTCCACGGATTCGACCCAATTTAACATTTTATGGCGCGGCATTGACGCGTCATTTTGAGTCCATGGGTATTTTTACTTTGAATTCAGCTCAATCAATTTTACAGTCAAGAGATAAATTATTTTCTTTGCAATTATTAATTAAAAATGGATTAGAAATCCCAACCACCGGTTTTGCAAATTCGCCCATTGATACGGAAGAGTTAATTGAATTGGTTGGTGGTGCACCATTGATTATTAAGTTATTAGAGGGGACACAAGGTACTGGTGTTGTTTTGGCGGAAACCAAAAAAGCGGCAGAAAGTGTAATTAATGCCATGAAATCACTAAAAGCAAATTTATTGGTTCAAGAGTTTATTAAGGAGTCCAATGGCAGCGATTTAAGGTGTTTTGTTGTGGATGGTAAAGTGATTGCAAGCATGGAGCGCATTGCATTACCGGGTGAATTTAGGGCGAATGTTCACCGAGGAGCTCGAACGAAAGCCGTGAAAATAACACAGGAAGAAAAAAGAATGGTGTTAAAGGCCGTAAAAACATTGGGGCTTTTTGTTGCGGGTGTTGATATTATTCGATCCAATAAGGGGCCGTTATTACTTGAGGTTAATTCATCTCCGGGGTTAGAAGGCATTGAAGAGGTCACCGGAAAAGATATTGCCAAAGAAATTGTTTTAGCCATTGAAAAGCGACTCAAATTTAAAATTAATGATTAATTGCATTCAATTTGGGCATATATTAGAGGAAGGAGGGGTTGGATGACAAAAGAAGAAATCAAAAACGTTTTACGTAAATCCATCATTATTGGGTTTGGTATTTTGGCTTACTCATCCATAATGACCATTTTTTTTGCAGACGTTACTTATGATATACATCAGATGTTGTTTGATATTTCCAGGGTGCAATTTAACGCGATCGTATATGCATTTATTGGCTTATTTAAACTATTTTGGATGGTGCTTTTTGTGATTCCTTACATTGCAATATTGTGGTCTGAAAAGAAATAACAGGGATTTGCGTAAATTAAGGATG
>DBHX01000012.1:0-134 GCA_002296285.1 bacterium UBP8_UBA817
AGGGCTATCACCTACTATGGCTGGTCTTTCCATACCAATTCATCTAATAATTAATTTTTTGACTTATCAAATCAACCAAGAATGATTATAACTATAACCCACAACACCAATAACGCAACGCTCTTGGGCTTGAC
>DBHX01000012.1:258-17119 GCA_002296285.1 bacterium UBP8_UBA817
CCCGGTAGATTCACACAAAATTTCACGTGTTCCGTGTTACTCGGGTATATAAAAAACAAGATCAATTGTTTTAAATTACAGGGCTATCACCTACTACGGCTGGCCTTTCCATACCAATTCATCTAACAATTAATTTTTTGACTTGTCTAATCAACCAAGATTGATCTTATTTATAACCCACAACACCATTAACGCAACGCTCTTGGGCTTGACACGTTAATAGTTTAGGCTTTTTCCTGTTCGCTCGCCGCTACTTAGGAAATCATTTTTATTTTATTTTCCTGGGGGTACTTAGATGTGTCAGTTCTCCCCGTTAGCTCATTTCATTCTATGTATTCAAATGAATGTAGTCTGGCATAACCCAGACTGGGTTTCCCCATTCGGAAATCTCCGGATTAACGCCTGTAGCGGCTCCCCGAAGCTTATCGCAGCTGTCCACGTCCTTCTTCATACTGCACACCAAGATATCCCCCATATGCCCTTAATATCTTAACGAATGGTAACTTAAGAATACTTAAAGTAAATTAGATAATTTTTTTAATACTAAAAAAATTGGAGTATTTTTTTTTGTCATTTTCATCAATATTTTCTATCTCAAAGATCAAATCAGTGAATAAAGTATATGAAACACTTTATGGTTTGTAAAGCCTATTTTCTATTTTTTTTTTGGCATTTACATATTTGATTAAACTAGCTTTCTGTTTAGCCAAGCTGATAATATAAATGAATGAAAAAATATAAGCACATATTACTATGTGGGGGTGCGGGAAAGCGACTTTGGCCACTATCCAGAGAGAATTACCCAAAACCATATTTATCATTCAATAATGAAGCATCTCTCTTTCAAAAAACCATGCAACGCCACACAAACGCTCACGAGCATTTAATCATTACAAATCAAAGATTATTTTATCAAAGCAACTATCAAGTCAATCAAATTAGTGCATTAAATAAGGTTCAGTACATATTGGAATCATGTGGGAAAAATACTGGCCCAGCAATTTTACTGGCATGCTTAGCATCAAACGAAGATGACACCTTGGTTGTAACCCCGGCAGATCACGATATCGAGCCGATTGAAAACTATCATAACAATATTTATACCGGCATTGATTTAGCTGAAAAAACAAATGGGATTATACTGATCGGCATCCAACCGACCTACCCATCAACAGAATTTGGTTACATTGAAGCCAAGGATCAATGCGTTCGTTCATTTAAAGAAAAACCCGATGCCATGACGGCCGCAGCCTATCTAAAATCTGGCCATTACCTTTGGAACAGTGGCATTTTTATCTTTAAAGCAAGCACCGTCATTAACGCATTCAAAACCATTGCACCCACCACCTATGAAAAAGTACACCACGCTTACAACACCAAATCGGAATTAAACATCGTTGAATTGGATACCATTGACGCCATGTCATTTGATCGGGGCATATTGGAAGAAAGCAATAACATCCATGTCATCAACAACACCTTCGGTTGGAGTGATATGGGCTGCTTTGATGAACTAGAAAAAAGAACCCCCTCAAATAAAAAAGAAGTTCAATTTAATGCATCCAATACATTTTCAATGTCAACCTCAGATAAAACCATTGCATTTCATGATGTTAATGATATCTATTTAATTGAATCCAATGATGCAATATTGGTTGGTAAGAAAGGGGCGTCAAAACATGTATCAGACGTGGTATCAACCCTTGAAAAAACAAATGCAGAGATTTTAAAACAGTCCAATATTGTTTACCGCCCATGGGGATATTACAACATATTAATGGAATCGGACAACTACAAGGTCAAGCAAATCGTGGTCTACCCCAATCATCGGCTGTCATTGCAAAAGCATCAACACCGAAGTGAACATTGGACATGCGTATTGGGTCAAATTACCGTCGTAAATAACGACGAAATAACGCAATTAAATCCGAATGAATCCATTTACATTAACAAAGGAAACCTTCATCGAATCGAAAATAATGGCACTGAAAACGCCGAGATTATTGAAGTGCAATGTGGCAATTACTTAGGTGAAGATGATATTGTTCGGGTTGAGTCTGATTATTAATGAAAATTAAGGTAATCAATAAGCTATACCATCCTTGGGTGGGTGGGGTGGAAACACATGTCAAAGATATTGCTGAGGGAATTCATGAATCCTTTGATGTTGAGGTCGTGTGTTGCAATACTCAGAAAAAAACAGTCACAGAAACAATCAATCACATCAAAGTAACCAAATATGGATCCTGGGGCATTTTATTTTCTCAACCAATCAGCCTTTCCTTAATTCAACATCTAAAAAAACATGGGGCGGATATTCTTCATTTTCACCTACCCAACCCATGGGGGGTTTTAGCCTATTTCTTGACCCGACCCAGGGGAAAAATCCTCATTACATGGCACTCAGACATTATCAAACAAAAAATAATATTATTTTTTTACAAACCCCTGCTGTATTGGTTTTTAAACAAGGCCGAAAAAATCATTGTCACTTCCCCAAATATGGCAAAAAACTCCCCCTTCTTAAAAAAATTTCAATCAAAAATCAACGTCATCCCATTGGGCATTCAGTCTGAAAAATACCACGTCAATCCATTGGAAAAAGATCATAATCGATTTGCATTATTTGTTGGACGGCTGATTTACTATAAAGGGGTCATTGAATTAATTGAGGCACTAAAAAAAAGCCATGTAAAATTAATTATGATTGGAGAAGGCCCATTAAAACCTCTCATTGAGCAATCCGCCGAAACATTACTCAAAAAGAAGCAACTTATTCTGTTACCCTTTCAAAAGAAAGACACCCTAAATAAATATTTTAATCATTGTGAATTTTTCATATTGCCATCCACCCATCCATCTGAAGCCTTTGGCATCGTTCAACTCGAAGCCATGATTTATGCGAAACCCGTCATTTCCACCAATCTCCCAACAGGGGTTCCTTTTGTTAATCAACACAAAAAGACAGGACTCATTGTAGAGCCAGGAAATAGTGACGATCTGGCTCAAGCCATGGACGTGCTTTGGAACAATGAAAATCTTCGCACCACTTATGGTAAAAACGCAAAAAAACGATGCATGGATTTATTCACCAAACATCAAATGATTTCAAAAACCATCGATTGCCTTAATTCCATGATTAAAAAGAAGGATGATTAATCGCAAATGAGTTTGATATAATGACATCAATGAATTCACTGTCAACCATCGCTAATCGCACGTATCTTTTTTTGTGTTATGCCATCATATTTGGCACAACATTATTTTTTTCTACCGCCACCCGATCCGTATTTGAAGTCAACAAACTAGGCATTGTAAAAATTGCGTTATCCCTCATGGGCATATTATTTTTTTATGACCAATTATTTGGTAAAAACACATGGTTTTTCAAACCCAAAAAAAATAAATGGTTTAATATCTCACTCCTCATCGTTTGGATTAGCAATTTACTATCCACCGTATTTTCAAAAAACATTATGGTGAGTATTTATGGGTCATATGATCGTTGGGAAGGCATTATTACAACCACCTTTTATTTATTTATGGTCTACCTCGTTGCAAACAAAAAAGGACTGGCCAATGCCACCAAAATCATATGGGCCATCATCATTGCCGGTGCATTATCCAGCCTATATGGGATTGTTCAAAGTTATGGACTTGATATTATCAGTTGGAGTTTGGACCCATCCATGCGCGTATTTGGCAGCATCAATAACCCCGTGCATTACTGCGCCATCATGGGCATGTGCATTCCCTTAATCATCGGCCAGTTATTTTACACCGTCAATAAAACCGATGGGCAACCAACCAATTTCAGTCATTTTCTAACCATCATCTTCTATTATATTGTGATTGGCCTGATGACACAGTTAATCAAAATAAAACACAACTCCATTGAATGGATCGCTTTATTTATTCTGGTTTTAGGCGCCCCTTACATTTACTACGCAACATTATGCATCAAAAAACCAAGTCATCAAAATATCTTAAACATTTTATTTAACTCACTAATTCTTGTGATTTATGCGGCTTATTTATCGTATTCAAGAGCCACTTGGCTGGGGGTAACAGCCGCCACAGGACTGATGTTTTCCATTACCTTAATTACCAAGTTGAACCTATCAAAGCGACATTTTTTATTGACGACATTTGGCTGTCTGACATTTACAATGGTTAGTTACCTAATTTTTTTATTTAACCTCTACACAATCTCCAATGGCATGCTGATTGGATCAATTCTGGCATTGGTGTTCATGGGATGTCTAATATTGTACCCGTTTAAATCAAATGAGTTATTGTTGAATATCATCACCATTGGACTGTTACTTAGCTCACAATTTTATACCACAACCTACGCATCCAGTATTATCTTATTAGGGCTGATGGCCTTATGCATTTATAAAAAGAAAAATGATATTTTCAACCTCCCAACGCGACTAATTTCAATCATGATCATATTCATGAATATTCAATTCATCACATCATCATTTATTCACTTTTTAAATTTCGTCATTCTACTGTTAACCATCATTGTTTGCGAAAAAACCAGCACTGTTAAAACCCCATTTAGTGCAAGCAAGGTATTTCAATGGAAACTGATTACCATCCTTTTATTTGCATTCATCATCATCTCCCCCAATATTTACTTATGGAGCACAAAAAACTCATCGGATATTTCAAACTCAAAAATATTGGTTCAACAAGCATCCGATAAAATCAATAGCTTTCAGTCCATTGCCATTGAAGGAAGTGCACGAAGCTCAATGTGGAAAAGTTCATTCCCGTGGATCAACGATCACCTATTTTTTGGGAGTGGATTAGATACCATTAAATATTATTACCCAAAATACAGACGCCCAGAATACGGAAAGTTAGAGGGAGGACATAATTATACCCCCGACCGTCTACATAATGAATATTTAAATACCTTGGCAACCAAAGGCATCATCGGATTCATTACCTACTACATCCTATTTATTGGGGGCGCATTCACCAGCTTGCTGTTATTCATTAAGAACAAATCAAACCAACACCAATTTTTAATTGTTGGACTTATTGGGGGCGGATTGGTGTATTTAGGACAAGTATTATTCAATTTTGGGGTTGTTGCAACGCTTGTTTATTTCTTTATTTTTCTTAGTTTAGGCATCGCCTTGAAAGCAAACAATGAAGCCTCTTAAACAAATCATCTTTATCGGGATCTGCGGCATGTTTGGGTATTTTATTCTTGATGCCATTCAGCATATCCAATCAGAAATTCATCATCGAAATGGATTTATAAAAAAAGAAAGAGGCTACGCAAAATTAGCAAATCAAAGCTATTTAAAGGCCGTTAAATTAATTCCATGGGAAAATCATTATCGACTTCAATTGGCCAAAAGCTACGAAGACACCGCCATTAAACACCCAAAAGAACACATTAAATACACAAATCTTGCCATTAAAGAATACGAAACATTAATTAAATCCGACCCACTAAATCCATGGTTCAAAGCGCGACTAGGATTAATCTACCATGACTTGCATAAAAAAAACCCAAGCCAAACCGTATATAAAAATCTAGCGCATGATCTTGCATTAGCCGCAACAAACAATGACCCCAAAAACCCCCTCTTCACACTGCATTACGGGCATTTATTGTATACATACAATGACATTGAGAAAGCAAAGTCCTATTATCTTAAAACATTGGAATATGATTCAGACTTAACCGAAGCTCACTTTAATTTAGGCGCAATCTACACAGAAGAAAACAACCTAGAACAGGCGATTCGTCATTATAAAATTGTTCATGAACAACTACAACGTTTAGAAAAAAAACATCGCCGACAACCCAGTCAAGAGTTAAAAAATAAAATTGATCGATTTCAAAATGCACGCATTAATTTGGCACGTTATTATTTTTCTGAAAATCAACCCACCAGTGCCTATGAATTAATCAGCATCATTCCTGTATCTGTCGAAAAATATGAACTACTCGCGCAATATTATGTAAAAATCAATCAAACAGCCGCTGCAATTTCATTATACAAACAATTAAATGATCGCCTTAAAACGGATCAATACAATGAAAAGATTTATGAACTTCGTCAATGAATAAGGATACCATTTGTATCGGCATAGAAACCCCCGAATCGGACTGGTTGGTTGAGGATTCACTTTTTGAACTTGAAGAACTGACCACAACCGCAGGACTCAACGTGGTTGAAAAGCTATCTCAAAATAGGCTCAAACAAAATCAATTAAGTTACATCGGAAAAGGAAAATTAGAAGAACTCAAAGAAATTATTGAGTCTCAAAACATTCAAATTGCAGTCTTCGACGATGAGCTATCCCCCATGCAACAACGCCATTTAGAAAATGCTTTAAAAATCAAAGTATTGGATCGAACAAGTTTGGTACTGGATATTTTTTCACAAAGAGCACAAACAAAAGAAGCCCAAATTCAAATTGAACTGGCCCAATTGCAATATCTACAGCCAAGGCTTCGACGAATGTGGACCCATTTGTCACGTTTAGGAGGAGGCATTGGAACCAGGGGACCAGGAGAGACACAATTAGAGGTTGATCGACGAGAGATTGGAAAACGCATACAAAAACTAAAAAAGGACTTACTAAAAGTTAAAAAAACAAGAGAAAGTCAACGAAAAAAACGGGTGGAAACCCCGTACCTAACCGTCGCCATCATGGGCTACACAAATGCCGGTAAATCAACATTGCATGATTTACTTACCCAATCCAATGTGTTGCAAGAAGATAAGCTCTTTGCGACACTGGACCCAACGACCCGAAAATTAAAACTAAGCACAAATGAAGAGATATTAATTACCGACACCGTCGGGTTTATTCGTAAACTACCCCATCAATTGGTGGATGCGTTTAAAGCCACGTTGGAAGAAGTGATTTACGCCGATTTAATTTTACATATCATTGATTGCTCCAACCCCCATTGGAACGACTTAATGAAAACTTCACATGAGGTTTTAAATCAACTAGATATCAAAATTAAAAATGAACAAATCATATTTAACAAAATTGACTTAAGTAAAGATCCAGTACTAACCAAACATGAATGCAAAGACATCTCCCCTATTTTTATATCTGCCAAACAATCTTCCACCAAATCAACCATCATCCACCTCATCGAAAAAAAAATAGCTCAATTTAAAGCAATTATGACGTTTAGCATTCCTTTTGATCGAATGAACATCTACTCCCTACTGCATGAAAAAAGTCGGATAATTACTACGGAGCATTTGGATTCTGGAATTAAAATTGTTTGTGAAATTAATGAAATTTTGGGAACAAAAATCATGGCTCAACTGCATAAAGTTAATTAGATTGTCGCTTCTGATGCACCTGAAGGGCTTTTTGTATGGCGTTGGACGACACCCGTTTTTGGCTTTTCAGATTTAATTTCCGTCGTTTTTTATGCACCAGCAAAGCTTGCTCGGATGTGGTTCGCAATTGATCATTAAACAATGTGTTCTTGGCTTTTTTAGGTTCGTAAGAAGATAAATAATAGGCATTAATTTTTTCAGCCAACGCAATGCTATCTTTCAAAGGCTTGGGCTCTTTTTTTTGTTCATTTAAAAACTGATTCACCTCTTTTTTTAATTCATGCAATTGATTGGCCCGATCCAGAGACGTTGATTCAGCATCAAACAATGTGTATGCCAATGATTTAGCTACGGGGACAACTTCCGACAAGGCCGATTCATTCTTAAGCTCTAAGTCTTGAGCAATGGGATCAAGCGTTTCTTGCTTTTCAGCCAAAATATCATTAATCAATTCCTGCAATAAATCAATCTTAGACACTTGATTTTGCATGTCTTTCTTTTGTTTTCTTTGCCGTCTTTGTTCTTCAATCTGTTCTTCTAAGGCACTCTTTTGAGCCGATTTATTTTGAGGCACATCTTTTGAAACCAGGGTCAGATGGTCCATCCGGTACAACCCATCCGCATGGTTAGGAATATCGATCTCAATATTTTCATATGGTTTTTTTCCAAATGTAAGAATGTATGTTCCCGGCTTTAAATTTGGAACTTGAAAAATTCCAGATCGGGACGTAATGAGTTTTTCATTAACAGACGAATCATTGGGTGATGTAACATACCCTCTTAAATACCGTGCCGCCTTTTTATTCGGCCGTAAGAGCTTCCCCATTAACATAACCGATGGAGTCACATGCAATTCAACTAAATAGGCGTTGAAATTGACTGGCCGAAAAGAGTGTAAGCGGTCAATTTCAGCTCCCACAGATAAATCAGGAACATCAATTAAGACATCTGTAATCACACGATCACGTAATGATGGGAGCACCGTAGCGCCAAGCCAATCGATTTTTCGCCCCTCTTCTCCAACATAAATGGTTCGACCTTTTAACGACTCATCGGCAGAAAATAATGCAAAACTTTCCTGTATGGGGGTTGATATTGCAAAATGATTATCGGCATAAACAAATGCTGATTCTGCACTTAAGGAAAGGACACTGGTTGGCGCCCCGCCAATTTGACGTGACAAATAAGATATATTTGAATTGAACCTTTGATTATTTAAAATATAGCCAAACTGCTGATCTTGTTGAAGCTCTGTATTCACAAAACTAAAACTCCCGCTATGAGGACCATATCGCAATGACGTTCCAAGGCTTTTCTTTTCTAAAGAATGATGAAATGTCGTGGAGGTATTCAATTGATTATCTAAGAAATCCTTTTGATAGGTCGAATCAATTTGAACATCCTTTGTTCCAACCGTTTGCTTCGACATGGCCGATACCCCCAACCCATCCAAACCGGACCATGACACTTTAAAGGTAAAAAGTTTTGGTTCAATTACTTCCTGTCCAACACTTTGCTGATACGATGTCGATACACCAAATCCAAATGGCAGCTTCCGTTGAAAAATAGCCGTATACTGCTGAACGTCGCCATCATTAACTCCCATTAATGATGTGGTTTCAGAGTATTGAAACGTCCCAGAAAATAGATGCAATAATTGATACGAAACACTGGCTGACGCCGTAAATAATAAATTCTCATGAAGCACTGGACGGGGAGCCCCAAAGGATAAAAAACGTGGGGTTCTAACCGTTCCAGAAACCCCAAAACTCATCAATTTAACCCATTGGTTGGGCGATGAATAAATGGGATACGTCATAAATGAGGCTTTGGAAAAACCACCCAACCGAGCAACCCCCTTTGTCCTTTTTAAGGCATTATTCATAAATATGGGGCCAAAAGGAGACGACATGTAAATCTCATGCCCCAATAAAACGTGCGCATTGTTAAATTGGGTGTACCCTGTGGCTGTAATAAAGTTGTTCAGCCCTTTTTTCACATACAATGAATGACTAAATGCATCTTGAAGCACTGGTGAAAATCCCTCCCATGACATGGGGTATCCCATGGAATAATTCCATTCAAAATATGACGGATCATACAGAACAGGATCCACAGAAAAAGGAAACACATATTCTGTCTTCACAACCTTTTGAGGGGGTGGCAAATCTTCAGATAATACTTGCCCTTTTCGTGGAAGTTTATCAGACATCAACCATTCACTCGAATTTTTTCTCACTTGATGAAGACGAATGGCTTGGTCCATGTACGTCTCACCATCGCCAGGCCGAGTTTGATAGATCGCCCCTTGATCGATGGGATTGTACTGCCCATCACCAACATACATATCTTTTTTTGGTGAGGCTACATCATAGTTTGTGATTTTAACTATTTTAATAACATTAAACCCTGTTCTCAGCGGAAATCCACGAAGGTCATAAACCCCTCCCGATAATTCAATGGTTTTAATTTTTTGATAATTCACATAAATTTCAACAACGCTATCTTTATCTAAATCAATGGTATGTGAAAATTGAGGACTAAACGACCCAATGGAGTTTAGTACAGGACCCGCCGTATACCCAATGCCCATCAGTGAAATGGATGACTGAGACCCCTTAACCAATGGATTAACCTGACCCAATGTCCAACGTTCGTTTTTATCACCCAAATCTTTTTGAATATTCAAATTGGCTAGATTTATTTTTTGAGTCGCCGACATATCCACCGAACCAGCATAATTCAACGAATAGGCCCCAGTTTTTGAAATCCCATAAAATGAGCCCATCGGGGATTCCATGCCAGACGTTTGTTCAGCATCTGATGATTGAATAAAACTCGTGGATAACGAATAGTTTAAATACGCACTCAAATTGGCGGGGTCTCGAAGCAAGCCCATTGACCCAGAAGAGATAGGCTCTGGCTCCCCCATGATGTAGTACACAATTTTTTTACGATATTCTGCCGGAACTTCGACAAACACCTTGAATCCTCGACGATCAATAACCATTTTATATCCCAACTGATTAATATCTTCTGCACTTAACATGCCATTTTCATCAATTTTAAACGTTAAATCGCGCACCGTCCCTGGCTTTTGTGTTTCATATAAATATTTGAGTAACGTATAAGAAAAAATCTTATAGTCACTGCCAACACTTGGCACCAATACCTGTAAATTATCCACCACAAATTCGCCATCAACAATTAATGCCATTTGTTGCGTAAAATACTGTTTTTCAGGAATGCGTCCAAACACCTGTTTAAAAATATCATCATATGATTTTGACGGCATGACATTGACTTGAAGTAATGCAATAAAAACCAGTGGGATCAATAACCTCATTTGACGCAAAAGTGCCCGAAAATAGACCTGTCGGAAATAAAAGAATACCCGCTGAATTAAATGGCGCCCCCCTCCCCAATGGAAGTATGATATCATTGCTTAATTTATCGATTAATTCAAACAAAAAATAAGAAAAAACGTCACGATTGATCGTGCCGTTAAAAAAAATAATGAATAAAAATTCGATTTAATTATCGGAAATGGACACCACAATGGTATCGGTAAAATCGCCATGAAACAGTTGAAGGTCAGATGCTTGGGTTAAACAAACATTAAAGACACCTGAACGTGTTGCTTTTGACACTTCATTAAAGGAAATATCCGAACCTGAAGCTGTTGAAATTTCAAATTTTGAAGCACTTTCTCCAGGGGATGTGCAATCCGTCACCAATTCCGAGGGACGTGAAGTATGCCCATATTCAACAGTATTGGTATTTTCTCCCAATAACAATTCATAACGTGTGGATGGTTTTTGACCTTCATTCGGCGTTACAGAGGTATCATCCCCTGCGGATGAATGAATCATGTAGCCGAAATTATCACCGGTGCCATACGTTATCCCATTTTCACTCTGAAATTTTAAGGTATACCCATCATCATCATTATTATCTATGGTTAATGTAATGATATGAATATTATTATGCTCAACGGTTCGAATATCACCCAAAGCATTGGCTTCTGCAAGTTCAATATTAATCAATTGTGCAACGTTTGCACTTGTTACCGCCGAATCTGATGTTCCGGCATACGCCAAACCAACAAAACACAGCATGAAACAACAAATTAACCACAATTTTCTCATTTTTGTGAACCCCCTAAAGTTTAATACGATTCTACTAGGTTATACCCATTTATTAAAAAAACATTTATGGAAAATTATTGATATTTAAATAAATGGAAGCTCAACCACGTGAGCCTGAAATTCGCGAGATCGAATCACAACCGTGACCGACTGACCCACTTGAATTGTATTGGGAACCATGGCAATCGCAATTGGAGCGTCCAGCACCGGCGAAAATGTTCCTGAAGTTATAATCCCGCCTTCCTTAATCTCATTTCCCTGACGTGGCAAACATCGCTCAGAAAATCGAAGCCCAACCGTTATCGTGTCCGTATCAACCTTTTTGGCTTCGAGCGCATCTTCCCCAATAAACCCGGTTTGCCATTTCAATACCCATTGATAGCGTGTTTGAAGGGGCGTTAATGTTTCGTTTAGCTCATGCCCATAAAGTGGCAATCCAGATTCAATGCGCAAACTATCTCTCGCAGCTAAACCACACGGCGAAATCCCAGCATCCAAACACCGCTGCCAAACATCTGGCAACACATCATTTCCAACCGATAATTCAATGCCATCCTCCCCCGTATAACCAGTTCTCATCACCAAAACAGACTGCCCTGAAAAAGAAATAACCTGACTCTGAAATCGCCCCAATGCCTCCCAATCAATATCAAAAAGATTCTGCACCGTTTCTTTCGCTTTGGGGCCTTGAATCGCAATTAAACCACTGGTATCAAATCTGGCATCAAACTCAACACTCCCTAACCCATTCTCTGAAAACCAATCCATAATTTTATCTTTGTTGGCGGCATTAATGATCATAAAATACGCATCCAACTCATCATTGTAACCCACCATCACATCATCCAAAATGCCCCCATCATGATTCAAAATCATGGTATACACAATTTTATTGGGTTGAGTTTTTGCAATATCATTGGTGCACACTTTTTGCAAAAAGGCCGCGGCATTTGGGCCACGAAAAATCACCAATCCCATGTGCGAGATATCGAACATTCCAACCGACTGGCGAACTGAAAAGTGCTCTTCCTTGGCATTGTTATACCAAACTGGCATTTCATACCCTGCAAAATCAACCAGTTTTGCGCCTAAGGATTCATGCGACTTGTAAAGTGCGGTTTTCTTTAACATTATTTATCTCCATTTCTGCAATCTCTTGCAATAATTGTTCAATCTCTATATATGACTCTACCGTAGATAGGGATTTTTTAAAGGGCTTTACACCACGAACCCCTTTGACGTAGGCCAACAAATGCTTTCGAATTTCACGGGTCCCCACCCGATCCCCCTTGTGTTCAATTAAATATTTGGCATGGTTTAAAATCACGGGCAATCGATCTTTAAACCGTTGCGGTTTTTGACCAGTGAATATCCACGGGTTTCCAAAGGTCGCCTGACCAATATAAAACCCATCCAACAACGAGCAATACCGCTCACCATCTGCCAAGGATTCAATCCCCCCATTCCCAATCACAGGGATATTTAAGGCATCTTTTAATGCATACACTTGTTCATATTGTGGCGCCACCTTATAGGGTTCCTGGTAGGTTCGAGCATGAATGCAAATCATATCCGCACCCGCATTTTGAACAGCTTGACCAAAATCCACCAAGTCATCCCCATTGGACCACCCCAATCGGGTTTTGACCGATACAGGCAAATCCGTCGCATTGGCCACCGCTTCAACCAATTGACAAGCAAGTTTAGGGTTCTTACGCAACGCCACCCCATGCTCAGATTTGACCACCTTTTTCGATGGACACCCCATATTTAAATCAATTCCAGAAAACCCCATATCCTCACAAACCTTTGTTGCCGTCACAAACGTTTCAACATTTTTACCAAAAATTTGAGCAATCACAGGTTGTTCACTGGGATCAAAATAGAGCTTTCGCTTTAATTTTTCCGCAGAAAAATGCAGACCATCGGCCGACGTAAATTCGGTGACCGTCACGATATTGGGATTGACTTCTTTGCAAATCCGACGAAACGCCGAATCGGAATACCCATCCATCGGTGCCAACCCAATAATGGGTCGTGGCAATTCCTGCCAAAACTGCTTATTCATTCAATCACCTTAACAAATGAGGCTAACATTGGCTAGACAATAGAACGCAACAAGCGAATCGTGTCAATACAATAAAGAACTGGAAAAAAATTAGTGTTTAATGGAAGGTTTGAGAGAATAGACTTTGAATCATATTCAATACAAAAACCTTTGTGATTACTCGCATAGTGAGCCCACATCAAATGATCTTTTGGTGATTCAAAAAAACAAGCAATTATAAACATATCTTGATGTTTTTCTAATGTTGTTTTATATGAACCATATCTTACATACTTAGCTAATGGGTCATCAGGATGGTTCATAATCCGATTAAAAGCTTTCGCCAATTTTTTTTATCTAGCTCAGATAAAAATTTGGGTTTTTTTTAAACTTTTAAGTTCGTATTCAAAATCTTTTGCATATGCAGATTCAAATGGATCATTAAAACTCTTACAACTTGTGTTTCCTTACTTGCTCACTTAAATCCATATCTAAAAATGCCATTTGATTCCTCCGTATAAGTTTCATGCCCTGATTATAAAAGAAATTTTTAGCCCGATCTCTCTGCTTTTCTTATTTTTTTACTATTTCACGACAGTCCCATTTTTTTACGATATTGCATAAATTTATTCTGAAATAGAACATCACCTTTTAAAGCTTCATCAGCATGTATAAATACATTTGGGTTGACTACCATGCATGCTTCAAGAAATTTTGGGTCTTTTTTTAAATCTGAACAAATGAATTTAAATATTTGCGGTTTTATTTCAATAGCTTTTAAAATAAATTTCACATCTCTTTTTAAATCCAAACTAGCATATTTAAATGCGGTCTCATTACTAGAAATAGCTGCTAAGACCACATCTTTATCGTTCTGTAGTTCTTTAGGCGCAAATTGAAGCATAGTTCCATTTTGAGTAACAGCTGTTAAGACAATCTTTTTTTTATCTTCTAAATTAAATAGTGATAAATTTATAGAATTAAGTATACTTCCATCCAGTTCAGCAGCTGCTATAGCAATTTTCATTTTTGCGTTTGACTCAAATAATGAGAAATTAACATATTTAATCGCAAGCCCGTTTTGACGAACAGCTGCTAAAGCAATTTTTATTTTATCTTTTGAATTAAATTCTGACAAGTTAATGAGTTGAATCATATTCCCGTTTTGACGAACAGCTGTTAAAGCAATTCTTGTTCTTGAATCAAATGATAAAGTCCCTTGATCATCTGATATAGCTGCTGACGCAATTTCTTGTGCATCTTCTGAATTAAATACTGATAAATCAACACAATTAAACGCACCGTTGTTTTGACGAACAGCTGCTAATACAATTTCTTTTGCGTCTTCCTTTGTGAAAATTTTTAAATCAATATGTTCAATCGTAGCACCATTTTGACAAACAGCTGCTAAAGCAATTTCTTTTGCATCTTCTGGCTCAATCCATGCTAAATTAATAGTACTAATCACAAAAACGTTTTCACGAACAGCTGCTAATGCAATTTCTTTTCTATCCAATGACAATGAATACCCCTGGGCATCGCGTGCTGTACTATATAAGATATTTTGCAAACCAAACAATTCATCTTGTTCTCGGTCTACTTTATTACTAGAATAAGCACGCCTAAAAATGCGTAAACTTACGTCTTTTAAAGTCTCACCGTTACGCTGTGTTTTGTCATTACTACCTTGTATGATATTCTGAAACTGTTGAGTTGCCTTAATAGCTCTTCTGCCAGGATCTTTAATATAAAGATCATTTTCAAGTTGAAAGTTAGAATAAATAGTAACATATGTATCGATATGGCGACGAAATTCTTCAGATGCGTTATTTCCTATAGAAATAATTCTGCCATAGCCAGTTAAACTTTTTTCATCTTCTCTAAAACCGACCACTATTTTAGATTCTGTGTCTTGTTCAATTAATATGTTCTTTTCTGTTAAAACTTGCTCAACATTTGCTTTTATCTGAGCATTTGAAATAACCTTCTCTTTTAAAATTTTAAAAACATATTTCATTTTTTCATCATCACCATCTTCTTTCTGAATTTGGGCCTCTTCTTGATTAAGTCTATCTAAATTTATAATTAGATTACCATCTTTATCAATAAAATCTCTTTCGTTTAAATTATGCCATATTTCTTTTGCTTTATTTTCATCAATTAGTTCATAAATAAAATCATCATGTGAAATGGTACAATTATCCCAAATATAATTATTATCTGGATCAAAAAATCTTTTAAAGTCTTCTACTCTAAAAAAGATTTGATTACCATTATTTAAAATAGCTTGTATTTTCTCACAATGTTTTTTGTTATTAGATCCATCAGAATTTTTACTTTTCTCAAGCATTTTTATACTTCTTTCTTGATATAACTTTTGAATAGAAATTATATCATTCCAAAGATGAGAGTTAATGCTTCCAAATTCTTTTTTAGAAAGTCGCTCTCTTAAACTCCTTCTTAATGCAGGTATATTTTCAATTAATTCATAAGAACCGCCATTTTTAAATAAGGAATCTTCTAATATTTTTTGAATTTTAATGTAATTTTTTAAAATGTGTACCCAGTCGATTTTTTTATCATCAGATAAGTCCTCAGAATACTTTTGACGCATAAATTGCATATGCTGTTTAAAATCTTCTTTTAATTCATTTGTTATTTCAAAATCATCTAAAGTTTCTTTTAAGCTTTGATTACAAGATAAAAAATAATTATAGATATCGTCAAAGCATTTTATAAATTCATCAAAGTTATACTGTGCATCTTTAAATGTAGGATATATTTTATAAATTTCATCATCACACTCATCAACTTTCTTACCAATTGGTCCATAGCCTAGCGATTGAGATTTAACTGGTTGCGATTTGAATAATTGTCTTGGTGGCTCTGAGGTTGAATATGGGATTGCCCTAAATGACCTTTGTCTTACTGACGCTATTGGCCCATAGCCTAGCGATTGAGATTTACCTAGTTGCTGTGCTGGTAGGTATCCTTGTGCTCCCCATTGCTGTGCTGGTGCGTATCCGTGTGCTCCCCATCGCTGTGCTGGTTCGTATCCCCATTGCTGTGCTGGTGGGTATCCGTGTGCTCCCCATCGCTGTGCTGGTGCGTATCCCCATTGCTGTGCTGGTTCGTATCTCAATTGCGCTAGTGCGTATCCTTGTTCTGGCCCTAGTGACATAAAAATCTCCTTTTTATTTTTAATATATTTATTGATTTTTTTTGAGGAAATGTTGCAGTTAAATATATTAATATTTTCTGTTGTATTTCAATACAATTTACTACTTTAGATAATATCGTCCCGAGATATTTGCCCAAATAGCGAT
>DBHX01000020.1 GCA_002296285.1 bacterium UBP8_UBA817
CTTGGCCAAGAGTGTGACCGTGGAGTAATACCGTCTTAATTTAAAAGAGTTTCCAACCGTTTTTAAAGATGACTGATCTGCGATATGATACAGTTCATGGCATTCAGCAATCATTTTATTTTAATTGGGTTTATGGGCGTGGGAAAAACCAGTGTGTCGAAGGTGTTGGCGAGTCAATTGAGTTTGCCAGTTCACGATACGGATGCCTTGATTATTGGACAGCACGGTAACATTTCAGATTTGATTGCTTCAAAGGGCGAAGCGTTTTTTCGGGAGATTGAATGCACTGTGTTTTCTGAGCTTATTCAACGGCCGCCTGCGGTTATTTCAACGGGTGGAGGAATTGTTACCCATGGCCCATCACGGCAGTTGTTGGAAGCGCTGCCCAATGTGATTTGGCTTCAAGCGTCATTGGATGTGATTGAAGCCCGAATTAAAAACGATGTCAATAATGTGCGCCCATTGGCTGATGCGGGCATTAGAGACCGTTACCTTTCTCGTCAACGTTTTTACGAAGCGTGTGCGTCATTTACAGTCCATGTGGATGCATTATCGGTGGAAGAAGTTGCAGAAAAAATCATAAATCGTTATGGTTAAACTATGTCTGTTCTCAGTTCATTAAAAACCTATTACATTAATCTTTCACACGATAAAAAATACCCCATTGTGTTTGGTGAAAACGCATACTTATCCATTGATCAAAAAGATTTGGGTGATGCAACGAAGGCCTTGATTGTGACCAATCGAACAATTAAAGATTTGTGTGCTGATTTTTTTGAGAATTTAACGGCTCACTTACCACTAGATATTGAGTTTTTTGTGATTGACGATGGTGAATCATACAAAGCATTGGAAACGGTATCATCCATTATCGATGCATGCATTGCTCATGATATGGGCCGAAAAGATGTTGTCTTGGCAGTTGGCGGGGGTGTTGTGGGTGATATGGCGGGCTTTGCCGCCTCCATTTATTTGCGTGGCGTTCCCTTGATTCAAATGCCCACCAGTTTATTGGCGCAGGTTGATGCGGCCATTGGTGGTAAAACGGGGGTGAATCATGCCCATGGCAAGAATTTGATCGGGACGTTTTATCAGCCGGTTAAAACCATTGTTGATCCATCATTATTGTCATCGTTGCCAAAGCCACAAATGAAAGAGGGATTGGCGGAAGTAATTAAGTATGGTGTTATTATGGATAAACCTTTGTTTTGGTACATTGAACAACATATCGATGCCATCAAAACATTCTCTTACACTGAATGTCCGGATGTATGGCATTTCTTAATAGAAAAATCCATACAAAATAAGGCGTTGGTGGTGTCACAAGATGAAAAAGAATCTCAGCTCAGAGAAATATTGAATTTTGGGCATACCATTGGGCATGCTATTGAATCGGTGTTTTCGTATGAAACGGTGTCTCATGGAGAAGCCGTTGCCATGGGGATGATTATTGAATCCATGCTATCTGTTCAATTGCGGCATTTGTCAAAGGATCACTTGAATCGGATTCAATCATTAATTGAATCATTTGATTTTAACCTGAAGTTGTCAGACATTAATCGTGATGATTATTTTTCGGCGTTACAGCGTGATAAAAAAGTTCGAAAAGGAACCGTTCGATTTATTTTTCCAACAGATATTGGTCAAACCAAAACAGTGGATGGTGTTACTCCTGAAGCCATTGAGACGGCCTTAACAACATTGTTTGGAGATATTTTAATATGAAAAAGATATGGGTGATTCACGGGCCCAATTTAAATTTGTTGGGGCAACGGGATCAGGCGCATTATGGTGCATTGACGTTGGATGAGATTAATCAACGAATTATCAGTTATGCAAGTTCTAAAAAACTGTCATGTGAGGTGTTTCAATTCAATGCTGAAGTTGATATTATTAACCAACTTCAGGCCGCAACCAATGGGGTGGATGGCATTGTTATTAATCCAGCGGCGTATACCCACACAAGCATTGCGATTCGGGATGCCATTGATGCGATATCGCCACCAGTGATAGAGGTGCATTTAAGTAATGTTCATGCACGGGAGGATTTTCGTCATACCTCATTAACAGCGGCGGTTTGCAAGGGCCAAATCTTAGGCTTGGGTTGGTCCGGTTATTTGTTGGCATTGGATTACTTTACCTTTGACTGATCCATTGGATCTTCACTCTGTTTTTGATGCTTGTTTTCATGAGGTCGCCAGTTTGGTTGAGTCTCGTCAAACTGTTACGAATTATGATTGGCTGATTCAACATAATATTGACTATTTTTATCCTGACTATTTTACAGTTGGTACCTTGGGAAGAAATGCAATGGAACGGTGCTTCAACGTTTTTACGGCGGGTCGATTTGGCCAACTGAGTTTGAGTTATAAAGTGGTGTCTCGATTTGTTGATTTGTTTTATGATTTGCCATTGTTTTGTCATGCACCTCATCGTCAATGGTTATTGGATCGGTTAAGAACCATGCCCAAACACATGATTCAATGGTCATTGGTAGAATTTTTTCTTTTTATGGAAAAATGGATGGCCCATATGCTGTCTCGAGATTTTATGATGTTTTCATCTCAAAAAGATGCCTTAAATAAATTTGTTTTGCCAGTTATTTGTGAAGTGGATGTGTTGGATGTATCCGATGATGCCGTAACGCGTGCGGTTCATGCCGCGTGTTATGCGAATTGGTTTGATATTATTGTTCCAGATTATGAAAAGAAAATCCCCTCAATTTTGGCTGAAATTCAAGGGATATTAAGTGAGGCAAATGTGCCATGCTTAGGGAATGACATGATGACAATGTTAAATGGAGGGCCAAAACGCATTGTATACGAGTGCGATAATGCGGGGGAGATTATGTTGGATCTAATGGTTGTTATTAAGCTTGTGTTGAAGGGCCATCACATTGTTATGGTTGGGAAGTTCGAACCGATTCTAAATGATGTAACAGTCGATGATATTCATCAATTGATTCAATCACATTCTGAATTTTTAACCTTACAGCAGGCCCTGATTTCGGGGCAGCTTCGTGTGATATCCGCCAATGATTTTCCCATGGTCGGAAAGTTTATTCCATTAGCTAATCAAGCCTATAAGCAAGCGGCGATTGAATGCGATATGTTTTGGTTGAAAGGCCAAGCCAATTTTCAAACCATGCCAATGGTGAACCATGGGGTCTTTAAATCTCGCATAGAATATAATAAACCGGTGATGTTTAACTTTATCGTTAAAACACCCATTGTTCGGTATTGTTTAGACCATTCTAAAATTGGGGATGTGATTCTCGGGAATCCTTTGATAACGTTAGTTTAAGCAAAAATCATATTGAATGTATACTTTTCCAAAATCCATAATGTATTGAATTTTTTCAATCATTCTTAAATGATCAAATCGCTCAACAGATTGTTCAATAATTGCTTTTAACTCATTCTCGTTCATTTGAGCCTCCCGTTATTTAAGTTATGCCCATTGAAGCCATTGTTTAAACATCGAAAAATATCGATAGAAGAATTTTTTATGATTTTTTAGCACAACTTGTTTCTTCGCTTTTTTTTGAGTTATTGTATAAGTTATGAAGACAACGGCCGATTTAATTCCTTTATTTCAAAAAAAATCAGCTCAGATTCCTCAGTTTATTGCAAAAAAAATGCTGGATTATGGGTTGAACGGGTTGTCGGCATCTCATGCGGAAATTTTATATTATTTATTGCGAGAAGGTGCTCTCAACATGCGGACCATTTCAGATAGAATTAATAAAGATAAGTCCACTGTTACGGCGCTGGTTCATAAGTTGATTTCTCATGGCTATGTTGTTCGAGTTTCTTGCCCATCAGATTCACGGGTTGCATATATTGAACTCACAAAAAAAGGGCAGGATTTAAGTGGTGTGCTTTCTTCAATCTCATCAGATTTAATGGCTGAATTTTTTCGACCTTTTTCTAAAAAGGAGTTGTATACCATGCATGAGTTACTCACTAAAATAAATGTTCTGGAAGCCTTCAAATAAACATGATTTATATTCACCACACAAGATGATGAATCGCACTATTGGGGTAATGAGTTAAATATAACCCCGCATAGTGGCGCATAAATACTCCAATATGCGGCGTAAATCCACATTGGTTTTTTTCCTAATATTTTTTGCGCGAATAACAGGGTTGGAATGCATGTTCCTACGGCCCCCAATAAAAATGTCAATGCGGGGCCTTTGGCTAGACCCAATGAAATTAATGAATAGGTTATGGGAATTTCTTCACCTTCACAAATATATACGGGAATCCCAATAATGGTTGCAATCACATAGGATAATATTGGATGTTGACCAATGGTATTGGGGATTGCTGTGGGTGGCACGCTGATGGTGAGTGCGGCAGCAATGGCCAACCCAATAAAAAAATATCCCCCAAGTTTTATTGCAATTGATCGGAAGCTTGAAATAAATGATGGTTTCTTTTGCTTTTCGCTACAGCACGCATGCTCAATGATTTTATCTGGCAATTGGATGATGCGCTTAGATTCCAATGCATAGGTAATCAATCCGATGCCCACCCCGCCAATCATGCCAGCGAGAATTCTCGCCATTGTAAATGAGGGGCCCAATAAAGCGTACGTAAGAATGACGGTTTGAGGCGCGAGTAAGGGAGATGTGAAAATAAAGGCACAGGCGGTGCTGAGTCGTGCCCCTTTTCGCAGAAGTCCTTCCGCCATTGGCATTGTGGCACAAGCGCAACCAGGAAGAATGGCGCCTAAAAGGCTTGCATACACGATCGATCGTTTGCCTTGGCCTAAAAACCGAGAAATGAACCCAAAGTTTCCTTTGGACTCTAACAGTGCTCCCACACCAATTCCCAATAAAAAGTACGGCAAAACCATCAGAAATAGATGCGAGAATTCATGAAAAAAATGGTGAATCCAAATAACCATGTTTCCATATTATCAAAAATATTCATTTAAAAAAATAGGATTTGATCGTCATTGGGTTATTTTTGTTGTGAGAGGCTAATTGAACTTAAGTTTAACGGTCGATTGATGGGGATGCATTGGGTGAATTAAATATTTAACATTTACAACATTTTATTCAAATTGATATGATTAATGTAATGTCTCTACAATATAACCGCATTTTATTAAAACTGAGTGGCGAGGCCATTAAAGGTGGCCGAGATTATGGCATTGATCCCCAATATTTGGTTTACATTGCCAAAGAAATTAAATCAGGCATAGATCTTGGTGTCCAAATTGCCATTGTTATTGGGGGCGGCAATATTTTTAGGGGATTGGCAGCGTCTGAGAATGGCATGGATCGTGTTGCGGCGGATTATACCGGAATGCTTGCAACTGTGATGAACTCATTGGCATTGAAAGATGCCTTGGGAAAAGTTGGCATTGATGCACGGATACAAACGGCCATAGATATGAAAGAAATTGCGGAGCCATTTATTTTGGATCGTGCCAGGTCCCATTTGAATAAAAGCCGTGTGTTGATTTTTGCTGCTGGTACAGGGAACCCCTACTTTACAACCGATACAACAGCCGCTTTGCGAGCCACAGAAATTGGTGCGGATGGCTTGTTTAAGGCCACCAAGGTGGATGGGGTGTATTCGAGTGATCCTATGATTGATTCCAATGCAACTCGGTATGAGTCTCTGTCATATATGGAGGTGCTTAAAAAAGAATTGCATGTGATGGATAGCACGGCCATTTCGTTGTCAAAAGATAATGAAATGCCAATTGTGGTTTTTGATATGAATCAACCGGGTAATTTAGTGAAAATTTTAAATGGACAACCCATTGGTACCGTTATAGGAGGTAAACAAAATGCAGTCATTTGAAGAACGTTTGAATAAAACACTCGATAATGTGAAGTCTAAATTTGTATCGATTCGAACCGGTCGGGCGAATCCTGACTTACTGTCATCCGTTGTGGTTCAATATTATGGTGCAACCGTTCCGTTGCAACAGCTGGGTTCCGTTTCTGTGAGTGATGGCAATACATTGGTGGTCAATATTTTTGATGCAGGGGCCATTTCTTCGGTTGAAAAGGCCATTATGTCCTCCGACTTAGGTTTAAATCCACAGACCGATGGGTCCATCATTCGGTTGCGATTGCCGGATTTGACCGAAGATCGTCGAAATGAATTGGTGAAATATGTGAAGAAGTTGTCAGAAGAGGGGAAGGTTTCATTACGAAATATTCGTCGGGATGAATTGGATGCGATTAAAAAGCAGGATGATTTATCGGATGATGAAAAAAAACGAGCCTCTGAATCGATTCAAAAATTGCTGGATCAATACATTGTAAAAGTGGATGATTTGGTCAAACAAAAAGAAGACGAAATTCGTACGATTTAAATGGCTAAGATTGATGACTTGATTGCTCAATATGGCATTGATACCGATCGAATGCCGGAGCACATTGCCATTATTATGGATGGGAATGGGCGTTGGGCAAAAAAACGGCTGATGCCACGAAATTTGGGGCATAAGCAAGGACAGAAACAATTAAAGAAAACATTGATTGATTGTGTTCAACTGGGTGTAAAAGTGTTGTCCGTTTATGTCTTTTCGACTGAAAACTGGCGCCGTCCAGAAGAAGAGGTCTCTTTTTTGTTGAAATTTCTTAAATCTTCCATTCAAGAAGAAATTGATGAATTGGTTCAAGAAGGGGTTCGGTTAAAGTTTTTGGGGGATTTATCAGAGTTTGATACTCCGTTGTTGGATATGATTCAAACCGCTGAACGCATGACGGCAAAGAATGATACCATTCAATTGAACATCATGCTTAATTATGGTGGCCGTCGTGAAATACTGGATGCGGTGAAGGCTTTTGCTCATAATGGAGGGGACGCAACCAAAATATCGGAAGATGATATATCTCAAAATGTGTATACCAAACAAATTTCTGATCCCGATATTTTAATTCGTACGGGCGGCGATATTCGCATTAGTAATTTTATGTTGTGGCAGTGTGCCTATTCTGAACTGTTTTTTTTGAAAACATTTTGGCCGGATTTTGGATTGGAGACATTGCTTCAGGTGATTCAAGAGTTTCAGTCCAGAGATCGCCGGTATGGAGGCTTGTCTGAATGAGTCGATTAATTACGGGCTGCATATTAATTGCCATTGGTGTTTATGTATTGGGAAATGGATCGTTTCCTTTATTTTCTTTTCTTTCGATCATTGGATGTTTGGCATTTTATGAAGTTCGAAACATGACGGAGATGAAGTCCATCCCTTTAATGATTGGGAACATGATTCTTTACCAAGTGGTTATGACCCTTATTTATTTGAATAAATTACCTACGTATTTTAATGGCTTGTTTTTGTTGGGATGTGTGCTTATCTTTTCAATCATGTTGTATGAATTTGGTAAAAAATCATTGCTTTTTCGACAGCATGTTTTTTTCAATAACATTAAATTTTTCCTATACATTTTTATTGGGTTTTCTTCAATTTATATGATTCGGGAGTCATTGAATGGGGTGTTATTTATTGTGCTTACCTTTTTATCCATTTGGGGGACGGATGTGTTTGCTTACTATGGTGGAAAACAATTTGGGGTTCGCCCGTTAAGTCCAACCAGCCCCAATAAAACCAAAGAAGGGACCGCGATTGGGGTCTTATCGGCAATGGCTTTGGTATTGTTTGTCTGTGTTTATTATGGGTACCCGTTGTGGGCGTCTATTATTGCTGGCGGCATTGGAATCATGGCTCAATTGGGTGATTTGTACGAGTCTTTAATTAAGCGAACCTATGATGTGAAGGATTCGTCCAACTTATTGCCGGGTCATGGGGGTATTTTGGATCGTGCGGATAGTTCATTATTTGTTGCTCCAATGGTCTATGTGATCATTATGTTTTTGTCATGATGCGTCAGCGTTCTGTGGTTATTTTAGGTTCAACGGGGTCCATTGGGACTCAGGCATTGGATGTGGCACGTGCATTTCCTGATTTATTTCATATTCAAGGATTAACTGGGCATAACAATGTTCAATTGTTGGCTGAGCAGGCCAACGAATTTAAGCCGCCCACTTTGGTGGTGCCAAGTGATGAAAAGAAGTCTGAATTATTGTCACTGTTAACGTATGCGCCGGAGGTTCTTGTTGGTGAATCTGGGTTGGTTCAGTTAATGGATGTTACGATGGATATTTTATTGGTGGCCATCGTTGGTACGGCGGCATTGCCACCGGTGGTGGCGGCCATTCCAAAGGTATCTCATATCGCCATTGCCAATAAGGAAGTGTTGGTGGCGGCCGGTTCTATTATAATGGATTTGGTGCGCAAGCATCAGACACGTTTTATTCCCGTTGATTCGGAACATTCGGCGTTGTTTCAGTGTTTGGCTGCGGTGGATTTTAATTCAGAGAGTGTGAAGCATGTCACATTAACGGCTTCTGGTGGGCCTTTTTGGCAGCGGGACCCCAATACCTTTTCATCGATTTCAGCCTCGGATGCATTGAAGCATCCCAATTGGGACATGGGCGCTAAAATTTCGATTGATTCAGCGACCATGATGAATAAGGGACTGGAAGTGATTGAAGCTCATCATTTGTTTGGGGTGCCCTTTGATGATATTCATGTGGTGGTTCACCCAAAAAGCATTGTGCATGCCTTTATTGAAACGGTGGATGGTGCCATTTTAGCGCACATGGGTCGCCCAGACATGCGTTACCCCATTCAGTATGCCATGACGTATCCGAAACGATTGAGTACGCCCTTTCAACAAGCCGCTTTGACGCAGTTATCGGGTCTTGAATTTTTTGAGCCCAACCGTAAGGCCTTTCCTTTATTGGATTTGGCCATTCAATGTGGACGTCAGGGGGGTGTGGCACCCGTTGTATTTAATGCGGCCAATGAAGTGGCTGTTCAGCTTTTTTTAACGGGTGAGATTTCGTATTTGGGCATTCATGCCACTATTTTGGGGATGTTGGATTATTTTTCATCCAGTGTGGCATCAACAATTGATGATATTATCCATTTGGATCATCGGGTCAAAACCCATCGTTTAAGCCATCAACTGACGGATTAGGAAAAGGGGTTGGGGATTGTTGGGGTGAGGATTTTTCATTCAGCATTTCATGAATGGCTCTACGATGTTCTGCGGATAGTCGAGCCAACTCTCGCAATAGGTCATTGTATAATTGAATAAGCGCGTCGCTTTCTTCAATAGGTGTTTCCATCGATAGGCCTTCGGTTAGTTCTTCTTTAAAGCAAGCGATGGCATCTAATAGATCGCCCAAAAGACGTTTGATGGATGGTTCTTGAGGAGGACTAAAAATGGTTGATATTTGTTCAATACATTTAATTATTTGATGTGTTGGGCTCATATTATCCATTGGATTTTCTTGCATTGGACCCCTTACCAATTGCTGTGATAATTTGGTAATATCGCTAACCAATGCTTGTAAAAGGATTGGTTTTACTTGTTTGTGGGCGTTCATGCAGTCATGTTCATTGGCCATCCACTTTTGGGCGGCCGACATGCTGGCCCTGACACAATTGCCAACTTTTTGATCTTTTGTGGTGGGGGGGGCGTTTAAATCCACACCTTCGTAAGTCTTGGTTGGATAATTTTTCACCAAAACATTCAAAACATCCATAAAAGTTATGGATATTTCCATTCTGTTTCTCGGTCAAATGGACCATTTCAAGTAAACTGGCGGCCTCTGATGTGTTGCCAGTGTCATTTAATTGATACGTTTCAAATATCTCATGATTTCCTCTTAAGCCACGATTGCATACGGTCGCAAACAATGCCATCGTCATTTTTAGTAAATACCACATCAACGGAATGATCCAACGTGCCCAAATACGATAAATGCAAATGAGCCGGGTGTTCTAGGTCTTTAAAGTGGGTTGTAAAGATTGAGTTTGTTTGAGAATTTGTTAATAAATTCATCTCTTCACTTTGCATGATATCAAATATTTGAGTTTGAGATTCGTGGTTCTTTGCCATTGATTGTTGAAGGGTTGAATGTGATTCTAAATTGGCTTGAAATGTGGCGGTCATTTGTTCCTTGAAGGCGATGGCTGTGTCTAAGGTGGCGTAATCACCAGCGGCTTGATTTCATAATTGTTGCGCCAAGTAGGAGGTTACGTTTCGTATAGGTCCGGTTGGGGGTATTTGGGTCATATGATTCATTGATCGATCAAATGTCCTTTTTGTTGACGGATAAAAAAAAAAACATGTACTATGATTTTATTAAGTTTTGGGGGACAACATGCCGTTTACATTATTATTGCAATCCGTATTTTATGATCGGCCACGCATGAATCGAGAGGTTCGTACGTTGGTTCGTGATGAAACATCGTTATTGTCATTTATTGGGGCATTGCCCCAAACGGATCCGTTTCGGGCGGAGGCGTTTTTGCGTATTAAACGCCAACCCCGATTATTGGATCAAATGCGCAAACATGAGATTCAGTGGGTGGACATTGACCATGCCAATTATCCGTCTCATTTTCATCAATTGCACGATCCTCCCTTTGGCATTTTTTATCGAGGGAATGCATCGCTACTAAAATTAAAAGGATTGGGCCTGGTGGGTTCACGAAAGGCGTCGGTGATGGCTCCGTACCGCATTGAATCCATGATGCGATCGATTCGGGATTATGCCATTATTTCTGGGGGCGCTTTGGGGGTCGATGCGTTGGTGCATCGTGAGGCATTGGCGTGTGGATTGCCAACAGTGGCGGTATTGGCGTCGGGGTTGGACCATATGGTTCCCCTGACCAATCGAGCATTGTTTCAGCAGATACTATCCTCAGGCCATGGGTGTGTACTATCTGAATGCCCCCCAGGAGTGCGTCCCAGGCCGTACTTTTTTCCCCAACGCAATCGATTGATTGCCGCATTGTCTCAAAAGTTGATTGTGATTGAGGCCGCCAAGCGCAGCGGGGCCCTGTTAACGGCCAATCTGGCACTGGGAATGTCGGCGGATGTTGCGGCCATGGTTGGGGCCTATGATTCTCCTCAAAGTGAAGGGTGTTACCAATTGATGAATGATGGGGCCATGGTGATTGGTAATCACAACGATTTATGTGATTTTTTGGGCATAAATCCCTCGATAACAGGTCGCTCGTCCACCGTTGATCAATCATTGGTTCAGTTTTTGGCGGCGGTGCCAATGGAGCCGATCCACATTGATGATTTGGCCTTTAAGTTATCGATGAGCATTGATAAAATTATTGAATATGTGACGCTTTTATCGTTAAATGGGGATGTGGTAATTTCGTCTGGCCAAATGGTATCGCGTCGTGTTTAAAGGCCCTTCTTTTTCGTCTTCTTTTATGGCGTATACGAAACATGGTTTGATTGGGGATGCCCATGCATCAACCCTCATTGCCATGAATCAAACCCACTCCAATACGGTTGCCTCTATTGAAGCCATGGATGGATCTTTATTGGCAAAATATTCCAACGGTGATGTTGGTTCGTTGGACAGTGCGGAGCATCTGAATGCGTCGGTGATTGATTATTCAGGTGAAGTTAATGTGGTGGATGCGGATGCCTGCATTACATCCGAAAAGAATGTATTATTATCCGTTAAAACCGCCGATTGTTTGCCGATATTATTGGATGCGGATCCTTATATTGCCGTGATTCATGCGGGGCGTGAGGGAACCATTCATGAGATTACTTATCGAGTATGTCAGCGGCTGATAGAACAGGGGGTGAGTAGTGTTCATGCATGGTTTGGTCCGGCGTCGTGTTTATTTTGTTATCAAATTGATCGTGATACCAATACTTATTTTGATTTGGTGGGCGAAAACAAAGATCAGATAACAGCGGCGTTTCATTCGAGTGCCACGATTGATGTTTCGGATGCCTGCACCCAATGCGAATCGCGGTTGTTTTACTCGTATCGCTCTGGTGATCCAGTGAACCGGAATGTATTTTATCTGTGTCGCTGATGGCGTTTAATTAACGAATCCAGGTCATTGATCGATAACTTATTCTGATATGAGGAAGCTTAAATTAATTATTGGAATTGGGGTATTGGTGGTGATTCTTGGGGCCTGCTCCTTAAAGCAATACGATAGCTATGGGATTGTTTCTTTTCAAATTAAAAATGTGGAGTAAACTTTTTTTATTGTTACTTTCGGTCGCTATGTTTGCCGATGATGGTGAGCAAAGTTTTACACCGTCCAGTTATCAATTTCCAATTCAAAGCATTGTGCTGAGTACCGACATGTCTGCAGAATTGCCGTCAGGTGATCAGATTACCTTGTATGAATGCACCAGCGGGGATTGTTTGATGGAGCTGACCAATAATATTTCTTTGTCAAATCTGTCTATTTCAAAGGAAATTAAGGTGGCCAATTACCGGTATCTGACCATTACGTCATGTTCTGGCAATAATGCTGGGTTTAATGCCAAAGTGAAGGGTACGGTTGAGATCACAAAGAGTGGCTTCAAAAAGACGTATTATTCTCATTCGACAGAAGGTTTTTTGGAGCAAACGGGTGCTATTCTTGAACAGGCGGTGAGTGTGACATTCAATCAATGTCGGTTTTATCATGAGTTGCAAGAGAACTTTGAGGTATCTGATTCCATTGAGTTGCCATTGACACTGTTTATGGATTTGAAGAATGTTGCTTGGGGTCGATTTGGGATAAAAACCAATGTTGCTGTGGGGGGGTGTTTTCAAGGGGAGAAAGGGTCCGATGGTGATATTTTATCGCTTTGCGTTGGGCTTCCTCATTTAACCCCCATTGCAGCTTCGACCAATCCCACCATTCAGCGGTATTTTATTCGTAAAAATACAGAGGCTGCGAATCAAGCCGGTGGCATGGTTGTTTTATTTACAGATGCCAATAGTAAAGTGTTGGGTGGGTTTTCTCGGCGTTACTTTACGGTTGATTCAAAAGCCCCGTCGGCTGAATTTGATATGCCAATAAAGCGAGTTGTGTTAAATAGTAATGGATCCTATTCCATGACAACGTTTGGGCGAACATTTGATTCAATGTATTTGGATTTTTCTGAGTTTTCATTAAATTCGCATGAGAATGAATCCTATAAAGATGATAGCAATGTGAGCCATTCGTACACGGCCGTGAAAGAATAATGGCAGGGATTATTTTACGCAAACTTAAAATTTGATGCCAAAATAATTTAATATGAGGACATAGAGGCTATATCCCAAAAACATGATGACCATTGAAAGAATTAAAGCCAGTGGAAAATTAAATCCCATTCGCAATAGTACGGGTAAAATGGCAAAAAATAAAAGCGAGGGGAGCACCGCCCAAAAAATCTCGTTTGATAATGCAATAATTTTTTGAACATCATGAGTGTCAATATAAAGCCAAATTAAAGCCAAGATTGAAACCAGTGGAAGTGATGCCACGATGGCTGCGATCCAGCTGACACGCTTCGCAATTTCTGACACACTCACAATGATTATGCTTGATAATACTATTTTAATTAAATATTGCATGGGTATATTTTATAATAATATATTTTAAATAAGCGATTTAAATGAGTGTTATCAAGCGGTCAATCAAATGTTTGTAAAAATCCAAGATTTAGAATGGTTGCCCTAACGAACGTTCAATCAAGATTGTTTGGTTATTTCGAATCGATTCATTGTTCAGGAAAATGGGCCCTCGCTTAATGGTGTTGCCGCTGAATCTGTAATAATTTAATGACTCGAATCATAAAAATAATGAATTGCGAAGCAATCATGATCCAAATAAAGTGGAGGGGTTGTGTTATTGATGGGTAACATATGATCAGTAGGAGCAGGTGTGTTATTGCACCAATAATGACACTTCGATTGGCGGTTTTCTCATAGCCCAAAGCTCCCAATACCGGGTACCCAATCATGGATGCTGGAAGGTGAAGCAATGCAATGATTAGCATCCATTGAAATAGTTCTGTGGCCGGCTTGAACGTCGTGCCTAGTATGAGTGGTACAATCAACGGTGCTAAAAAAAATGCCGCAATGCATCCGATGGTGTTGAGGCTGGTGGTGGCCGCCAAAATTTTCTTAATGAATGGAATGTTTTTTGTTCGAGAAATGTATGGGTAGATGGTTTCAATGAGTGGGGCGTAAAACGTGGTGATGGCAAACAATAGTTTTTCCGCACCCCCATAATACCCTGCATTTTCAGTGGATAACAAAATGCCAACTAGAATAACATTGGTATTTAAGTAAATGGCAATGGCTATCCGTGATAAAAAATATTCGAAACTGTGATTGAGTGTGGCTTGAATGTTACTTAAATTGGGTCGTTTTATTTTGATTTTAAACCGTGAAAAAATAATCAAGAATGCAACAGCATCCACCATAATGTAGCTGCATCCCCAAATGGCATGCACCCATTGGTAATCGGTTGGGGTATTGATCATTAGAAAAATAAGACCTGTAAAACCTAATTTGGCAAACAGATTAAATATGGCAATAAACGTCATTTTCTCAAGGCCTTGAAATAAAAACCCCGGTAAAAATGTATTGCCAATGACAATTAAAAATGATGAGTAGAACAATACCTGATGGGCCTTGAACACAGGGATAAAGGTGATTAAACCATGCAAAATTAAAAACCCAACCAGCAACAGCCCAATTTTAATGCTCATGACGGTGCTGAATATCTCAGATATTTTTTCGATGTTTTTTTGATTTTTAGCGATGTTTTTGGTGGCAGATAATCCAAACCCATAATCGGTAATTAATGTTAAGTAGATCATGGTGGCTTGTGCCATGATGACCAATCCAAAATTCGTGGCGCCAAGGGTTCGTGCCAAATAAGGTAAGGTCATTAATGGGAGTATGTAGTTACTTAATTGAACCAAACTTAACGAGGAATAATTTTTTAGAAGTGTTGAATAGTCGTTGTTTTTTAACCAGTGGCGCATGGAGGATGCGGCTAGACCTTTTCTAAAAAGGCATCCAATACAGATTCCACTTGCTGGTTTTGTTCTTCCGTTATGGCCATTAACGGTGGTCGGGTGGTCCCACAATTAAACCCAATGAGTTTGAGTGCCGCCTTAACTGGGATAGGGTTGCTTGTAATGAATAAAACATCAAATAATGGTTGTAAAATTTTATCCAATGCATTAGCCGTCGTGATGTCATTGTTATTGAAAGCGGCGATCATGTCATGAATTTGTTTGCCGGCCAAGTGAGATGCAACAGATACCACGCCGCTGGCACCTTCTTTCATGAATTCCAGTGTTAGTCCGTCGTCTCCTGAATAAATATGAAAATCAATGGGGCAAATGGCCCTAAATTCTTTCATTTGTTCGACGGAGCCGGCGGCTTCTTTTAACGCAACAATGTTTGATATGCTTGCGCACTTCTTAACTGTTTCAGCCGTCATGTTAACGCCGGTTCGCCCCGGGATATTGTAAATCATGATGGGACAATCGGTGGCATCGGCAATGGCTCTAAAATGATTGTAGATGCCTTGCTGACAGGGCTTGTTGTAATAGGGAACCACTTGGAGGATGCTGTCCATGCCAATCTCTTGTGCCATTTGTGTGGATGTAATGGCTGTTTTTGTACAGTTGGAGCCAGTGCCGGCCATTAAATTGACTTTGCCTTTAAAGTATTTGACGGCCAATTGATACAGCTCGTATTCTTCATCATGAGATAGCGTTGGGCATTCGCCCGTGGTGCCGGTGAGTAAAATGGTACTGCTTTTGTTTTGAATTAAGTAATCCATAAGCTCGACGGCTTGTTTGTAATTAACGGTTCCATCGTCATTAAATGGGGTGACCATGGCGGTAACAATGGGTCCAAAATTTGTCATGCGTTTATTATACGTTATTTAAAATGAATGATAAATGCCCATTATTTCAAATCTGTTCTTCTAATTTTTTAGAAAATTCGATAAATGAATAAAAATTCCCTTAATAACTTCCAAATTTATATGAATTAAAGGAATTTTAATGTCGATTAGAAACGTATTAACTCCATTTACAAGGAATGCTAGATGTAATGCAAGGTTGATTCATTCAGTCGCATCTCATTAGTTAGAACGTTATCGTTCAACCCCAATTCCAAAGGGAAACTGTGGAATTATTGCAATGATTGGATGCTGATTGGGCAGATGTCGTTACCAAAAGACGATGAATTTGACTCAATTATTAGTACTATCACGGGTGAAACATATCATGTTCCTGATCATCGTTACGTTCATGTAGACGATCAATTTCGATCCGAATAGCGATGCAACTGCTCCGTTTGATGTTGTTCAATTTCTTTTGTCGAGAAATGATGAACAACCAATTCAAGAGGTTGAACGTTTGTCTCTTTTGGTTACGTCTGAACTTACGATTTCGAGAACGTCTTCAGTCGCACATTTATGGAGTTTAGCGTCGGATCATTTGGTATTTAAATCAATGGCTTGGCCAGAACATTTGCGTCAATACTTTTGCGATGAAATTCCTAAGAAAACCAATACAATTTATGGTCATGTTCGTATGGCGACTAATTCGGAGCCGTTGCTCCGATTTGAGCATCTGTTTCATTGGGGGAACCAAAATAATGGTGAAAATAATGGTGCTCTGGCAACACGTTTAGCGTGTATTAGTCTTTTAAAAGAACAATTTCCCATGCTTGATTTGCCAGATTTATCTGCAAATAGTGACAGTTATGATTTGGGACTATATTTAACACTATTGCAACTCAAAGGCCTTAAAATAGAGGATGTTTTTTCACATGTGTTTCGGGTGCCAACGAAGGGGGATTTACCGGTATCGCCAATTCCAGATGCGTACCCACCATATTCAGGTCCTTTTTATGGTATTTATTATGACAATAAACAATTTTACATAACAGCCGGAGATTTAAATGTCCGCCCAGCTTTTGTTGCATATGATGGCAAAAAAACAATTATTTCTTCTGAAATGTATGATTATGAGCGTGGACAGTATAAGTTTCATTCATTGCCCACAGGCACTTGGCGGGTGAATCGGGTAATATTGAACGTGTTGGATTTAAGTCACAACCTCCGGTTATGGCTTTATCTGATTTACAAAAGAGGGGG
>DBHX01000046.1:0-13808 GCA_002296285.1 bacterium UBP8_UBA817
GCGTGTCTACCAATTCCACCACCTCGGCAAGTAGATACTTAGTTTAACACAATGTTTGGGTGAAGCAAAAGCATGAATCAATGAATTCGGTAGAGTTTTTAAAGGTGATTGTTTATAGTGGGGGTATGTCTCGATTTCAACGAATTCTTTGCGCATTTTTTTTACTAACCACATTATCCTATGCATTTCCAAAACCAACCGTCACAACCTTTGATAATGGCGTAACATTGGTTATGGTGAATGATCCTTCAGCCACGGTGGCCTCATCCTATGTGTTTGTTCGAACGGGTTCATTATTTGAAGGGCCATGGATGGGGGCTGGGCTATCCCACTACTTGGAACATTTGGTGGCCGGTGGCACCACTAGCCGTCAGCCAGAATCAAATTATCGTCGGATGATCGATGCATTGGGTGGCATCAGCAATGCCTACACAACGTATGATCACACCGCATATTTTATTAAGTCGTCGTCGGAAAATACCCCAAAGGCGTTGCAAATATTGTATGAATGGATGGCTTTTTCAGATTGGACCAATGATGAGTATGTTCGTGAGAAAGGCGTTGTCAAAAAAGAAATGGAGCGAGCAAAGAGCAATGTGGAACGATCCATTTACCAGAAGTTGCAATCCTTATTTTATAAAGATAGCCCCTACAGAGTTCCGATAATTGGCTATGAAGATGCCATGCTAAATACCTCATCTGAAGATTTGAAAGCCTACTATAAGTTAACCTATGTCCCTGAAAATATGGTGGTTGTGGTGGGGGGAAATATATCAGAAGATGAGATTGTCACCATTGTTGAAAATTCCTTTGGTCAGTTGCCAAAAAAAGCGGCTCCCATTCGTTCCCATGGATCCGAACGGCGCATCCTATCGTCATCCCATTCATCCATTATTTTAGATAAATTAACCACCCAGCGAGTGGTTATTCGCTATCCCATTGTATCGTTTTATCATGACGATGTGTATCCATTGGATTTATTGGCCTATATATTTGGCAACGGGCAACAATCCCTGTTGTATCAGGAGTTTGTGGTCAATCGTTCCTTAGCCACAAGCATTAGCGTTCATTCAATAACCCCCAGTTATGATATTGGTTATTTCGAAATTGCACTTGAAACGACTCAAAATAACGAAACCGTGATTCGTGAAGTGCAAGATTTTATTGATCAGTTTAGATGGCGAAGGATTGAATTAAAACGGATTCAAAAAGCGGTCTCTCAAAAAAGAACCGAGTATGTCTTAGGGCAAAACTCATTGGATGGGTATCTAAAAGACATTGGTCAATCCATGATGATGGGTCAAAACCCACTGTTTTTTCAGCAATATTCAACCGGATTCTCTAATGTAACACCGGGGGATTTAACCCGAGTGGTGGCTCAATACTTATCAAAAAATAAACGACAGTCGTATGTATTTCGGCAGATGCCCGAAGTGCCGTTATCAACCAAGGCCATCAAAATCACGCCGCCCATTTTAGAACCGATTCGAGCGGGCGTCGATGCCTTAAAAATTACGGAATCAAATGACGATATTGTTCGAGTCACCTGCCATTTTAATGGGGGGATTGATGAAGAAGGGGCGCTGGATAATGGCATTGGCCATTTAACGGCAGGGTTGCTTGGGAAAAAAATTCTTGGGATGGATCGGGACGCGTTTCAAGAGCGTTTTGAATCCAAAGGTGCCATCATTGGGGCGCGTTTATCGCACAATGCCTTCACCTATGGCATTACCTTAACCACGAAGGATGTGCCCAAATTGCTCCCATTATTCATAAAGGGAATCACCCAGTTTGATGTCGATGAGGCCACGTTTACAGAGGTTAAATCTCAGCAATTAAAAAGCATTCAAAAAAGATCAGAAGATTGGTTTCAAGATGCTTTTGATCAGTTGAAAAAGAACATGAATGCGAGGGGGGGGGTATTTTCAAAATCACTGAAAGGAACCCAAAAAACACTCGACCCATTAACAATAAAAGATGTTCAAAAGTATTTATTGAAACGATTGAATCATTCCCCATTGACCATTGTGGTTCAATCCTCAAATCCAGATGCCATTGTGGACATTTTGAAAAAAGAGTTGTCAATATTAGGGGATCGCTCAACAAGCCGTCCCGCCTTGCCGTCTTTTAAAAGTGACACCAGTTATTCATTAAACCTATCGCAGCCGGTGGGGGTGGTCATGCGAGTTGATCCGTTGGTCCAGCCAATATCTACCCTGGATCAATACCTCAAAATGCAATTGGTGGATGCGTTATTGTCAGGAATGAGGTATCCATCGGGGGTGCTGCATGAACGCCTCAGGGGAAATCAGTTGGTGTATGTGGTGCATACCGTGCACATGCGATGGGGAGAAAAAGACATGTTATTCACCTACGCATTAACGGATTCGAAAAATGTTCCAAAAGTATCAACCATGATTAATGATGCATTTGAGGAAATGAAAGAAACCATTACCAACGAACAATTTGAATTAGCCAAAGCACAAGTGTTGTTTAATTTTCAAAATAGTCGGCAAGAGCAAACCATGAAAGGCAATGATATGCTGTATCACTATCAAACATTCTCATCCATTGCAAATGACACTGATATTCAGCAGGCATTAACCAAAATAAGCATCAATGATGTGCAAGCATTTATAAAAAAAATCATGACGAAATCCTATATTTTTAAGTTCAATGGATGACAAGAATTGCTTCGTCCGATAATATAACAGTATGTCATTTGTTTTAACGTTATTGGCATTGGGTTTTGTGATCTTTATTCACGAACTTGGCCATTTATTGGCCGCAAAGAAAGCCAAGGTTGGGGTGTCTGAATTTGCGGTAGGGATGGGGCCAAAAGTTGTCTCTTTTAATATTGGCGAAACCATGTACTCCATTCGAGCATTGCCATTTGGTGGCTTTATTAAAGCCAAAGGTTTGGATGATATGGAGGATTGTCCCATTGAAGAAGATTTTCGTGAAAAAAGTGTATGGAGTCGTGCGTCCATTTTAGCGGCCGGATCATTCATGAACCTAATATTAGGGTTTATTATCTTTGTATTTATTGCATGGATTGTAGGAGAGCAAAAGTTAACATCAGAAGTTCATCGGATAGTGCCAGAATACCCCGCTCAACAAAGCGGGATCATGGTTGGTGACACAATTACCCATATCAATAATTTCCCCGTTACAGACGTTCAAGAAGATTTGATCCGGGTGATTCAAGCGTCCAAGGGGGCTGATCTTGCATTAACATTTCTTAGAAATAATCGTTCTGAAACCGTTACCATGGCGGCTCAACTATCGGATCAGGGCACGTATGTCATTGGGTTGTCCTTTCAAACTGAACACCAAAAGGTTGGTTTTTTTAAAGCAATTTCCGCCGGTTTAGACCGTACATTGTTTACCATTGGACAATCATTTCAAGGGCTGGGAATGTTACTGTCAGGATCTGCCAATATAAAAGAATTGGCTGGTCCTGTGGGGATCATTCAAATTGCTTCATCTCAAATTCAAAAAAGTTTGGTCGCTTTTTTTGGGTTAATTGCGTTTATTAGCATCAGCTTAGGCATCATTAATTTATTTCCATTTCCAGTACTTGATGGTGGGCATCTCATGTTTTTATTCATTGAAGCTGTGCGTGGAAAGCCGTTAAATAAAAATGCTGAAATAATTATTAACAACACGGCGGCAACCATTTTGATCGGCCTCATGATATTTATTGTTTTTAATGACATTATTAGTTGGGATGACCGTGTGAATTTAATTAGGGAGATGAATCAATGAAAATCAATGAACATATGTTAAAGCAAGTTGCAAATACGATTCGAGCCCTATCCATGGACGCCATTGAAGCGGCCAACTCTGGGCACCCAGGGTTGCCTTTGGGGTGTGCTGAAATCATGGCATATCTTTATGGTCATGAACTTCGTTACAATGCAAATGATTCCCAGTGGATCAATCGAGATCGCTTTATTTTGTCCGCAGGGCATGGCTCCATGGCATTGTATTCATCGCTTCATTTGGCTGGGTTTGATATTGATTTGGATGACATTAAATCATTCCGTCAACTTCACGCAAAGACCGCGGGGCATCCAGAGTATGGTGAGGCCGATGGGGTTGAAACCACAACCGGTCCATTGGGGCAAGGGGTTGCCACGGCAGCGGGTATGGCGCTTGGCATGAAGAAATTATCCAAAACATTCAATCAAAGCAATGCTTCATTATTTGACGGCAATGTGTTTGTTTTGGCCGGGGATGGCTGCATGATGGAAGGCGTTACATCAGAAGCCTCATCATTGGCGGGGCATTTAAATCTTGATAATTTAATTCTGATCTATGATTCCAACGATATTTGCTTGGATGGTCCGGTGGATGAATGCATGTCTGAGAATACCAAATTGCGCTACGAATCGTATGGTTGGTTTGTTCAAACCATCGATGGGCATTCGTTTAAGATGTTGAAAAAAGCCATTGACGCTGCAAAAGCAGCAACGCAGCCATCGTTAATTATTGCAAAAACAGTCATTGGGAAAGGCTCCCCGGGATTGCAAGGCACGTCTGAAATTCATGGCAAGGCCATGGGGGAAGCCGAAGTATTAAAAACAAAAAAGGCATTAAAATTCGAATCGGATCAACCTTTTTATGTGCCACAAAACGTGCGCTACTTCTTTGAAGCTCATGCCATAAAACAAAAAAAACAGTATTTGGAATGGCAAGAAGCCTTTCATCAATGGCGAGGAAAATATCGTGATGAGGCCAATTTGTTTGATTCATATCAATCCCCAGTAAATAAGCAACACTTGCATCAACGATTATCAACATTGGAAGTTGCAAAAAATAAGGCCACCAGAACGCAGTCCGCCCAATGCTTGCAAGCATTGGCACAAGATGTCCCCAGTTTATTGGGCGGTTCAGCTGATTTGTCCTGTTCTGATAACACATTTTTGAAAAACTATTCAGCCATGTCAACCAAAGATTACTTGGGTCGGAACATTAAATACGGAGTTCGAGAGTTTGCAATGGCAGCCATGGCATCCGGTTTGGTTTTAACACAGTCTTTTCGTCCCTATATTGGGACATTTTTAATGTTTTCAGATTACATGCGAAATGCCATTCGATTGGCGGCATTAATGAACATTCCGGTGATTTACCAATTTACCCATGATTCTATATTTTTGGGTGAAGATGGTCCAACACACCAGCCTGTGGAGCATTTGGCGTCATTGCGGGCCATGCCAAATTTAACGGTTTGCCGTCCCGCCGATGAAGAAGAAGTCAAGGCCGCCTGGTATTTGGCATTATTAAGGCAATCCCCAACGGCCATTGTATTATCTCGTCAAAACATAGAATCTCGTGAAGAAACATCGTTTGAAGGAGCCATTAAGGGCGGGTATGTATTGAAAGAGATTGATAGCGCACACGTGACCATATTTTCAACCGGCTCTGAATGTGCTATGTCCTTATCGATTGCTCAAAAATTAGATGACATGGGCATCAAAACCCGGGTGGTTTCCTTGATGTCCTGGGAGCTTTTTTCGGAACAAAGCGAAACATACCAACAATCAGTAATTGGAAACGCTAAATTGAATGTGTCCATTGAAGCACAGTCATCGTTTGGTTGGGAGCGTTTTATTGGACGAAATGGAATTGCAGTTTCTGTGGATAGCTTTGGGTTAAGTGCCCCTTACGCAGATTTGAAAAAACATTATGGTTTTGAAGAAAGTGATATTGTAGATCAGGTAAAACAAAAACTTAGCGTACTTTCGGTGGCTCAATGATTTCATTTAAAAATGTTGTGAAAGAATACCCCAATGGGTTTAATGCATTAAATGGCGTGACCATGGCCATTCCAGAAAATGAATTTGTGTATTTAATTGGCCCATCGGGTGCTGGGAAATCCACCATTTTAAGATTAATATTTATGGAGGAGCAGGTGACATCGGGAGAAATCATCATTGATAAATATGTTTTAGGTCACTTGAACGACGCTCAAGTTCCTTTTTATCGCCGAAATATCGGCATGATTTTCCAAGACTATAAATTATTGCCCCGTCGAACCGTGTATGAAAATGTGGCCTTTGCGTTGCATGTCATGCATGTTCCATCCAAAAAAATCAAACAGCAAGTCAGTTATGCGCTGGATTTGGTGGGATTATCTGGAAAGTCCAGTCACTACCCACGGGAATTATCGGGTGGTGAGCAGCAAAAAATTTGCATTGCGCGTGCCATAGTTAATCAGCCGTCGATTTTATTATGCGATGAGCCAACGGGGAATTTAGATCCTGAAACATCTTGGGAGATTGTTCATTTACTTACAAAAATTAATGCCCACAATACCACGGTTATTATGGCCACGCACGACACTGAAATTGTGGATGGAATTCCCAAACGTGTTATTGCGGTGAATAAAGGGAAATTGGCGAGGGATCAAGTCCTGGGAACATATATCGAATAATGAATTTAAATGCCATATTATTTTTTATTAAGGAAACACTCATTGGACTTAAACGGTCCAGTTTAATGACCATTATTGCAATCGCAACGGTATCCATCACCCTTATTTTACTGGGATTATTTATGTTAATTTCAGCCAACCTAAATAAGGTCACCGAAGACATTGCCTCAAAACTAGAAATTAGATTGTTTTTAAAGCCCAATTTAAATATTGAAGATATCCAATTGTTTCGCCGTAAGTTAAAAGCCATAGACGGCATTAAAGATGTTGAATTCATCAATAATACAAAGGCATGGAAGTCATTTCAAAGTGATTACAGTCATCTTAATTTAAAGCAGTACATCACTGATAATCCCTTGCCGCATTCTTTAAATATCAAATTAGAAGGGGCGCAAGATATCAAATCCATTATCTTGTATGTCAAGCGATTTGATACAATCATTGATGACATTGTTTATGGGGGTGAATTAGCGGATCGGGTGGAGGTATTTCGGCGAGTTATGGCCATTGGTGGTTGGTCCTTAATTATGCTATTAATTTTAGCGTCCCTATTTATTATTGTGAACACGATTCGTTTGACAGTGATTGCGCGTAATGAAGAAATTAGCATCATGCAGCTGGTTGGGGCAACGGATCGATTTATAAAAGGTCCGTTTTTAATTGAAGGGTTTATTATTGGGGTGCTCGGGGCCAGTATTTCTGTGGGACTCTTGTACTTTATTTATTCGATTGCCATTCATCAATTGATTGAAAAAATGCCATTTTTTCCATTTATTACCGATGATGCATCATTAATTTATATTTATGGATTTGTGTTAATATCAGGTGCTACTATAGGCATGTTGGGGGCTTATATATCGGTATCACGAAGTTTGAAAATGAGGTAGTTATGTTAAGTTTTTTACGAAATAATAGTATTAAGATTGTTTATGGCATTATTATTGCCTTTATTGTTACAACCTTTATGGGGGTTGTTTTTTTTAATGATTCATTTAAATCATCCAAAGATATTCAGCAACGTCAAATGGATCGTCAATCAGCGGTTGCCCTCATTGGAGAAGCCCCTGTATCAAGGCAAATGTTTTTACTTGAAAATCGACGTTTAATTTCCCAACTTCCTGAAAATATTCAGTTAAATAATAATACAAGTGAAATGATCCAACTCAATGCGCTCAATAAGTCCATTGAAAATACGCTATTACTTGAGATGGGAACCTCTCAAAAGATTAAAGCCACCCGATCAGAAGTGAACGCTGCACTGTACTCTGTCATGGATCAGTTTGGGGTGACGGATAAAAAAGACCTTAAGTTAAAGATAGCGGAATTGGGCGGATCCTATGAGTCGATGCTGTATCAATTAAAAAATGATATCATAGCGTCCAAACTGCAACGTGCATTGCTATCATCCATTGAAATAAATGCCCTTGATCGGGATAACATGAATAACCAATACGTCATTAACGATATCTTTATTTCAAAACGGACCAGTCAAAATGCCGTGATTGAAGACGAAGATTTATATGCCAAGGCCATGGCCATTCGTGCCAATATTTCAAATTCCGAATCGTTTAAAAACGAATTGAAAACAATACTGAATGATATGGGCATCGCAACCCCAAACATGCAATCGAAACGCTTATCCATTAATCAAGTGATTCCTGATTTGGCCAGAGCCATCTATTCCATCAATCCTGGGGAGATATCTCAACCAATTCGAACATTAAATGGTTACTTTATCGTTGAGTTAAAAAATAAATCAGAATTACCGGTGACTCAGCAAATCACAGAAGATCAATTGAAGAAAGATTGGGAACGTCGGGTATTCTATTCTTACTTATTTAATCAGCAAGCTGGCCGAGAAATTAAAGTGTTAGATCCCAGTTTAAATGCGTTGAAACTTAAAAATGAGGGACGCTTAATGGAAGCGATTGATGCGTACCAAGGGGTTATTTCACAGGACCCATCAAATCCATACCCAAACTTATTAATTGCGCAATTGTATCTCATGCTGGGCGATGTCCCCAATGCCAAACAAATTTTATTAAAAGGTGAAATCAAAGAATCATTAATTGGCGCGTTTATTCCTGAAATCCATGTGTTGCTTGCTGAAATTTATAATCAAGAAAAATTCTCATCCAAACGAGATCAGCAGTTTGATAAATTACTGGCATCAGACATTGAAAATATAAATTTATTAAACTATTTAAAAGACACATTTGAAAAATCAAAAGATAATTTAAGATTAGCATTAGTGAATCAAAAAATAGAGGCCGCCACAAGCACAAAAGACATTATTGAAGATGGGTCTAACCTGACAAAAGGCATGGATTCTGATTTTTTAAAAGAAGTGAATCAGAACTAAATTCCATTGGCCCACTCAAGGTATGGTTGGCTAATGGCCCCCATGGGGATGGCAATAATTTCTGGGACATCATAGGGGTGAGCTTTCATAATGATTGATTCAATGGTTTTGAAATGATGTTTTTTGGCTTTAATATGAACGAGTTTTTCTTTGCTGGACTCTAGGGTGTTGTTCCATTCATAAAAGCTTGTGACGGTTGAAAACTCATGAATACAAATCGCAAGTTTTTCCTTAATTAATTGAGATGCTATCGGTTGAAGTTGAAAATCAACAGGAAAACTAATTTGAATGATTTCTAAGTTATGGGCCATGACTACAGTATAAAAAAATCAGGTGTTTTCGTCCAAACTTGAATTATGATATAATTTTTTTATGTCAATTTCAGAGTTTGAAAATATAGATATCAACGAAGAATTAGAATTCAATAATGGTATTGGAGATGCATTAAAACAAAAAGAAGAGTATACATTTAGTTGGAAAAAAACAGCCATTGTATTATCAATCAGTATCGTTGTCATAATATTGGTTACATTTGGGGTTCTTGAAGTTGGCAAAAATGCATTAAATATGAATCAACATAGCGATGTTGCAATTGAATCCATTCCGATTGATGAGGCTATCAAGGAGTCCAATACAGCCAATTGGGATGTATTGCCAGAGGATAATCAAAACGATATGGTGGATTCAGCGCCTGTCAAAAATGTTGCAATTAATAAACACATGGTTCCAATTCAAAAGCCTGTGGTAAGTGCACCCGTTGAGACCAAAAAAGTAATAGTGCCTGTGGTTACCAATACACCAGCCCCCACAAAAAAAGTGGTGTATCGCGTCATTGCTGGCAGTTTTTCAAATATCAAAAATGCGGAAGCTGAATTAAGTAAAATTAAATCCAAAGGGTTTGACGGGTACGTATGGTCATTAACCTCGCGTGACAACAAAGTGTCCTATAAGGTTCAAGTTGGGGCATTTAAAACACAAGCGTCTGCGCAACGATTGGTTAATCAATTAAGTAACCGTAATATTCAATCCTTTATATCAAAGCACTAAGTATGGGAACCCCTCTATTTCTATGTTCAAAGTCGCCAAGGCGAGTTCAGATTCTTGGTGACCATCATATTTCGTTTACACAAATTGATAATTTACTGACTCATGAACCTGAACGGTTTGATTTTGAAACCCCAAAAGAATATGTGATTCGGCTGGCCTTATCCAAAGCCCATGCATCTGTTGCTAATTATCAAGGCCTAATCATGGGGGTGGATACAATTGTTGTTAATAATCAAAAGATTTATGGAAAACCACGACATCATAAATCAGCGGTTACGATGTTGGAATCTTTATCAGGTGGTGTGCATAAAGTCATTACGGCATGTGTTTTATATGATTCAGTGAGATCTGATTGGATGGTGTGTGTGGATGAGGCCGAGGTGTCATTCACACCGTATGATCATGATCAGGTTGATGATTATATTAAGAGCTTTCAACCATTTGATAAAGCTGGAGGTTACGGGATTCAAGATAATCCGCCGTTTATTGATTCAATCAATGGAGATTACCATACCGTGATGGGGTTACCAATAAATAGATTGTTAAAAATATTTTCGCACTATGGTATAGTCAAATCATGTTGAAGTCATTATCGAATGCTCGGATGTGTGATATTGGGATTGATCTTGGAACGGCGAATAGTGTTGTTTACAAGGAAAACCATGGCATTATTATTCGTGAACCCAGTGTGGTTGCTTTTGACCAGCAATCTCAATCGGTCTTATCCATCGGAGATTTGGCATATGAAATGGTTGGGAAAACCCCCGCGTCCATTATTGCCATTCGACCACTCAAAGATGGTGTTATTTCAGATTATCAAACAACCGAAGCCATGATTCGGCATTTTTTAAAGTTAGCCAGTGTGCCAGTTTTTAAAAAAATCCGACTTTTGATTGGCATTCCCTATGGCATTACGAGTGTTGAACGGCGCGCTGTTTTAGATGCTGCAAATATGGCGGGAGCAAAACATTGTTATCTCATTGAAGAGCCCATGGCAGCGGCCATTGGGTCAGGACATGATGTCTTTGAACCCAGTGGTCGGTTGATTGTTGATATTGGTGGTGGAACCACGGAGGTGGCGGTCATCTCCTTGGGGGGCATTGTGGTTTCTGAGTCCATCCGCATTGCTGGGGATGAAATTGACCAAACCATCGTTAATCATTGCCGAAAAAACTATAATTTACTGATAGGGGATCGATGCGCCGAGCGAATGAAATGCAAAATTGGATCCGTACTACCCTTTAAAGAGGAACGAAGCATGGAAGTAACTGGGAGAGATTTACTGACCGGGTTGCCCAAAACATTTACCATATCATCCATGGAAATTCGCGATTCAATTGAAGAGCCTGTCATGGCCATCGTAACGGCTGTCCGGCGAACACTTGAAACCACCCCCCCAGAACTATCGTCTGATATTTTTTCGAATGGAATTACATTAACTGGAGGTGGGGCAATGCTTAGTGGTTTAGCTGAGTTTATTCATCAACAAATGGGATTGCCAGTAACGATTGCGGATGATCCATTATCATGCGTTGCATTAGGAACTGGAAAAGTACTCGATCAAATGGATAGTTACATTAATCGAATTATTTTTAATTAGCGTCAATGGCTAATATTTTTAATTCATTCATCCGATCAACAATGTATTGTCGATGATCAAAGTTATATTTCATGGCCGTTTCTTTGCCACAAGACAGGACCATTACTTTTTTTAATGCTTTTTCTTGTTGTTGGGTTAGAAAATCTTTCACCAATTCTTTGGAGTTGGAGACCGTTTGAATGTAGCCTAAAATATTGGACCAAAAAGGCACAAGAAATTCATAGGTTTCAACATGAACAAACCCGTCATTTTTTCGGAATTCTTCAATTAAGAAATCACGGATTTTTTGATAGGGCATGTCTGTACCACCAATATTAAATGTGGCATTTTCACACATTGTTTTTAGTTCCGTAATATCGGCTTTATATAAATCGATGATGCGATCAAAATGAGATGATGTGCCTTGATCATACAATAGCTCCTGCTCCATTTTTTTAAAGTCAATGCCACCAGACGTTATATATCGAATCAGTATTAAGGTCATTAAATCCGAATAAGTGTACATGTAGTTATCATCCGTATTATAAAACCAGGTATCTGATAAATACATTAAATACATGCGACTGGCTCGATTAAGATCCGTTTTACTAATCCCAATCATATTTTGTATGGGGCCTTTAAGTTTATTATGAACAGGCGAAAAATCAGCTAAAAATTCTAAAATAGCGGTATAAATGTTTTCGCCATACAGTTTGGATGCCTCACCAATAGCGCCTAATTCGAAGGGTAAAATATGATGCTGAATAATGCCATGTCCCAATTCATGATATAGAATGGTTTCTGACATATCATTTAAAAATGTGGATTCTTTTTCAATTAGCAACTCTTTGGTCTGAATATCATATTTTTCCAATACTTGTTGTTTAATGCCTTCAGCAATATTCCAAAAAGGGTCCGAATGAATGGTGAGCATTTCAAACTCATTGTAATCAAAAATCTGAATCCATTTTTGAGCAAAGATGGTTTTAAGGGATTCCAATCGAATGTAAATATTCTGATGCCCAATAATGGCGGCCATAGACATGACATTGTTTGGGGTTCGAATGTATTCTTTCTGAACAAATGTTACGTTATATCCATGGTAATCTTTGTGTTTGCCAGACCCCATAATGAATTCCATTTGAGCACCGTATTGCCCCGCATGTAAAAATTTATTGGAGCCTGAAAATTTCAGATATCGATCCAAATCCAAGGCCTTAAAGGTTTCAAATTCTTTACCAAATAGTTTGAACTTATATTGTCGAAGTTGTTGCTTTGCAACTTCAGCGGATAGCGCATTAATTTTTAAATCTTGAATGGTGATTTTTACTTTTTCATTAAATTTTGTCGCATGCTCCGCATCCAAGTGCACTTTCGGATCAACTTTAAGTAAGTTTCTACAGAAAGTGATCTTCACTTGTTGTTCCCCTGGTTCTCCCCAATCTCCGGAGGTTTCCATGTAGTGGTACATTAAATGCGCATAGTAAACGACTTGATCATAAATGGTTTTTTCTACTTTTTTAATAAATTCCTTATGTTCATTTTCATCTAAACTTAGTTTGTTGGCATTGCAATAATCAGCCAATGTTTTATAGCGATTTACACTGGCTTTATCCAGTAAAATATCAATTAATTCAGATTGAAATTGTTTTTTCTCATCCAGGAGTTTTAATTTACCCATACCGTTAGTGTAATCACTACCTCATATTTGGGCAATATAATTTAAGAAAAAAATGGGGGTTTTTATTATATTTGATCAATAATTTACCAAGGTTTTTAGAATGATGATCAAATCTAATGTGAAGTTTTTGATTAGCCACCCTCAAATAATTGTGTTTGACATGGACTATAATTTGTAAAATCATCCTCAATCCGATATTATTTTACCCATGTCATTATTAGAAAAACTAGATCATATTGACCAAGATTTAAGGCGTCAAGTTAACGACGTATCAAGCATTGATCAAATCATTGAATTAAAGGAATCTTTTTTCGGAAAGAAAGGTAGAATTAGCCAGGTGATGCAGGGCATCCGAGAGGCAACCAACGAAGAAAAACCTTTGGTTGGTCAAAAAGTCAATGAAATCAAACAAAAGTATTTGGGATCTTTTGATAAAAAAATTAAGGCCTTGGAAGAAGAGCAACTCAATCAGCAATTGGCCAAAGAATCCGTTGATATTACATTGCCTGGTGATCGTATGGATATTGGTGCCATGCATCCCATTAAACGAGCGGAAGCTGAGTTGGTTCAAATTTGTGAGTCATTGGGGTTTTCTGTGGCCTCAGGGCCAATTATTGAAGACATGTTTCATAATTTTGAGGCATTAAATATTCCAGAATCACACCCATCTCGTGACATGCATGATACTTTTTATTTGGAA
>DBHX01000046.1:14116-72311 GCA_002296285.1 bacterium UBP8_UBA817
CATGATACTTTTTATTTGGAAAAAGATCGGGTTATGCGCACCCACACATCATCGGTTCAAATTCGTTATATGAAGGATCATCAGCCCCCAGTTAAAATTATTGCTCCAGGGCAAGTATTTCGATGCGATGCGGACAGAACCCATTCTCCAATGTTTCATCAATTGGAAGGGCTTTATGTTAATCATGGGGTATCATTACCCGAATTAAAATTTACACTCGAGACATTATTAAAAATATTTTTTGAGGATGATTTTCCAATTCGATATCGTTCCAGCTATTTTCCATTTACTGAGCCATCATTTGAAGTGGATGTTCAATTTAAATCCACTGGAGAATGGATGGAAGTATTGGGCGCTGGGATGGTGCATCGAAACGTATTTCGATCGGTTAAGTATGATCCCGATCAAGTCACTGGGTTTGCCTTTGGTTTGGGCATCGATCGATTGGCCATGTTAAAGTATGGGATTCAAGACATCCGTGCATTTTACGACAATGATATTCGATTTTTACGACAAGGAGCCGGCGCATGTTAGTATCCCTCAATTGGTTTAAAGAATTTGCTGTGTTTCCGGACGAAAAAACTTTAATTCATGATTTAAATCGGATTGGATTTGAAATTGAAGCGGTTCATCACAAAGGGCGGGACTTATCAAAGATTGTGGTGGGGCATATTAAAGAATTTAAAGCACACCCAGATGCGGATCGTTTGCGGGTTGCGCAAGTGGATATTGGCAGCGACACCATTCAAATTGTCACCGCGGCAGATAACGTGAATGAGGGCGATAAAATTCCAGTGAGTTTGCATGGGGCGACGTTGGCTGGTGGGCTTAAAATAAAAAAAGGAAAACTTCGTGGCGTTGAGTCCAATGGCATGATGTGTTCGGCCGTAGAATGTGGATTAACGGACACATCGCCGGGTGTTTGGGTACTTCCAACGGACACGCCCGTGGGTGTTGATTTCATTGAGGCCGCCGGTTTGCTGGATACCGTTCTCGATGTTTCCATTTTGCCCAATCGTGGGGATGCCCTAAGTTTATTGGGATTGGCCCGGGAATGCCACGCACTGTATGGTGAATCAAAATCATTTTCGCCCAAAGAAATAGCTCCGACTCAACAAAGTAATATCACGTGTGAGATTGATTCAACTTTTTGTTCGTACTATCGAGCTCAAAAAATATCTGGTGTTCATAACAAATCAACCCCATTGCAGTTTCAAACAAAGCTCTATTACTCAGGATTTCGACCGCTATCGTGGTTGGTGGATGTCACGAACATTGTCATGATCGAAACTGGGCAGCCCATGCATGCATTTGATGCGGCCAATATTGAATCCATTCGTGCCACGCTTGCCCAGGGGCAATCCGTTGAATTATTAAATGAAAAAACATACACATTGGATGCAACCATTCCCATCATTGAGTGCAATGGTCGCATTGAGGCTGTGGCTGGTGTCATGGGGGCTAGAGAAAGTGAAGTTAGTGATGCGACCAATACCATTGTATTGGAAACCGCCCTATTTGATTCTGTGGTGGTTCGAAAAGCGACCAAAATGTTGGGGGTTCGTTCAGAAAGTTCCAATCGTTTTGAGAAACATGTGGATGCCGCGGGCCTCATGCTGGCGGTTGCCCGTGTTCATGAATTATTGGCCATGCATGATGATATTCATGTGCATGAACCCGCAGTTAAAGGGGATCTGGCCCAACAAACAACCACCATTGATATTCACATGGATACCATCAATCAGTTCTTGGGAACATCGTATTCTCTAGACCAGCTAAAGCAACAGTTGATCCCTTTGGGGTTTGGTGTGGACGGCACGCAGGTGCATGTTCCAAGTTTTAGGGCCCATGATTGCCAAGAATGGCCAGACATTGCAGAAGAAATGTGTCGCTTTTCAGGAATTGAAGGTGTCCCGCCGACACCCATGGCCCATATGCTACGTGTTCAGCACCATCCGCTTTGGACGAAGCGCCAAGACTTTCAGCAGCGTGCATTGCATCTGGGGTTAACGGAAGTGGTCCCATTTCCACTGCTTGAAAATGATGTGGATGGGCAACCGGCCATCTTAAATCCAATAACGCCAGAATTGACAGCTTTACGATCAAATGCAATGCAATCACTCATTGACATTGCGGCGTTTAATGCCACCCGTCACTCATTGCCTTGTCGATTATTTTCAATGGGGCCAGTGTGGTCAAGCTGTGGTCACGAAGCGTGGCATTTCTCTGGATTAATTGCGGGAGATCGTCATCACGAACCCCACGCAAGTACTCATCAAACGGGCATTGATTTTTATTATATTAAAGGGGTGGTTGAGCAGTTATTGGGTCATGAATTTGATGTTCAACGATCTGATAATTTACGCTTGCATCCAGGGCAGTCTGCTGATATTTTAGTGGACGGTAGCGCAATAGGGTGTTTTGGTATGTTGCATCCCAGCATTCAATCCAAGCGAAAGTTGGGCGTTTGCGGATTAATCGAGTTTAATTTGGCAGCAACCGGGGGCAATTCAATGCATCAATATCAACTTATTTCAAAGTACCCATCCACCACACGCGATGTCACCTATATTATGGATCAAGGGGTTTCGGTAGGGGATGCATTGGCCATTCTTCGTGCCAATAAGCCAACCGCTTGTGAATCCATCATTTTATGCGGGGTTTATCAAAAACCAGGCCATGATGAAGTGAATGTGTCGTTTCGCATGATTTACCAAGATAATGAAGGTTCCCTTGAAATGGCAAAAGTGAATGCCATTCATAAAACATTTGCCGAAGAAGTCGTGCAAAAATTACCGTGCCGATTCCCATAATCGAGGCAAAAAAAACGCTCATCCACGGATGAGCGTTTAACTAGATTAGGTCAAAATGTAGTGGTTATGCCGCCGAAGCGTCAGCAACTTTACCAAGCTCTCCAGTGGTTTGAGGTTTCATTGACCCAGAAGATATACTTACCTTTTCTAACGAAGCTTCCATTTCTTTTACTTTGGTTCCGTCCACAACTGAAGCATTGACTTTGCCAGCTCCTCCCTGCATCTCTAAACTATGTTTTGTAGTGCCTTCCATAATACGTGAAGTGTCAGCATTAGCGGATCCTAATCTTTGAGAAACCAATGTTTCCTTACGGACTCTCGTCTGTACTGGACTTAGTGACCGTCCATCTGATTTTGCAACTGCCATAATAAATAACCTCCGATGAATCATTGACATCAAAACAGTAGTTACTTCATTTGATCATATGATTTATTTAAGTAAATTTTATCATGGGGGAAATTAAAACACAAAGCTCTTTCTTGCATCAATGGGGGGTTCATTTATAATGGTAGGTATGTCGATGACACCAATGATGGAACAATATGACAGCATAAAAAAGAAACACAAGGATGCCATTTTATTTTTTAGATTGGGTGATTTTTATGAAATGTTTCATGATGATGCCAAGATTGCATCAAAGGTTTTATCCTTAACCTTAACGGGGCGCGGCAAAGATGACAAACGGATTCCCATGTGTGGCATTCCCTTTCACGCCGCTGAAAATTATGTGTCTAAGTTAGTAGAGCATGGCTACAAAGTGGCCATTTGTGAACAAATGGAGGGTGATTTTGATGGAAAAGGCCCAACACCACGTGATGTTGTTCGAGTCGTAACCCCTGGAACCACTCAGTTGGATCCGGTGCTTGAGTCCACAGCGGCCAATTACTTGGTGGCCATTCATCAAGCCAGATCTTCGGTTGGTTATGCGGTGGTGGATGCCACAACGGGGGAATTTTTTTGTGACGTTGTTGATTCACTGGACAACGCTCAACGAGAACTGATGCGCCTGGATGCCCGTGAAGTATTGGTCTCAGATGCATGCTTTGATGCCATTAACCATCCATCCAAAAGCGCTTTTTTTCCATTTGAAACCCAGCAGGCCAAAACCTATATTTTAAATCATTTTAATGTGCAATCATTGGCGGTATTTCACATTGAAGATAATCAATCCGCATTTCCAGCCATCGTGGCCATATTGGATTACTTGGCATACACACAAAAATCAAGTCTTAAACATATTCATCAGATTCGGGCAAGAACAACCAAAGATTGTTGCGTATTTGATCAAGGGGTAATGGATCATTTGGACCTATTTAAAAAAAAGATGGGGTTATTTTCACTCATTAATCATACCAACACGAGCATGGGATCAAGACAGTTACGTGAATGGCTTCGATACCCCTTGATCGATGAGGATAAAATACAAACGCGTCAGCAACAAGTCACGCATTTAATAAATCAGGATGTGTTTTCAAAATGGGCCAACTTAACCGATCATTTAAACGATATTGAACGATTACTTGCAAAAATTTGTGTGCGTGTAAATAACCCCAAAGACATGGTGGCATTGTCTCAATCCTTGGGTTCTATTCACGATGTTTTGGGGTTTGTAAATCAATTGGGATCTGTTTTTTCATCCCAGTCATTGCCCTTGAGTGCCATCATTGATGGGGGCTTGCAAGAGCTAGCGCATACCTTAAATACAGCCTTGCTGGATGATGTTCCCAATCATTGCCGAGAGGGTGGGATTTTCCGGCCGGGGCACAGTCAATCGCTTGATGAGCTTTGCGAATCATTCGCCACAATTCGTCAATGGATCAAAGATCTTGAACCTCAACTGAGAGAACAGTTGCAGATCAAAAGCTTAAAGGTCGGATTTAACAAAGTATTTGGGTACTACATTGAAATTCCAAACACCCATAAAGACAAAGTGCCAGACCATTTTATTCGAAAACAAACCCTCACAACGGCTGAGCGCTACATTACCACCACACTCAAGGAAAAAGAAACCATACTATTAAATGCCCAACAAGAGCAAGCCAATTTGGAAAAACGATTGTACGAAGAGCTCATTCAAACCGTTGAAGCATGCGTGCCACATTTGCAGGAATACGCATCGATTATTGCTCATATGGATGCCATACAATCCATGGCCAGTGTGGCCATTAAGCACAACTTCACTTGCCCAACCATTCATGGCCAGCCCCAGTCGGATTTGGTCATCCAAGGCTTATGGCATCCCATGGTGGCTGAACATCAATCCACGCCATTCATCAGAAACGATGTGGCTTTGCCAAAAGATCAACCATTCATGCTCATTACCGGACCAAATATGGCCGGTAAATCCACGGTAATGCGCAGTGTGGCCCTGTGTGTCATCATGGGTCAGATGGGTGGGTATGTCCCCGCTGAAATGGCTCATTTTCGAATTGTGGAATCCTTGTACACGCGCATTGGCGCCAGTGATAAATTGGCCGAAGGACAGTCAACATTTATGGTCGAAATGGTTGAAACGGCCACCATTTGCCAAAATGCGGATCAGCATAGTTTGATTTTGCTGGATGAAATTGGTCGAGGGACGTCCACCTTTGATGGGGTAAGCATTGCGGCTGCGGTCAGTGAATACTTGGTCTCCAATATTCAAGCACGAACCTTATTTGCTACCCATTACCATGAGCTCACCGCATTGTCTGAAAAATACCCGCAAATACAAAATGCATCCATGAAAATCAATGATGATGGCGAATCATTGATCTTTGCTTATAAGTTAACGTCCGGGGCGGCTGAAAAGAGTTACGGAGTTATGGTGGCAAAAATGGCGGGGCTTCCAATCGCCGTCACCCAAAAAGCTCAAGACTGGTTGGATAAATTTGAGAAAGATGCAACAACCGGTGAGATTGTCCAATTGCAGTTATTTTAACGCAATAGTAATAATCCGATTGGAAGGCACCCAAACGCCAGTATAAACGAAATAAACGATACCCAGGCAACCTTATCGGGGTAACAATCATACAGGGATGCGAGATTTACATTATTTACGGCAATGGGCACCAGTGCTTGCAATAGAATTAAATGGGCATAGAAAGGTTTTATATCAAATAACGTGATGGTGATAAGTGCAATGATTGGCAATAATATGAATTTAGAGCCCAAAACAATGCTGGCGATTCTTGGGTAAAATACCCGCCATGACACAGTGGCTAAAAACATGCCAAAAATAACAAGTTGAATCACAATCCCGGCATAAGCCATGATTTCTAAAAGTAAGAATAGGTGATTGGCAATGAGAATACCGTTCCATTGAATAATAAAAGCCAATCCAGTGGCCCAAATGAGGGGCAGTTTTAATACGTTGAGTATGGATTCTTTCACAGAAAAAGTCCCTCTCGAGTAGGTATAAGCCCCAATGGTCATAACAAAAATGGCATTGACTAAATTGATCATGGCTGTGTAAGGGACAGATTCAACACCATACATGGCGAATCCAATGGGAATGCCCATGTTTCCTGTATTTCCGATCATCCCAGTAATGGTTCCAATGGCTTGGTGTTTTGCATGGGTTAAAAACCGTTGACTTAACCAAAAGCTAATTAGTGTACCAACCATTAACATGATTAAGAAGTAAGCGGGAATTAAAATAAGTTCAATATTTAGCGGTTTGGATAAGATTCCCCAAATCATAACTATGGGCATAAAAAAATAGATGTAAATAGTAACAAAGGATTGTTGATGAAGGGTATCATAAAATAGTCTTTTTGCAATAAATCCAATAACAACAAACACGTAGATCGTGAGTAAACCAACCATTAAATCCATAAATATTAGTATAGCATGGTAAATTTAGTGATTGACGAAGAAATGGTCCAATGAATACCATAAACATATGGAAGCAATATCAACTCCTCTTGCTGGCGTAAAAATTATTATTCCAATGGTTCATGGCGATGATCGTGGTTTCTTTAAAGAAGTCATTCACCCTCAAAAATTAGCCGATGTGGGCATTAATCATCGGTTTGTCCAAATGAATCATTCCAGGTCTCAGCAATGGACATTACGGGGACTTCATTTCCAACTGCCGCCTTATGGACAATCAAAATTGGTTCGTTGTTTACGCGGTCAAATCTATGATGTTGCAGTGGACGTTCGGCCAAAAAGCCCAACGTTTGGACAATCTTTTGGAATTGAGCTATCGGAAGAAAACCACAAGATGCTCTATGTTCCTGTGGGGTTTGCCCATGGTTTTTTAGCGTTAACCGATTGTGATATTGAGTATGCCTGCGGGGATTTGTATGCCGTGGATTTCGAACGTTCGATTGCCTGGAATGATGTTAGCCTTGGCATCAAATGGCCGTTGGATGGGAATGTGCCGTTATTATCTCCAAAAGATGATAACGCCCCTAAATTGAGCTTTATTAAAGATCAGCTTCATTGGCCTCATGAGGCATATGCCATTAATGGCTAGATTCAGATGTGAAATGGAAGTCAATGTCTTCCTGCTCTTTAATTTCTCTTTCGAGACTCCATCGCGTTTCTGTTAAAAAGACCCAATGCCCATCTTTATCTTTGGCGATTTGAGATTTTCTTCGCCGAATAAAATCAGACATGACCTCATCTTTTTCAGAGGTAATCCAACAGGCTTTGGTATAATTTAAGGGCTCAAATCGACATTTGGCTTGATATTCATGCTCTAAGCGGTACTGAATCACATCAAATTGAAGCACTCCCACGGTTCCAATCATCGGTTGCCCATCAATTTCCTTATAGAATAATTGTGCAACGCCTTCTTCACTTAACTGTTCCAGTCCCTTTTTTAATTGCTTGGATTTCATGGGATCCAAATTTTTAACGGTTTTAAATATTTCAGGTGAAAATGAGGGGATTCCTGTGAAGTGGAATGCATCCCCTTCAGTTAATGTGTCTCCGATTTTAAGATTGCCTGTGTCATGCAATCCGATGATATCGCCTGGGAAAGCTTCATCAATGACGGTTTTTGATTGGGCCATAAATGCGGTTGGGTTCACACTTCGGATTTGTTTTTCACTTCGTACATGAAAGTATTTTTTTTGACGTTCAAATGTCCCGGAACAAATTCTTAAAAAAGCGATACGATCGCGGTGCTTTGGATCAATATTGGCATGAATTTTAAAAATAAACCCGGAAAACTTTGGTTGAATGGGTTCGATGGTTCCGTGGGTGGTGGCTCTATTTTTTGGGGGTGGGGCAATGTCAATAAAGCAGTCTAGCAGTTCTTTTACACCAAAATTATTCAATGCGGATCCAAAAAACACTGGCGTGATGGTGCCCGTCAAGTAGGCGTTTAAATCAAAGGGCGGATATACTTCAACCAGTTCCATGTCATCTTTTAACTGATTCGTGGCGTCTTCGCCAATAAGGTCAACCAATTTGGGATCATTTAAATCGGTGATTTTAACAGTGTCATGAGCATCTTGTTTTTGATGGGGTTTATACAAAACCAATTCTTTTGAATAGATGTTATATACCCCTTTAAATGCTTTGCCGGATCCAATGGGCCAACTTAATGGGCAGACCTGAATCTTTAAGCTAGACTCTATATTGTCCAATAATTCGATGGGACTCATGCCTTCTCGATCCATTTTGTTGATGAATGTGATGATTGGCGTATCCCTCATTCGGCAAACTTCCATGAGTTTAAACGTTTGCGTTTCAACACCCTTGGTGGAATCAATAACCATAATTACAGAATCAACGGCCGTGAGTGTACGGTAGGTATCTTCACAAAAATCTTTGTGACCAGGGGTGTCCAAAATATTAATCTTTCTATTGTTGTATTCAAATCCCATCACGGACGTTGCAACAGAAATGCCCCGTTGTTTTTCAATTTCCATAAAATCAGAGGTTGCATGGCGAGATGCTTTTTTTGCCTTAATGGCACCAGCCACCTGGATGGCACCACCGAACAGAAGGAATTTTTCAGTCAGCGTTGTTTTTCCGGCATCCGGGTGAGAGATAATTCCAAAAGTTCGTCGTTTTAATATTTCTGCATTCAAATCAGACATATAGAAACATTATCAAAGCCCATGCCCCTAGACAAGGTCAAATTTGTTCAGCTTTAATGGGTGCAATGGAATGATGCCCAAACGCATAAAACCAACGGCCCTCTTTTTTTACAAAGTGACTGTCTTCGTGAAGAACAAATAGAGAGCCTTCATCCAAATAAAACGCTTTGAATTCCACGGTTCCAACCAAATCGTTAACTTCACCATTATTGGTTTTAATAATGCTCAGTTTGACCCAATCTACTGGCTCATTAATGAGCATTTGTTCGATGGATGTTTGTTGAAGATAATCGAATTGTTGCAAGCAAAAGGCGGTGTAACGACTTCGCATTAATTGCACAGCAAGTTTAGGACATGATGTTCGGTTCACATACGGTTCACAACAATTGGCATATGGACGTCCTGAATGGCAATAACACATCATCTCTTCAGTATAAATTTTCAAGGATAAAACTGCCAATAAATAAAAAGCCTGGAACAAGTCCAGGCTTTATTGGATTAGAAAATAAGGATGAATTAGAAGGCGTAACCTACGTAAACACCCGCTTGAATCATTCCGTCAATGGTGGCTACTCCAGAGTTGACATCCTCGCTTTCAACCACTGTTTCACTAACTTTTGCTGAAATATCTGGGGATCCCATAATGTAGCCAGCTGATCCACCAATAATCACGGGGCCAATGCTAAAGTCAGTACCATATTCGATCATTAAACCTGAAAACTTGCCGGATACATCAACCTTTTCACCTTGGCTAATTTCGCCTTTTGCAATGGTTTGTACGTAAGCATAGTCAACGTTTAATGTGCCGTAACCAAGCCCAATATAACCTAGACCTAATGGAAGTCGGTAGCGCGCCCCAAATCCAAGACCATTGATGGTTGTTTTTTGACTATCAAGATCAAGTTCACCGGACCCATAGTTAACAAATGCACTCAAATTTGGTAATACATTATTCAATTTTCGTTCGTATTCAAATGATGTCAAACGTGGTAATCCAGCATTTAACTTTACATTATTTTCAAATGCTTGAGTTGAGACTGGCAGTGCAAGTATGATCGTAGCCAGTAATAAATTAATTGTTTTTTTCATAATTAACTCCTTAGAAATAATAAAAATAAGAATCTCATATTTTTGAACTTTTTTCAAATAAAATTTTCATAATATTTGACTTTTTAGATTAATTTGAGAAACTTATACATATGGAAGTAAATTACGACATTTGGACGGGCGAATCTATTCAAGAATTGGTGCAAATTATCGCGGAGTTTCGATATCAATTGTTAACTCATAATGATAATGTTGACCATCGTTTATCCGATGAGATTAATTTTTTGCAGCATTATTTTGATGCTGAATCTTGTATCGTTGTTGCCAATGATTGTGGCGCTATTGTTGGATACATGGCATTGGTGGATTATTCAGATCACCATGAAGCCATCAATGAATATGAACATTATGGGGCTGATTTGAAAATTTCTGAGGGACCTTGGGTTCATCCCGACTATCGCAATATGGGAATTGGCAAAGGATTAATGCAAGAGTCTTTGACAATTTGTGAAAATAGAGACGTTTCCTTATTGGTGATTGATTCTCAGCCATTGTTACAAACCGAAGACATCATTCTCTCGAGTGAAAAGATTGCCACAGGATTTGGTTTTACCAAAGAGCTGATATCGAATAAGTCTATCTATATCAAAACCTTAATTATTAAATAGGGGCATCAATTAGATCAATTCGATCTTGATGGCGACCTGATTCAAATTGGGTATCCATCCAGGTTTGAATTAAATGAAGTGCAAGTTCGTTCGAAGTGGTTCGTCCGCCCAAACAAAGAATGTTTGCATTATTATGTGCCTTTGACATTTTTGCACTAAATTCATCATGAACCAATGCCGCGCGAATGCCACAATAGCGATTGGCACGCATGCTAATCCCAATGCCTGTTCCACAGATTAAAATACCTGAATCAATATCACCTGATAGTATGGCTTTGCAGCATTTATCAGCGAAATAAGGATAATGAACGCTATCTGACGAGTTGGTTCCTAAATCTTTAAAAGAGATGTCCGGTAGCTCATTTAAAATATGCAGTTTTAAGTCATAACCACCATGGTCTGAAGCAATACCAATTATCATAAATATAAGGTACAGGATGTCGCTGTTAAAAACAATCCATTACTTTTTTTTAGATGATTTTCTTTTGCGTAATTTTGAGTGATGATCGAATAGCGATTGATTAAAGTCGATGCTTGATTGCCTGTCTGGTTTTTTTCTTATCTTATTGCTCAAACGTACCAAAGTTAATGCCCCATCTGTTGAAAAGACTTTTTTTACCAATTCTTCAATCCAAATTTTTCTGCCGGGGTCATCTTCCACAATATGATGATCCATCGATAAATTGCCGGACCCAATAATGGCATATATAACCAGTAAAAATAGAACCAAGGCCGTCAGTTCAATATTTTGATTGATTGAGAATAGCGATTCTTTTGCATGAACAATAGCGAGTGCCCCGGATAGTATGGGAAGTTGAATTAATGCCCCAACACGTGTTAACAATCCAACGCTTATCAATAACCCACCCACCAAATGCGAAGATATAACATAATGTGAAATAAAAGTTTCAAGAATATTCAGTTGTCCTTGTTGTAAAAAATACACCAAGTCCTGAGGGTTAATCATAAAATGAATGCCTTTAAAAAATAGCGCAATCCCTAAATATATGCGAATACATTCAACGGCATTTTCAAATTTTGAATGGTTTTTTGCTATTTTTAAAATTTTTTTCATTTTTTCCCCTTACTTATGATCTGATTGATGATTTTATCGGTAAAAGTTAAAAAACAATTAGGTGTGAAAGTAATAAAGTGCGATATGATTAGAACATGAGAGGTTTAATATTTGGGTGTATATTTGGAAGTTTTTCCGTTATTTTTGGGGCCATTTTAACCCATGCATTCAGCGATATGCTTAGTCAAAAAGAATTAAAGACCTTAGATGTCGCCGCAAAATATTTATTTTATGTTTCGGTTCCATTATTAATTTTGCATTTTAGTGAAGCGAATTGGCATTGGCCAAAATTACTCTATAATTTATTTATTATTTCGTGCTTATTATTTTCAGGCAGTTTAATTCTCTTGATTTTTACAAAAATAAGGTTGTTTGGATTTGTTACACCCATTGGCGGGCTTTTGCTGATTTCGTCATGGGGATATTTTTTATTTCTAGGTTACAAGAATAAACCATAGGTTAATGTTCATTTTTCGGTGAAGGAATCAAGCTTTTCACATCTTTTTTCCACTGAATAATGCCCCCATTGATGTGAAATAGATACTTAAACCCATGCTTTGATAAATAATCAATGGCCAACTGACTTCTCCGGCCAGACCGGCAATATATCATTAACGTATTGTCCTTGTTTAAATGCAATAAGTCGCTATGATGATTGATCCAATCAATATTAATTGCTCCTTGAATATGCCCACTTGAAAACTCTTCTGGGGTACGAACATCGATCATTTGAAATGAGTCATTTCCCAGTTGTTGCAAAATAAAATTATGTGCCATTCCTGGATGTAAATGGGTGATATGCGACGCTCGTTTTTTTTCGGAATTACAACCCAATAATAAAATTATAAGAAATAATATTCCCCAGCGAAGCATATTAAAAGTATAGATGAGAATCGGAGATCATTATATTGATTTTTTTCAATGTTTGTTTACCTTTCGTTATTTATGGGTATATGCGTTTTTAGAAGGAGGGGAACATGAATTCATCAGTTCAGACCAAAGCACAAACAATTTACAGTCAATTTACAAAGGCACCCATTTTAGAAATGGTTCAGTACATGGTTGATGAAAATGTGGATGCCCAAATGTTGCATCAATTAAAATTAATTGATAATAAAATGAGAAAAAATCCCCATATAAAATCGTACGGCGAAAAAATTTACGACGCATATGAGCGAATATGTAAAGTTCTGGTTACGTATCCAAGTCTGGAATTTAAAGGTCAGGAATTACATATTCAAAAAGATAAAGAGTCCTCGTTTTCAACCGAATATTATGGCCAAGATCATAATGCCAAAAAGAGTGAGCTCCATAAAATATTGGCTATTGTTAATATCAGTCTATCCAATGGAATAGAATCAAACGCATTGGCCGAGCAATACATACGGGAATTATCATGTGACAAACAATCTGCGGAATTATTGGCGATGATTATTAAAGAAGCGTGTGGCGAAGATTATTCCCGCTACATTAAGACTCTTTTATAGCGCGTTTGAATTTAGTGATGGCTCTATTTAAACCTTCACACGATTGTGCTTCCTTTTGAATTGTATCTTCGCTTTCCCATATGGCGTCCCAGTCAGGATATGTTCGACAGGCATCTGGACGTGATAAATAGACCTCGCAACGGTTATTTGGTTCTAAAAAACAATGTGTTCGAAAGGTTGGACTCGCAATGACATCCCATCCATTGATTCGAGTAACAAAATGATTCATGAAAAAATCAATGGAAACATTGAGCTCCCTTGACATTGATGCAATATTTTCTTGATTTACGTAGACATACCCGGGAGAGAGGCAACATTTTCCAGTATTTTGACAGGTGAAATGTGATAAGATATCTTTTCTATGATATGTCAGGGACATTAATTGATCGGACCTAGTTGGGCAACGAAATCCAACCACATTTTTAGTTCAGATGGCGCAGGGCTATCTATGCCAGGGATGAATTGGCCAACTTTGTAAACCCAAAAAAGCCGATTCTTAATGAGTTCATCTTGAATACAAAGATCAATTTCAGCGCCTAAGTTTTTAGTGAGCGACTGGCCACGAAATAAATATCCGTGAATATTGACGAACTGTGTTTGGTTCAACTGGGTGGAAAACGATCCGAAAATGGATCGAAAGTCTTCCGAAAAACCATTCTGTATGCTTGACATGTAGGTGCTTACATACCCATCCCAGGCGTGCCCACTACTATATGGCGCACTGAAACCAGGCGTAGAGCTTTGGGGACCTTCAAAGAAACGCGTACCCAATCGAAACGATTGATTGTTAAAAGAATATTTGTATATGGCGTCGTGAAAAATTCGAGATGATGAATAAAATGAATGATTATCGTTATATGGATTGGTTTGATAAGAAACAGTAGATTCAATCAGGTGTTGTCCATTGAAATGTTTGCTAAAGGTAATGGAATAAGTGTTGGAAATATCCTCGAAAAGAAAGACCTGGGCATTTATATCAATCAAATCCATTAAGGTTAAATGATTGGCATTAATGATGTAAGACCCATTGCTGTAAAAATGTTTTTGGGTTGAATTTGAGGCTGATGTACTTTTTAGATATGAAAACTGAATATTGTTATTTAGTGTCATGTAACTAATTTGTTGAAAGGTTCGGGGCAGTAAATTAAACGTTGCATCGGATATAAAACGTCCCCCATTAAGACTGAAACGTTTTTCACCAAAGGAAAGAATACCAATGGGCAATACGGCATCCACATAAGCTTCAGTTAAGCGCGTCATGGATTCTGATGTTGGGTTGGAATGATTATAAAAATGCCCAAATTCAAGATGCGGCTTTACGTCTAAGTAGGTATCTATTTTTGGAAATGATACATTAAGAAGCACATTCGAATATTGATTCCATTGAGTTGAATCATTTTCTGCATACTGTGTTCGAGATTTTACATAAACATTGGATTTAATATCATCCAAAATATAGCTGGCAATGGCATTTTTTATAGGAAATATGGTGACACAAATACAAGAAATGAATACCAAAACAAGTTTCATAGATTTATCATATCATAAGCCCCAATAAATTATTTGAACATTTGTATTGATTAGTATATATTAAACTTTGAAAGAGGTTACATTATGGCAGTACCAAGAATTAATAGCAGTGGATCAAATCCTGAGAGTTATAGAATTAAGCATACGGATCCTTTGCAAAAAGTGGAAAAAGAATTAAAACCTGAATTGGATAATAATCCACTCTTGTTAGTACAGGAACTGGTTATTGAGTTAAAGGAAAGGGTATGCTTGGTGACTAAAATAAGCTCAAAACAAAAAATTGAGTTATTTTGCAAAGACATTACCGATTTTATGGTGTTGCATTACGGGTCCCAACTTGGTATTGGAAATTCGGTTGTGTCATCCAGTGCATTAGAGGATCGATGGGAAGAACTTCAAAACGATTATAAATGCATTCCCAATAAAACGCACAATGTGAAGGACATATGGAAAAAATTATCGTCATTAATGTCGAAGCACTTCATTACAAAAAAAATGATCAATGCGGATCAAGCTTCAGTTAATATTCATCCCAAACTAAAAAAATAAATGTTTAAGATTTCATAATTGGTTGCATATACTATGTATCCCAACCATTGGAGTTTTAATGAAAAAGTTTATTTTAATTCTTTGCATTTCCTTTTGCTTAATTGGATGCTCTAGAGAGCAAACCATTATTGGAACATACCAAGGAAATGGATTTTATTTTACCATGGAGAATGGTGATTTGTATGAGTATTCAGGGGCATTAACAAAGGTAGAAGGGGGCATAATCAACTCAGTGAATAGGACGAATGCCCAATCTCTCCAAACGTCCACACAAACGGCCGTCAGTGTAATGTCATCATCGGGCAAGATTATATTTCGACATGAGCCAAATCAGTTCATTGAAGCGTCCGTTATTAATTCTGAATTAACGAAGGTTACATTTGTAAATGTCTCAGGACAATTATATGAATACAACCGAAATACGAATATTACAAAAGATATGGGAGTAACAATTTACCCTGTGCCAAAACAAATGGTATTGGATGAAACAAATCGTGTTGTTTTTTACCACGACAAGACCAATGTCTACTCATTAGATTTACAAACGCTTGAAAGAACACTATTAACGAAAATCATGGTTCCTATTCAGTCCATTGCCTATAATCCTAAAACCAGCGATGTTTATTTTTCAACATCTACGGATGGTAAAATTTATAAAGTTAACCAACATGTGTCATATGCTCAATTGGTTCATGAACCAATTTCAGCTAGGGGGGCTACGGTTGCGGTTGATTCAATGGGGGATTTTTTATACTTTTCGAAAAGCAATGGGCAAGATATTCAAATCAAATCCATAAATTTATCTACGAAAGAGATTGATTCAGTGGTAACATTATACAAATTAAATTACATCAATAATTTAATTTCTAAGGATTAATGGACCAAGAAAATAAGTTGGTTTTATTTTGCCCTCCCCAATGCCCAATATATTTATAGGGTGGGGTACTTGAAAATACATAATAGTGGCGATGATTGTAGAGGAAGCCTTGCCATCCTGTTACCGACAACACATACACGATGTATGTTTTTTTTGTGGATCGAATGTGCTTTTCTAGTTGTTCAGGCAATGCATACCCATCAAAAAATGGTAATAAATTACTCGTAACCATCTTGTGAATGACAACAGGGACTTTAATTGCCATATGTTGAACTGAAAAATCTGCAGAAAATTGTTCAGGAGCATCTTTAGATAACACTTGCAATATAGGAAAAATCGAAAATGTATCCAAGGTATTCTTTGTATAGTAGACCCCTTTTTCACGAGTTTTCGAATCTTTTGAATAGAAAGTGAAGACGACCTCATCCAATTCATTACGTTGACCCAATCGTTGATCATAGTTGAGTTTATCGATTAATGGTGGGTGGCTCACGTTGAACGATGAATGAAGCACTTGAAATGAGCTGTTTAAATTAAGTGTTGATTCACTCATTTTGGTTTTAACCGTTAAGAAAAGTCCTGACATTTCTTGGTTAAATGTCATGTGAAATGGAAAAGATTCCTTCGTATGAGCATTCATTATTAATCCATTGGCTTCATAATTGGGAATATTATTTGTTGATTGATTTTGAATCAGAGAATCCAAGGTTGGGATAGCGGCAAGTGTGAACGTTGTGGAAATAATCAGAGCAAATAGAACAATGGCTCTCTTTAACATTAGAAGTTTCTCCAAGGAACAAAATATGAGGTGTTTGACTGATATTGTTTAAAAACATCCCCGTGTCGTTCAAGACTGCATTTTTCAGTATAAGGGCCGGTAATAAAATACATGATAATAAATATGGACAAAGGACCAATAAACGAAATTGCCCAAAGGGGTTGCCCAATAAAAGATATTGAAATTCCTAGCCACATAAGGCATTCAAAAAAATAGTTGGGGTGTCGCGAATATGCCCATAATCCAGATGTGCAAATTCCTTTTTGATGTTGTTTGAATGCATGAAGTTGAGCATCGGCCAAGCTTTCACCAATAAAACCAATCATAAATAGAAGGCCTCCCAAGGCTAAATAAACTGGCTCAATGGATGAAGAAAGAACCAAAGGATATGTCGTAAATACCAACAACGCTTGCAAAGGGGTTTGAATCAGTATTTGCTTTAGCATGAGACCTGTTGGAGACCTATGGTTCATATTGCTATAGCGTCGATCGACGTGTGGCGTTAATATTCTTGTGAAAAGAATAAAGCAAGATAATCGAAGGCTCCATAAGCCGACCATAAGGTAAATGGCCCAATGCAAATCCCCGAAATTAAATTTTGTTATGTTTATAATCGCCATGGTAATGCCGATTCCCCAAAATACATCAATAATGCTGTGTTTTTTTGTGATCCAAAATGAAATCAACGCGCCAAAAAGAGTGAAGAAGCATATAAAAATGGCGGACAAAAAATAATGAAATACGGATTCAATAATCATTTTTCGATGACAAATTGTTCGTTGTGAATGAAATTGGCATTAAACCCAGCGCTGCAATAATTGAAGTAATAAACCCATGTTTGAATAAACTTATTATCAAATCCCATATTTAAAATCTGGTCTTTTTTTTCAAGAAATGTTTGTTCCCATGTCCGTAATGTTTTTACATAATGATCGGTAATGGTCGTTGACATCGTCCAATTAAAATTGGCTGTTTTACTGGCTTTTTTTATGGCGGTCATGGATGGCAGGTGCCCGCCAGGAAATATATATTTTTGAATGAAATCTTGAGAGTTTCGGTACGATTCATATCGGTTGTCAGGAATCATAATGCATTGAAACATGGCTTTTCCGTTTCGTTTTAGAAGATCGTAACATTTTTTAAAGTAAGTGGTTAAATAGTCATGACCAACAGCTTCAAGCATTTCAATCGAAATAATCCGGTCATATTTTCCCGACAATAATCGGTAATCCATCAATTTAACTTCAATCAATGCATCTAAATGACGCTTGTTAATTTCGGCTTTGACATGATTATATTGTTCTTCACTAATCGTTACCGTAGTTACATGGCATCCAATGGTGGTTGCGGCATGGATGGCCAATGCGCCCCATCCAGATCCAATTTCCAAAATTCGATGCGATGGTTGCACATCTGCCATGGTTAAGGCTTGATTGATTTTATTAATTTGGGCATCTTCCAATGATTCCGATGGTGATGAATAAATGGCCGATGAATAGACACGATTTTTGTCGAGAAATAACTCAAAAAACCGATTGCCCAAATCATAATGCTCGTAAATATTTTTCTTGGCTTTTGAAATGTTGTTTTTTCGTAAGTGGTGCTGAATTTTATTGATCATTCGAGAGAATGATATGAATACATTGCTTGTTTTTAGAAGGGATTCATTGGCTATAAATACCTCAAATACTGTCTCGAGTGAATCGGTGTCCCAATATTTTTTGATATACGCATCCGCAAGGCCAATATCAGATTTTAGTACAAGTAAATTAAAAAAACGGTAGTCTAACACATTGATTGTCGCCAATTTTTTACTTGATGGCTGACCATAAGACAATAGTTTTCCATCCGGACACTTGATTTCAAGGCCATGGGTGTCTATTTTTTTGAGGTATTTATTCAGTAGGCTGATGGCAAGTTTATGTATCATTGTGGGTGATTTTCTAGAAAAAGAATTTGGGCTTTTCAACCCTTGGTTTTTAAAGTGTGGTAATCGGTGTTTGAATTTAAGTATTGCGGCTTGAATAAGAATTCTTGGAAACGTTGTTACGGCAGTGTGAATGTAATTGCCGGACATTAACATGAGTCGTTTTCCATTTAAGGGCGCTGTGGTTAGTTTTAAATTTGCGTTAAACATATGTTGATTTCCTTTGAAATAGTTGATGGTTATCTCTATATTATCCATGTTTTTGGAAAATATAAAACGATACTTTCCATCAACTGTAAAAAATGGGGATACATGAAAGTTTTTAACGGTTTCAAAGTTTAAATAGCCCTTTTTTTCAATGGGGTTGGTGAGTAAATACAAGTGTTTTTCTTTGTACGTATTATGAACTTCCGCAATGACGGCAATGATGTCTTGTGATGAATTTAATAAATAGAAAAAACTTACAGGGTTAAAATTTAGCCCAAAAAACGTGGGGCAAGTTAGCAGAAATGCCTCTGTGTAATCAATGGTCGGCGCCTCTTTTTTTAAAAATAGGGTGAGCTTTTCTTTTAATGAGTGTTGCCCAGGTGTTAAATAGTTGGCATCATTGATAGAAAATAAAATGCGTGTGTTTTTTTTGAATAGTGGAAGTGAATTTAAATGCTTTTCTTCATTTAAATGGATCAACATATGGTTTAGCCCATATGTGAATGTTCGTTTAATGGGCGAGAATCTTGTGTGAGATGTAATGCCTTTGCAAATTCTTGATTTTACAAATAACATCCCAGCGCCTTTCCAACCTCAACGGCAGCGGATATGCCGTCCTCATGAAACCCATGCCCAAAGTAGCTGCCGCAAAAGTATGTGTTGTTGATGCCATTAAGTTTCGGTAAGTCTCGTTGGGTACTGATGGCGGGTTGTGTCATCATGGGGTGCTCATTTAGTGTTGTGTAGAGTTGATTTTTTTTAGGTATGTCATGGGTTGGATTGAGCGTGACAAAGTGATGAGTATTGGATGGCAGTGACTGAAGTCGATTCATCCAGTAAGTAGCGCTCATGGTGTTGTCATTTTCTCGAGTGTAAATCCACGATGCCCAGCCGGATTGGTTGGCGGGTAGCCCCTTGGTTGAGGTATGCAAGGTGGTATGGTTCTTGGAATACTGCCATTTTCCAAGAGTGGATTGCTCAAGCTGAGTTGGTGATTCAATCATGTTTAAGGCTTGATCAGCATGGGTGGCAATAACAACCCCATCATACATATCTTGTGCGCCATTTGGTCCATAAAGAATCACATTGTTGGATTCTCTCTTGATATTATAAATGGGGTGGTTGACAAAATAGTTGAGATTGATTTTTTTGATGAGTGCATCGATGTATTTTTTTGAGCCGCCCGCAATGGTTCGCCATTTTGGGCGGTCCAATATTTGCAATAAACAATGATTTTCCCAGAATGAAATAAATGATTTTGCAGGAAACTGATATGTATCATTTTGTGAGGTGGACCATATGGCCGCACCCATAGGAATGACATATTCATCAATGAGTCGTTGACTAAATCCATGTTTTTTTAAAAAATCCAATATCGTCATGGTGTGATCCATATTGCGAATCTCAGCTTTTGCTATTTTATTAAACCGTGTGATTTGGTACAAGAAGTGATAAAACGAAGGCGACAATAAATGGCCCCGAGTACTAAATAGACCCGAAGGAAAATCACTCGAATATCCACGGTTTTTCAATCGATCAAAATAGGCAAAGCTCATATCTGATTCAATGCTTTCGACACCAAGTTGATCAATGAAATTGCAAAAATTAGGGTAATTCTTTTCGTTAAATACGATGAACCCCGTATCAACCGCCACGTTTTCAGGTGTTAAAACTGTATTTGTATGCCCTCCCAAGGTGCTGTTTGCTTCATACATTGTGATGTCAAACTTTTGGTTCAATAAATACGCCGCACTAAGGCCAGATATCCCACTTCCTACAATGGCTAATTTTTTCATAATCTCATTATAAAGGGATTTTTTTTAAAAAACTAAAAAAACAAGACGGATGGTAACGCTCGGCGCCCTCATCCAACTCGATTCAGAAAATATCATTATTTTGAATTCAAACGGATGATAAATCACCTTGTTCCACTCCAGGAACTGAGGTAAGATAAGTAAAAAAAGGAGGACAAATATGGGTCTAGTTGGAAAAAAAGCGCCAGATTTTACTGCCAGCGCAGTGATTAATGGTAATCAAATTGTCGATGATTTTAAATTATCAAATTTCGAGGGGAAGTATACTGTGCTTTTCTTTTATCCGTTGGATTTTACATTTGTATGCCCAACAGAATTGCATGCATTTCAAGAAAAATTGGCCACATTTGAAGAAAAAAATACACAAGTCATCGGGTGTTCAGTGGATTCAAAGCATACCCATTTTGCGTGGTTAAATACCCCCGCAGAGAAAGGTGGCATTCAAGGCATTACTTATCCACTAGTTGCAGATTTAACAAAATCCATTGCAACAGATTTTGATGTGCTAAAAGAAGACGAGGGGGTTTCTTACCGCGGATTATTTTTAATTGATAAAGAGGGGATTATTCGTCATCAGTTGGTGAATGATTTGCCCCTTGGCCGAAATGTTGATGAGGCGCTTCGTTTAGTGGATGCATTGCAGTTTCATGAAGAAAACGGTGACGTATGCCCAGCAAATTGGAATAAAGGTGACAAAGCGATGACGGCTGATGTTGATGGTGTTCAAGCCTACTTTCAAGACGTCAAAGTATTGGCAAAATCCTAGAAAATGGGAGAAAGGAAAAAAACCATGACCGCATTACCTGAATTAGACTATCAATACAATGCATTAGAGCCACATATTGATGCCAAAACAATGGAGATTCATCATTCAAAGCATCATCAAGCTTACATTTCAAAGTTTGACGCCGCTTTAAAGGGAACCTCTTTTGAGTTGAAAAAAGTATCTGATGTGTTATCGGATATGAGTGTTGTTCCAGATAATATAAAGGGGGCCGTTAGAAACAATGGGGGCGGTCATTTAAACCATTCATTATTTTGGAAAATCATTGGCCCAAATGCTGGGGGAGACCCATCGGGTGAAATTGGACAAAAAATATCTGATACGTTTGGATCATTTGAAGAGTTCAAGACATTATTTGCAAATGAAGCCACCACGCGTTTTGGCAGTGGCTGGGCTTGGTTAGTGGTTGATGGTAATGGTGAATTAAGTGTTCAATCAACCCCCAATCAAGATTCTCCAGTCATGGAAGGGTTGTTCCCTATTTTAGGATTGGACGTTTGGGAACATGCCTATTATCTAAATTACCAAAATCGACGGCCAGATTACATTGGCGCTTTTTGGAATATTGTAAATTGGAACCGTGTGGCTGAGTTTTATCAGTTGGCAAAGAAGTCAGATTCAAGCTATCTCGTTTAACTATTGATCCATTTGATTAGAACAGAAAAGCGCAATATTTTATTGCGCTTTTTTTATGCATTGATGGGGTAAAGTTCTTCTTTTGTTTTTAATTCAAGTTGACTTGTATTAAATGCATCCAACGCAGCCACTGTTTTCGCTGATTCTTTAAGATTCGATAAGTCGATATCTGCATCAACGGTAAACCCAGCCCGTTCAATCATGCCAATGGTGTCGTGAATATCGGATCCCTTGATATTGAGGTAGCCATTCATAAACAGAGAGTTGGCCGCCATTAATGCCATGGATTGCATATCCCCCAAGTAATATTCACGCCCGGCAGCAAGTCGAATTTCAGCCGTTGGATGGATTGCTCTAAAAAGGCCAACGATTTTACAGCATTTTTCAGCCGATACTTTTGGCAGTTTGCCAAGTTTATTCCCTTCCATATGTAAGTAAAAATTAATGGGAATTGACTTTACATTAACTTCTTTAAGTTTAAATGCAACATCAACAATATCTTTGTCCGACTCGCCCATCCCAACAATCATACCGGAGCAGATATCAATATTATTCGCATTGACATTCGACAGTGTATCTAACCGGTCTTTAAATGTGTGGGTGGTGCATATGTTTTCATAATGGGATTCAGAGGTATTTAGATTATGGTTATATCGATCAAGCCCAGATTCGGCCAATAACTTTGCATCTTCCTTTGAAATTAAACCAGGAGATAAACAAACTTCAATGGGGTAATTGGCTTTAATCTTTTTAATAACATTGGATAAAAACTCAACACGCTTTTTGGATGGGCCACGGCCAGAAAACACCATGCAGTATCGAAAGGCGCCTTTTTTATAAGCATTTTCAGCTTCCTGGAGGATTTGATCTTCGTCTTTTTTAGTGTATTTTTCTATTGGAACTTTAGAATCTTTTGCTTGCACACAATAATGACAATCTTCGGGGCAATATCCGTTTTGAGAATTATTTAGAATGTGTATCCTCACATTTTTCTGAAAATACTTCTTTCTTAGGGTATAGGTGGTACTTAATAGTTCCACCATATCCGTTTCATTGGATAGTAGCGAGATAGCTTCCGCTTTTGTTAATGGTGTTTCTGCTAAAATTTTTTCAAATAATTTGTTGGAATTCATGTATTTAACATACATTTTTAACTTAATTTGATCAATAATAAATTAAGATGAAAAAAAAAGAATCGTGAAAGTTAAAGATGTGAAGAGACGATATTAATTAACTTGGATGAGTTGATTAAATGAGTTAGAATAAGTGGGAGAGAAACTAATATGAAACAACAAGCACATGATTTTCATATTCCAGTAATGGGGACAGCCTTTACGATTGACACGCCATACAAGGTTGCCAGATTTGGGATATCATCGGTGGTCTCGATTGGTGATGATGAGCTTTGTGAAGCCATGCGAAAGTATTACGCAGAAATGTATCACATTGAGTATGTTCCAATTAACAAAAAAGACGATGTTGATTACAGAGCCAAGCGTATTACAGCCTATTTGAATTTATTGGATGATTTAATCAATCATCAAGTGCATCAAATGAAAGTAACACCGTTTACAGATACGTCTGATAATACAAAGTTTTTTGAATTACTTAAAAATGATCACCCAATGAAAGCTGTCTTCAACAGCATGATCGCATCGTCAGGTGATGAACGCTTGAGGCTCGAAGCACAATGTAAAGATTATATTGCACCCGGTGCCATTGACGTGAACATCATGACCAAGTTAGACCGCACAAATTATGATAAAAATAACGAGCCCTTACCGGATGAGTATTCCGATGCCGTTTCCGCATTGCGTGGGTTTGCAAATTCAAAAATTAACGCAGGCATTGTATTTTCAGCAGGGTTTAATCGCCGTTTATTTGCCCATTGCGAGAATGTGGCTGATTTTTATAATCAAGATGGCGAATTTAAAAAGCGTTTGATTTTAAAGGTGTCTGATTACAGGTCCAGTTTAATTCAAGGACGATTCCTAGCCAAGAAAGGCATTTGGGTCTCTGAGTATCGAATTGAGTCCGGATTAAATTGTGGTGGGCATGCATTTGCAACGGATGGGTTATTATGTGGGCCCATTATGGAAGAGTTTAAAAAGAACAAGCCAGCATTGGATGATGAGTGTCATGCGATTTGCAATGATGTTCTATCAAAAAAAGGCAAAGCGAGGATTCCTCATAATGTAACCTCCAAAGTTACGTATCAGGGAGGGATTGGAACAGATTCAGAGCAGCAATTTTTAATGAACTATTACAACATTGCCAGTACGGGATGGGCGACGCCATTTTTGTTGGTTCCGGAAGTAACCACACTTGATAATGCCACCCGATTATTGCTTGAAAAAGCAGGAAAGGATGACTGCTATTTGAGTGGTGTATCTCCCCTAGGTGTGCCATTTAATACAGTGAAGAATACCGAGAGCGAACATCAAAAGCTCGAACGTGTTGAATCCGGTCGTCCGGGCAGCCCATGCCCCAAGGGGCATTTGATTTTTGATACTGAGTTTACCAAAAAGCCCATTTGCAAGGCCTCTGTTTTGTATCAAAAGCGTAAAATAGAGCAGTTAAAGAAGTTGGACTTGGTATCGGCCGATTATGAAGATACGTTCACTAAAATCATTGATAAAGCATGTTTATGCGAAGATTTAGCCGCACCAGCACTAGTTGAATATGGGATTGAAAATAATCGCCCCTTAAAGTCAACCGTATGTGCCGGGCCAAATATTGCGTATTACAATAAAATCGTGACCATGAAAGAAATGATTGATCATATCTATGGTCGCATTAATTTAATTGAAGACGCCAATCGCCCCAGCTTTTTTGTGGCAGAATTGAACATGTACATTCAATATTTAACCAATGAGTTAAAATCATTGTCGGAGAAGGTATCTCAAATTGAAATCAAACGATTGAGTGCATTTGCTCAAAACCTTCGTGACGGCATGCAATACTATATTGATCTAACCAAAGAAAAGTACACAGAAACAGAGCGCTACAAAGAAAAAATGCTGAGTGAATTCAATGATGCCAAACTGCGATTGGATGCATTAATTGAAAATAATCCCCAGGTTTTTTCATTGCTCATGCAACTCGCTTAAAAAAGAATTCATGGAACGACAACGTTCTTGATCCCTTACTTGGGCGGGTGTTTTTTTGAGATATGGACGCATCTTTTCGATGGGGTTCATGACTTTTATTCGATGTGAGCATCAGCAAATCAGCGGTTGGATGAAATAATCGATCAATTTCAATAACATTCAGTGGAAAGGAGTGGAGCGTTTGGTCACTTTTAGCCGCTCACTGGGATTGAAGGCGTCTGACAATAGAAAAATATTTCACGAGTTTGTATTTACTCACTGATTGGTTGGGAGGGGGGGCGATTGATGCGTTCTCTTGGCATACCAATAATTAAACGATTGATTCAAAGGCGTTATCAATTTGACCAAAATCGATTGAAAGTTGGTGGGCACTTCGTTGTTTTGCGGTGAGGCTCCCTGGCATATTACATAGTTTTGTCATTAAAAATAGACGATCAATGTCATCAAGGTTGGATAGAAGATCGGGACTCCAAGGTAATGGGGAGGGAGTCCTTAGACCATCGCTTATCAGGGGGATCCACACGTCTCATTATTGATGAGTACGTTTCCTAAACGAATCCATGTATTATTTTTCAGGAGAGGAAAAACTGGCCGGTTGCAATTCTGATAAAAATAGAGGGTGTAAATAGGTGCATTTATCATCTTCTGTTAAAGAAATAGGAGTGATATTGCGATAAAAATCCTGATATTCTGGCGGGGTAATAGAAGCGTTATAATTGGTGTGTCTTAAATCATGAAGTGTTTGTACAGGGTCAAATAGATGTTCTTTTGGACTCATCGAAGAACTAAAATCTAATTTCTTTTTAACCTGAAAGAGTTGGTTGCTTTCTGAAATATCTGTTAAATACATTAACACAATTAAATACAGTGGCTTAAAAAGCAACGTTGTGTCTAATTCTTTTGGTGCATCTGGGTTAGAGGCCTTATAAACATCAATGAAAATTAGTTTCTCTAATGTAGTGAGGTTTTTCAGATAACTAATATAGCTACGATTCAAATTATTAATTTTTTCCAAATGATTCTTTACAGGTGTGATGGGGCGATAGGCCGTGGCCTCACTCAATACGGTCGGAAAAAGGGATCCCTTCCTCATATCCATGGGGATGTCCCATCTTGAAATGCCGCAAAGGTGCCAGGAATTAAATAATCAAGGCCAATTGATCAAGTGTGTTTTGTGATTGGTATAGACCCGGGGATAACCGGATCAACCCCTGACGATGGGTGGCGTTGCCCCCAGCCGCTGTCAAACGGGACATAAAGTCTTCAGGGCTTGGATGAATAAAGCTCACGATGCTGCTTTGGTGATGGTCGGAGTAATCAACGGGGAATGCCATGCCTTTGTCTTTAAGAAGGCGAAAGATTCCTTGGGACAGGTGTGTGTACTGGTCATGAATGGGCACGGCGCCAAGGGTGTTAAACCATCGAAACGTTTCGTGGGCCAGCATGATGCCTAAAATATTCAGATTGCCGTACTCAAACTTTCGGGCGGAGCTCGCCGGTGCATTGGGCGTTGCGCGAATGCCACGATCCACTTGCGAAAATACCCCAGAGCTAATCGGTGTCAGTTCGTTCATAAATGCATCCGAAAAAACTGAAATGGCAGTTCCTTGCGGGCAAAAGCACCACTTATATAAACTCGCCACCAAGAAATCGACATGAATCATGCTTAAATCAATGGGAAAAACCCCCAATGCTTGGGTGGCATCCACCAATAACTGAATATTATATTTTTTGCAAAACGTGCTTATTTCAGCGATGGGATTGACTTGACCCGTGGTGTAGTTAACCCAACTTAAGGCCAAGGCCTTTGTTTTCGGGGTTAAGTGATGTTGGAGCTCATCGATGCTCGCTAAACCATTGATGGGGTCAATCCAACGAAGATTAATCATGGGATGGTCATGAAAGGGGAGCGTGACACTGGGGTAATCATCTGTTAAGAGCATGATCTCATCACCGGGTTGCCAAGGGTAACCATGCAAAATAGAGGCAAAGCTTTGTGCCACATTGGTGCCAATGGCAATATGATCAGGGTTGCATGAAATAAAATGACCCAGTTCATTTTTGAGTGCATCCGCATGCTGAAAATTATAGTAATAAGGTTCATGCGCCCCGCGATGCCAGTCTGTCATGAAGCGATGAAGAATGGCTTGATGCGTGGTTGGTAATGGGCTTCGTGAGGCGTTATTTAAAAAAAGCGTTAACTCATTCGAAAATAAGTGGCTAATATCAATTCTTTGTTGCGGCTTTAAACTCATTCGCTTTTTCAGCTAAGCCACTAGCCTGAGCATCATCAATGGAAAGATCCTTATTCGAGGCATACTCTTTGAGCTCATGAGAAATTTTCATGGAACAAAACTTAGGGCCACACATCGAACAAAAATGCGCCACTTTTGCACTGTCGTTTGGCAATGTCTCATCATGATATTCACGTGCTCGCAATGGGTCTAAGCTTAAATTGAATTGGTCATTCCAGCGAAATTCAAATCGGGCTTTTGATAGCAGGTTATCCCGTAATTGTGCGCCAGGATGCCCTTTGGCTAAATCAGCGGCATGAGCCGCAATTTTATAAGCCATAATGCCTTCTCGAACATCATGCTTATCCGGTAAGCCAAGGTGTTCTTTGGGGGTGACATAGCACAACATGGCGGTGCCAAACCAGCCAATCATGGCGGCCCCAATGGCGGATGTAATGTGGTCATACCCTGGGGCAATATCGGTGGTTAATGGGCCCAATGTGTAAAATGGGGCTTCATGACACATCTCAAGCTGCTTATCCATATTTTCTTTAATCAAGTGCATGGGGACATGGCCGGGGCCTTCAATCATGACTTGAACATCATGCTCCCAAGCAATCTTGGTTAATTCGCCAAGGGTTTCAAGTTCTGCGAATTGGGCCTTATCATTGGCATCTTCAATGGATCCTGGCCGCAACCCATCCCCCAAGCTGAAACTGACATCATATTGTTTCATGATCTCGCAAATTTCTTCAAAGTGAGTATATAAAAAGTTTTCTTTGTGGTGAGCCAGGCACCATTTAGCTAAAATGGCACCGCCTCTTGAAACAATGCCTGTTCGCCGATTGGCGGTTAATTGAATATAACGAAGGAGTACCCCGGCATGGATGGTGAAGTAGTCCACGCCTTGCTCGGCTTGTTCAATTAATGTGTCCCTATAAATCTCCCAAGTCAAGTCCTCCGCAATGCCATTGACTTTTTCAAGCGCTTGATAGATTGGAACCGTTCCCACTGGAACCGGGCAGTTTCGTATGATCCATTCTCTGGTTTCGTGAATATTTTTACCTGTGGATAAATCCATTAACGTATCAGCCCCCCAGTGGGTGGCCCAAACCATTTTTTCAACTTCTTCATCGATGGATGAAACAACCGCTGAGTTTCCAATATTAGCATTGATTTTCACTAAGAAATTACGACCAATAATCATGGGTTCAAGTTCTGTGTGGTTAATATTGGCTGGAATAATGGCCCGTCCAGATTTTACTTCTTCTAGAACAAATTCAGGGGATACATTTTCACGAGTGGCGATATAATCCATTTCTTCAGTAATGATGCCTTTTTTAGCATAGTGTAGCTGAGTAATGGGTTGGTTCCCTTTAAATGGGGCGGGTTTATGGTCAAAAATAAGCCCGTCTTTTTGAAGTTTATAGGGGGTTTCGTAAGGGATTGTTCGTTCACTGAGTTGCGTAACATCACGGTTATTCAACCATTCTTTTCTAACATGCCCAATGCCATTTTTATAATCCACGGGCTGGGAATTCTCACCGTGTTGTCCAGAGGTATCATAAACAGTGAAATTCTGGGTATTGGGATCATCTAAATCAATACTTCTAAAGGGGACCTGAAGGCCATGAAGTTTTGATGATTGGTATGTTTTCTTTGAATTGGGGAATGCTTTCTTTGTCATGATTGTTTTATCCTTAGTTTGGTGTAATATAATGGTATCAGAAATGACATTTGATTCAAGGAAAAACAAAAGTAATGCGATGAGAGCCGCGGTGATTGGGTGCCCCATCCAGCATTCAAAATCACCCTTAATCCAAAACTATGCACTAAAGTTGCATGGGATTTCCGCGCACTATACCGCAATGCACGTCAGTAGTGAATTAGAGCTTGGCCATTTTTTTGATCAACTCAGATCCCGAGAATGGGCGGGGGTAAATGTAACCATTCCATACAAAGAAGCGGTCTTGCCTTATTTGGATCGCATTCACGATAACGTTCAAATGATCGGTGCTTGCAACACCATTGTTAATAAAAATGGGGAGTTAATTGGGTACAATACGGACGCAGAAGGATTTGACTATCCGATAAAAGAAAAAACCATCAGTTCAGTGACTATTTTAGGCAACGGGGGGGCATCAAAGGCGGTGTTATTCCAATGCACACAGAAGGGGATTCAGAACATTTCACTTGTTGCTCGGCGCCATGATCGTTCAAATGAACTATGTGATCGTTTAGAGACGGCATTCAATATACAAATTAAGCGATTCCATTTTGATTCACAAGAAATGAATGCGTCCATGAGTGCCGATCTAATCATTAATTCGACCAGTGTGGGAATGAACAGCCAAGATAAGCCATTTGAATGTGTGAGAAGGATTGGTGCGGGGCAAATATTTTATGATCTAATTTACTCCCCATGGGAAACAACGATGATGAAAATATGCAAAGAAAATGGCGCAGAGGTTGTCAATGGCGCCATGATGTTAGCGCATCAGGGGGCATTGGCATTTGAATTATTTTTTGGGAAAACAACAGATACATTGGGAATGTTTCAACAGTTAAAAGAAAGTGTTATTGAATGATAGCTTTATTTTTTAAAATTTTAAAAAAGTCTCTTGTGGTCATTAAGCATGAGCCGATTATTTTAATACCCTATTTATTTTTTAATTTAATTTTAACAATTTCTGTACATTCAGTTGATTTCGCTGATCATTCATTTCTTTTTAATGGGATGGTTCAATGGTTGGTTCCCACGTTACTATTGCAACCATTTATCATGATTACATCCCTAAGCATTATTCGAAAAGAACCCATCAATTTAAAAACTATATTTAGCAAAGTGAAACGATGCATGACACCATTTTTTATTGTGTCGTTGTATAAGCCTATATTATTATTATCGGCCGTGAAATTTGTGAAACGTGTTTCTGAAGAGATGGCGTCATTGTCACATGAAATGCTGATGTGGTTCACCTTAATGATTCTATCAATGATATGTTCAATGATATTCATTTTTTTTCAGGCATATTTTTTATCAAATGATCGTAAATCGGATACTTTATTAAATCAGTTACAAGCGAGCATGCATGTTTTTTTTCAATTTAAATGGGTCACTATTTTTTTTGTAATATATTTCTATTTTTTATTATTTTTGGTTCTGTCATTAATAATGGCGGGACTTATTGCACCAATTTTACCAACATATTTATGGCCAATAATATTGGGCTGTATCAATGGGGTCATTGTTACAGTGTTTAACGTATTTATTCTTCGATTATATCTTTATCTAAAGCCAATGAGTGAGCATTAATTTAAGTTATAGCTGATTTGAACTTTTTTGTTCACAAATTCCATGATTTTGATTTCTTTGTTAATAATTACTTTTTCGCTCTCAGGATATTTTATTGAAATATCATCGTCTAACTCTTGGTTCATTCTGACTCCTTAATCTTAGGTTCTTATATTGATATTCCCCATATTTTAAAAAAATAAACATGAAAAGTAATTTGTCATGATTAAATGACTGAAATGAGCTTGATTAAAGCCATATTTAACCATAAGTATTTACTTTTTAATCGATGTTCCATATAATCTTTACTTATTAAACATTATTCAATTTGAATGATTTTACAACTATGAGGTAGAGACATGGCAACATTAAATGCAAAAGAAAGAAAAGACGCAGGTAAAAGATATGCAAAAGCTGTACGCAATGAAGGGGCGGTTCCTGCTGTGATTTACGGTCAAAAGAAAGACCCAGTATCCATATCATTAGACCCAGTAGAGTATGTGAAACAACTGAATAACAGTGAATACAGGAAAAATCTTATTTTTGACTTAACCATTGAAAATGGCAATGTTGAACGGGTGATTACAAAAGAAATAAAAGTAGACCCAATTAATAACCAGTTTATTCACATTGATTTTTTAAGAGTGACCGATACGTCTCCGATTCAAATTGATGTTCCCATTCGTATTGAGGGAATTTCTGCCGGTCAACGATTGGGTGGTGTATTGGTGAAACCCAAAGCAACCGTACGTTTGGAGTGTGTGCCAGATGAAATTCCAGTGGATATTGAAGTAAATGTTACACATCTAACCATTGGTGATAATGTTAGAACTCAAGAGCTTTCCCTTAAAGGGTCACAAAAAATAGTTTCAAATCCTCGTGATATTTTAGTCAAGGTAGAGTCCACGAAAGTATCGAAAGTTGCTCAGGAGCAGGGCGCCGACGAAACTGATGGTGACGATGCATCGCCTGAATCTACGGATCAATAATCTAATATAATTTATAATTTTTTTTAATAAATAGGGATTTGTTTTTAAAACAGATTCCTATTTTTTTATGTAGGCCCATAGAGTTGCTAGGTGTTATAAAATACGGAGACATAACATCTTTGTTGATGGGACGTATGCATTTAAATTCGAAGGCTTAGTTTAGATTTGTCTGGGACGCTATACCCCCACCACAAAACAAACATATCATCATTAGTCTTAATTTACTTTTGATTAACTAAAAAGTCTTTGTATTGATCCAATGGGCCTTTGCGATTGGGGTGTTTTAATTTTCTAAGCGCTTTTTCTTCGATTTGTCGAATACGCTCTCGGGTTACGTTGTATACTTTGCCAACCTCTTCAAGTGTTCTTGGTCGTCCATCATCAAAACCAAAGCGTAGTTTTAAAATCATTTGCTCTCGTTCTGTTAATACTTTCATTGATTTTAATAGCTCATCTCTAAGAATGGTACGAGATGAAAAATTTTCAGGAGACTCCATATTCTTATCTTCTAAAAAATCACCAAGTTGAGAAGATTCTTCATCGCCAATGGGCATTTCAAGTGATAGTGGCACTTGTGAGTACTTTCGAATAGCAATAATATTTTCTAGAGATATTTCAGATCGTTCAGCAACTTCTTCTTCAGTTGGACGTCGCCCAAGTTCCTGCATTAATACGCGTGAAACTTTTTTAACTTTGTATATTGTTTCTACCATATGCACAGGCACACGAATGGTTCTTGATTGATCAGCAATTGCTCGAGTAATTCCTTGCTTAATCCACCAAGTTGCATAGGTCGAAAATTTGAATCCTTTGGTATAATCAAATTTTTCAGCCGCTCGAATAAGCCCTGTATTTCCTTCTTGGATTAAATCTAGAAACAATAAGCCTTGTCCTGTATATTTTTTTGCAATGGATACCACAAGCCTTAAATTTGCATTAATTAATTGTTTTTTTGCGCGTGGACAACCTTCCGCTACTTTTTTTGCTAAATCAATTTCCTCATCTGGTTTTAGAAGTTTAATCATTCCAATTTCGCGGAGATACATTTTCACTGAATCATCAATATCCCCTTTATCTAAATCATCTGTTTCAGGTGTTGCTGACTTGGATTTTGATCGCTTTTTCTTTGTTGCTATGGAAACATTTTCATGATCTAAAATCTCTTCAAGCTCATTGATTGAGTCTTCTGGAGCAGTGCAGTTTTTCAAGATATCATCTGCAGTAATATACCCTTGATTCGAACCAACGTCTGCAACAGCATTGAGTCCAGTATGTTTTTTGCCTTCAGTAATTGTTCCACTCTCTTGAAATGACATGACGATTTTCCCTCACAAATATTGATTCCAAAATATCTATAATAGCAATGATTGATTGGAATTCAAGTTTTTTTAGTTTTAATATCAATTTTTAATCAAACATTATATTATTTATTATGTATGTTATCGTCACTTGGATCAAAAACATTTCATCAAATTACCAATTTTGGTAAATTTGTGTTGTTTGCAGCAAATACGTTGAGAGAAATCTTTGGATTTAAGTATAAATTTCGACTGGTTTTTGAACAGGTGGTTCATTTAGGAATAAATTCAATCCCCATTGTAACATTTACCGCACTGTTTGTTGGCATGGCCTTCTCTGTTCAAGTCGTGACTGAATTATTACGTTTTGGAGCCCCTGATTTGGTGGGGGGCGTGGTTGCCATTGCCATTTGGCGTGAACTGGGACCATTATTAACGGGCGTGGTAATTGCTGGGCGTGTTGGTGCGGCAATCACCGCAGAAATTGGGTCAATGAAAGTCAATGAACAAGTGGATGCCCTAAATGTTATGGGGCAAGATTCAATCATCTATTTGGTTGCACCTCGAGTTATTGCACTATTTTTACTCCTTCCGCTATTGGTCGGTTTGGCCGATATTGTTGGTTTTTTTGGGGGGTTATTGGTCGCAATATCAACATCGATGATTAATTATGTTAGTTTTTTTTCTTCAGCCAACACCATGCTTAATTCCTTTGATATTTTGTCCGGCTTAATTAAAGCCGCTGTATTTTCATTGGTTATTTCTCTAAATGCCACACATCTTGGTTTGAACGTTCAATATGGCGCACAGGATGTCGGAAAAAAAACCAGGAAAAGTGTTGTTATTAGCATTGTGATTATTTTTGGGTTGAATTATGTTTTATCCGTTTTGTTTTTTGCAACATGATTGAAATTAAAGAATTAAAAAAGGAATTTTCAAGTAAACAGGTGTTATTTGATCATCTGAATTTAACCATTAATTCAGGTGATAAAATTGCCATCATTGGGCCCTCGGGTTGTGGGAAGAGTACGATCCTCCGGTACTTATTGGGTACCAAGATGCCAGATTCAGGGCAGATACTAATTGATGGGCAAGATGTTACTAAATTAAAATCCAGAGATTTATTGAAGTTAAGGTTGAATATGGGCATGTTATTTCAATCCGCGGCATTGTTTGATTCGTTATCCATTGAAGAGAATATTGCATTTCCACTCATTGAAAATTACGGCTTTTCATTGGAATCATCGATCAACAAGGTGAATTACGTTTTGGAATTGGTCGGGTTGGAGGGCGTGAATAAGAAGATGCCATATCAATTATCCGGAGGACAGCAAAAACGTGTGGGGCTTGCTCGAGCCATTATTACGGAGCCAAAATATATTTTTTATGATGAGCCAACCACTGGGTTAGATCCGGTGATGTCCACGAACATTGAAAATGTCATTGTTCGACTAAATCAAGTGATGAATATTACAAGTATTGTGGTATCTCACCAAAAATCAACGATTTTGCGAACGGCGGATAAAATATTCATGGTGCATAATCATGCTTTACTTGAGCCTGAAACCCCAGATACAATAGAACATACAGATAATGAAATTATTCAAAGTTTTATGAGAGGAACTGAACTCAATGCCCAATAGAAATTATTTTTATGTCGGACTCATTACACTTCTGCTGTTATTAAGCATTGTTTCCTTGGTTCTTTGGAAAAATAGTGTGTTTACACGGGTAAAAAGCTATGAATTAATCGGTGAATTTGAATCAATCAACGGATTATTAGTCAATGCCATTGTTAAATATCGAGGGTATCCTGTGGGTAGGGTGTCAAAAATTATCCCAAAACAAAAAGCCATTGAAGTTTACTTCTTTATTAATGAAGATTACCAAATTCCAAAAGGCTCAACCGTTAAAATTGTATTTGATGGGTTGGTGGGGGAAAAGTACATGGAAATTTTACCCAACCCTACAACAGAAAAATTTTACATATCTGGAGATCGTGTGGTTGGTTACTCATCGTCTGGGTTATCGGACTTTATCGATGTTGGAACACAGAATCTGATGGAATTAAAATCCATATTAAAGACCATGGCATCTGTTTTTGGAAGTGAGGAAGTGTCATATGCACTCAAAGAAGTTGTGTTTAGTATGCAGGATGCCGCCGAAAATATGGAAAGAGTCATTGATGAATTATCTAAAATTTCAAGTTCAAATAGAATTTCTAATATTTTAGTTCAAGTGGAGCAATTATTGGCCAATGTTAATTCGGCGTTAAAGGCCGAAGATTTTGAGAAAATTCAATCAACCATCCATAATTTAGAATCATTTTCTAATGATTTAAAGGAAATTACTGGGGATAATGAACTAAAAGATTCCGTTATCTCTACCCTTAAGGAAACGCACTCAACGTTTCAACAGTCCAGCAGTTTTTTAAATACACTGGGTCGTATAAAATTGTTAACCACGGCAGATTTTAATTATAAATTTAGTGATGAAAATTACTTGGTTTACTTTGTGAATTTTAATTTCTGGTTGGATAATTCATTCCTTAACTTTGGGTTTAGTAATTATTATAAGGAAGACAAATTAGCCAATGTTTTGCACAATATTCCATTTAATGAACAATTAAGGTTTTACTATGGACTGATCAAATCCAGTCCAGGGGTTGGCCTGGATTATAACATTGGGTCGTCCCCGTTTAAAACAACCTTTAAAATGTATAATTTTGAAAACATATACTTTGATGTGGGGATTCATTATATGATTACTGAGCAATTGATCATTAATTCAATATATAATGAGTTGAATCAGGATACCCGCTCCATTTTCTTAGGGTTGAGTGTTATTCCGGGAGAGTAATTTATGAGTCAACTTTTTTTAGGCTTAGATCCAGATATCTCATTATTTCCTTCGCCATATATCAATGCGTCGAATATTGATGTTCAGGCTTGGGGGGAAGACGTCATCCAAGCATGTCTTGGTAAAATCAGAGGGGTTAAATTTCAATCGGCGTATTTTGAAAATATGGGACTCAAAGGATTATCGGCACTATCACAGCTAATTAAGTTCAGTCGGGATTTGGGGTTAATTACAATCATGGACGCGAAACGCGGTGATATTGGGTCAACCTCCAAAGCGTATGCCGAGGCTTATTTGTCAAATACAAATGCCATTGGAAATGATGATTTTTCATGCGATTATTTAACGGTTAATCCACTGATGGGAGAGGATTGTTTGGATCCATTTGTTGAGATCGCGCTGAAACATAAAAAAGGACTGTTCATATTGCTTGAAACATCCAACCCAGGGGCCAGCATGATTCTAAAGCAATCGATGAATGATGCTCAACAGGTAAATATGAAAATTGCCGATTACATTTCATCAATTCTTGGATCTTTGGATCTGTTAAATGGTGATATGGGACCCATTGGGGTGGTGATCGGGGCAACCAATTCAAATATAGATCATTGGCGAGAAAAATTGCCGCATAGTATTTTTTTGATGCCAGGAATAGGTGCGCAAGGTGGTGAATGGGATACGATACGTGCAGGTCTTAATTCCAAAGGGGAGGGGGTTTGGGTGCCAATTTCACGAGGGATTACCCAAGTTAAAAAAGAAGTGTCCAATAAATCCGCTTATATAGATGAGGTTAAACATAATATCAGGCATCATTATGATGCCATGCAAAAAACGTTGCAGTTAAGCTAAACTACGCTCTTTTTGCATGAGGTTTTAGTGCCTCATATTGATTAATTAATGATGTTGATCCTATATATAATGGCACGCGTTGATGGAGTTCGGTTGGATCCATGTCCAAGATTCTCTCATGCCCATTGGTTGCGGATCCTCCGGCTTGTTCACATATAAATGCCAACGGGTTTGCTTCATATAGCAGGCGGAGTTTTCCATTGGGGTTTTTGTCGGTGCCAGGATAAATGTAAATGCCACCTTTTAATAAATTTCGATGGAAATCAGCCACGAGTGAGCCAACATAGCGTAAGGATAGATCTTTTTTTAATTGATCGATGTATTGCTGATTAAGTGCGTCGCATAGGTTATAAAGGGATTCATTAACAGAGTAATATGATGATGATTCAGGAATTCGAATATTTTCATGGGAGAGTAAAAATTCACCAATCGTTGGATCATACGTAAACCCATGAACCCCGTTTCCTGCCGTGTAAACCATGACAACGGATGACCCATAAATCACGTACCCCGCTGCAATTTGTTCGGTTCCCTTTTGGCAGCAATGATCCGTCAGTTTTTGAGCATTTTCTTTTTTCTTAAATATTGAAAAAATAGTGCCAACACTAACATTTACATCAATGTTAGAGGAACCATCCAATGGATCAAATAAAATAACATAATCACTGGTTTCATAAGTGTCTGTTTGAACAACCTCCGCCTCTTCTTCGGATCCCATGTATGAAAATCGTCGATGTGAGGAAAGGACTTCTTTTACAACATTATTGGAATAAATATCCAGTGCTTGGGCATCTTCTCCGGATGTGTTGATGGTTCCAGAGGAGCCGATTAAATCATCATTGAGTCCAGCACGAATGACTTTCTGACGTATCAGTTTTGCAACCACATTGATATCGTAAAGAATATTCGCAATGTCCTGGTTTTGGGAATTAAAAGTCGTTAAATGATCTAAAAAATGTCGTTCGATAGTTATGATGCTCATTTTTATATAGTATATCGCGTTTTGAAAAATTTGAAGTTGTTATTGTACGAGTTATGAAAAAGTAAATATTACCGTTTATGATTTCTGAGGTTGTTAATGAAAGTTATTGTTTTTAACCGGCATCATAATTCATGAAAAAAAGAATGCGTTTGGTTCATTTTTTTTTGGAACTTAGTTAAAATAAGAAAATTATTGTTTTAAGGAGTTTAGATACATGCGTTTAAAAACAGCAACTCTGGGATACCCTAGAATGGGAGAATTTAGAGAATTAAAAAAAGCCGTTGAAGCTTACTGGAAAGGTGAGATTTCTGAAACGGAATTAAATGATGTGGCAAAAGTTATTCGAAAACGAAATTGGCAGCATCAAAAAGACAATGGTATTGCATATATTCCATCCAATGACTTTTCATTTTACGATCAAATTTTAGATTTGTCTTGTGCATTAGGTAATGTTCCTGAGCGATTTAATTATCCAAACGAAGTTGGCCCGGGCGTTTATGATATTCACTCCCCAAGAGTTCCGACGCAAGAAAATATGACCAATTTAATCAAGAAGGCCGTTGAGTTATTGCCCATCAAAAACATTTGGGTAAATCCTGATTGTGGTTTGAAAACAAGAGGGTGGCCAGAAACCAAAGCGGCGTTAACTCACATGGTAGCAAGTGCCAAAGAGTTAAGGGAAGCGTTTAAAGAAGTTAGCGTTAACTAAGAAATTTCAAATCGGGGGGGATTCTTTTTATGCAAAAAAAACGTCCCGATGCAAAAGTGTTTTTTGTAACGTTAAAAACATCATTAACGTTACTCGACGCTTTAATCACGTATTTGCCTCAATTGCAATCCCCGATCAAATGCATTCACGCGGGTGGTGTTTGGTCTGAGAATAAGCGTTTAACAAACCCAGGAACAGTATTAAAATCCAAGACTCGTTTAAAAGTCTATGTTTGCCCAACACAGGGGGTTGGTTATTATTTTTCAAAAGAATCAATCATCAAGGAATCGGATGATTGGGTGGTTGTGATGAAAGAGCCATTGGTGACCATAGGCATGGATCGCTCCAATATGTATTTTAACTTGATGGCTGGACTGAATCACTATTATGGGTTCAAGAACTTGCAATCGGGTGTTCAGCCCATTACACGATTGGATTACCGAGTCAGTGGGCTATGTTTATTTTCGAAGCATAAATCAGCGGAACGACGATTGTTTATGCAAATGCAACAGCGTCGAATTAAGAAGCGGTATTTGGCCGTTGTGGATGCGATTCATCCACCGGTGAACCGTTGCACCAATTACAATGCGCTAAATTATCACCATAAAGCCATTGTATCTGAACTTGGAAAGCCGGCGAAAACACGGTTTATTTTAAAGGCAGAGAATCATGACAGGCAGCATATTTATCACGCCATCACTAAAACCGGCCGCCGTCATCAAGTCAGGGTTCATGCGGCAACCGCCATTGGTCCATTAATCAATGATGAATTATATGGAAAGCGAAGTGGGGATCGGCATCGAACCATTGGTTTAATTGCGAATTACTTGCAATTTTACTGGAATGGCAAGTGGGAACGTGTTCAATTATCAGATAAATGGGAGCAACAGGCATTAACTTGGTTGGGGCTAGGGGCGGGGTAATTCAATCACTGAATAGCTCAAAGTCCCTCACCTTTACGATTGCTTAAGACGGCTATTGTGGTTTTCCATTTAAAACGTATCGATGAATCAATTTGCGTGGGGAAGGGCCGCTGGTATGAGATAAAGGGGGGAGACTCTCCTACCAGACAATGGCCCTTCTAAAGGGGAAGGCTAACAATAAGCCTTATGACAATTATCGTCATGTAAAGTCTTAACCTTGCAAATAATATATTGAAAAAAATTGATGGACTTGTCAGGTCCCTAAATCGGTCGTGGGGCAATAATATCAATCATTTTATGACGTGTGATTTTAGTATAGGATAAGACTGTACTTAAAATACCAAAAGAATTTCAGTTATTTGGTATGATATGTAATTGATGAAAGTACAAGATTGAAACAATTGATTTGATGGATACCTATAAATAGTATATTCAAAAACTGATTCATGAGTATACGACGAACGCTACCTTTTCCATTGGCAATGTCCGATGGGGATGGACCCCACCACATTATTTTTCAGACATCCTTAACTAAGGCAATAGATACCAACAAGGATTAAAAAATAGAACAAGTTAAAGCGAGTGACTTTAAGCAACCATTAAGAGGAATTAGGATTTATTTACCATCGTGTAATCCAACTTAAATACCCCCCTTTCGGGGTGGGTCAATCGTCGCTAACAAATGGTTCGTTAGTTAGACCTGTTTCTTTTTCAACAGAATGGATCGTTTATGGGACACCTGTCACCCGTGTTAGCTTTAAAACCCTGTGAAATTATTTGAGGTTAATATTCGATAATTAATAGTGAATGATATTAAATATTCTTGTCATTTGAAATAATATAACTTTTTAATAATAATAGTGATATTCTGAAATGGTTAAAGTTTTATAACGATGTTTAATGAGATTGAAAAAATAATGTGAGGTAAGAGATTATGGGATTACGGCCAATTAATAAAAAGATGTATGATGGGTTCAGACTCTGTCAGAAAGAGAGGGGAGATCGATCAACAATTATTACAAAATAATAGTGAGCTTCAAAGACTAATATTTGATGTTCTGACGCCAAAGGCTGCTTGTAATTTAGCCAAGACGAACACGTTCCACTTTGGGCATTGGATAACGTTAAAGTTAGAGTTGGAAGAAACTTTTAGGAAATTGGCAGATAATTCTGGAATAAGTGGGGTGCGTTTAAGGATTGATCGGTTTAGGTTGAAACAACCCATAATAATTCTTGCGTTATTTTATAGATAATAGACGGTGAACGTGTCCAGTATCTGTCTGGCATTTAAAAAGAATGAATTACAAAGCAATAAAATCTTGCTACCAGTTTTAAGATGAAATTCGATATGATGTAACTATGAGTAAATTTATCATTTTATTATCCAGTCAAAAACAGAATCTAGAATTAGCAAATTCGATTAAGGATGAAATTATGGCACAAGGAGCAGATGCCGACATCATCGATCTTGTCGCGTTAGACCTGCCACTCTATTCAGCAAAAGTTCAAAATGAAATGGGTGTCCCGTCAGAAATAAATGCCTTATTTAATCAGTGCATCAATGCACGAGGGTTTATTTTTGTTTCGCCAGAGTACAATGGTGGGGTCCCACCAGTGTTAACGAATGCCATGGCTTGGTTAAGTGTGTATGGAAAAGAATGGCGTGATGCATTTAATGCTAAAATTGCCGGATTGGCTACCTTTAGTGGTGGGCCTGCATTTAATTTGATGGCCATATTACGAATTCAATTGGCTTATATTGGGTGCACCGTATTGGGACGGGCATTGCAAGTCAATCACAGTAAACCATTGAATCGGGATAGCCTCGTTGATTTTACGCATCAGTTGATGAACAAATCCTGACCATGGCCAAATTGGTATTGGATTTGCATGAGATTTACAACAAAGGCAACTTAATTGACAAAGAGCTCAATCGAGTGATTGACGAAGCCATCGAAAAAAAGATTAAAACCTTGGAAATTATTCCGGGAAAAGGGTCGGGTCAATTAAAAAAAAAGGTGTTGCGATTTCTAAATCAAAAACACATTCGAAAAAAGTACCATCGATTGGATAAAGACAGCAAGAACTTTGGCCGGCTCTTTGTTTACTTTTAGTTACCAACGGCCAACATTGGGTTGGGACGCCCAAGGCTCTTGAATGGGCAAGGCCTCCCCTTGTTGAAGCAGTTCAACTGAAATGCCGTCTGGGGACTGAATAAACGCCATGCGGCCATCTTTTGGGGGGCGTAAAATGGGAATGCCAAGGGATTGAAGGTGATGGCAGGTGTCATAAATATTATTAACTGAAAATGCCAAATGCCCAAAGTTACGGCCGGAGGTATAGTCTTCATCCTCCCAGTTATAGGTTAATTCGATGGTCGGGGGTGAATCATAAGTTTGAATATCCGTTGGAGTGGCCAGAAAAATCAGCGTAAACTTACCGGCGGGCACCTCTTTTCGTCGCACTTCTTGCAATCCCAATCCATCGCAATAAAATCGCAATGACTCCTCAATATGTCGTATTCGGACCATGGTGTGAAGATAATGCATTAGTCGGTGTATTTATTTTTCTTTTCAAAGTCATCTTTAGTTATATTGCGACGAATGCTCCACAACGATAAAAATAACACGTCCAGTAAAATAACAGTAGCGCCAATCTTTAAAAACGTATCATTGGAACAAATGGTTGGCAGCCAAATTTTAACGATTACCAACATGCCATACCCAAACGATAAGACCATCGGAATACTTAACAGTGGCGAACTCATGCGTTGTGTTTCTCCATAATGACCACATAGGCTTCACGTTTAAAAAATAATAACTCCCGCCGCATATCTTTTTCCATGGTTTTCACTTCCCAGCCATCTTGGGCATTGGCATTTAAAAATTCAGAAAAGCGGACTGGGTCAACTCGAGACGCCCCCAGTAATAATGAGCCCCATAAGCTTTCTTTATACACCACAACTTTGTATGATTTCATAGGCAAATGATAGCACAAATTAAGGGTGGGGAAAAATAAACTTTAATTGGACTTGATGTTGGCGTTTAATGGGAGGAAGCCCTTGGCCAGTCGATAACATCACAAGAACTAACGCATAAGTAACAAAGGGAGATGTGTCGATGGTATGCTAAATAGTCTTAACGTGGAGGGTAAGGTTGAAGTTCGTTATACTCCCAATTTATGGGTTTGCCGAGAACCCTTCCGAGAAACCTTCTGAGAACCCACTTGATTTGACGAAGAATCTGATGGTTGGATGGCTGGTAAGACTTCTTTGATAAGAAGTTCCTTACATTTAAATATGCCATTGGATTTTTATTGGCATTAAATGGTGCCTGTATGGGGGTCGCATTTGCTATACCATTGACACCCCATCAGCGTGTGGCACTAATGGCAGGCCCTAACATTGTGTTCGGGGTGATATGGATCATTGTGAAGCGATTCGAGCATAAAATGAAATGAGGATATTTGGGGGGGCGTTAGTGGCAATGTTGGTGATTGGATCATGGGAGGTCTTAGGTTTTGTTAGGGCCCAACACGCTTGGGTTCATTTTAGGGATCAAGGTATTGTAAAGCAAAGTCATGACTTTTCTTGTGGTGCGGCATCCGTTGCCACCATATTAACCCATTATTATGGGGATCCCACCAGTGAGTCCGACATATTAACAGATATTCAAAAGAAGGGAGCTTCATCATTTTTGGATCTTAAAGTCGCCATTGAAAAGCGAGGATATAAGGCCATTGGATTGGGGATGTCATGGTCGGGAATGCTTGAGTTAAAGATTCCTGTTATTGTTCATTTAAATTACAAGGGGCAAGATCACTTTTCTGTTTTAAATGACATAACAAGTCAACGGGCCCACTTAGCAGATCCATCATGGGGGAACCGAAGGTTAAATTTGGCCCGATTTAAGCAGCTATTTCATACACGCGAGAATCAAGACTATATTGGGGCCATTTTAATGGTCATTCCATCATCATAAAAAACAAACAAAGTGAGGATATACTCAAAAATAAGTGAGTGTGTTAGACTGGGCTCGTGAAATTAATTATTACTGAGAAGCCATCCGTTGCACGTGACATTGCACGGGTACTAAAAGTAAATGGAAAAAAAGAGGGGATAATCGAAGGAAATGGCATGATCATCACCTGGGCGCTGGGGCATTTGATTGAGTTTACCCAGCCGGATGAGTACGGCCCGGAGTATGAACGATGGGAGATGGGGCATTTGCCAATAATTCCTGAAACCTTTAAAACGAAGCCCATTGAACGATCGAAGCAACAGTACGATATTGTGAAAGCCCAGCTGGAGCGAACAGATATTAAAGAAGTAATCTGCGCAACAGATGCCGGTCGTGAAGGAGAGCTTATTTTTCGCCTGGTCTATGAAGCGGCCAATTGCACCGCCCCCATTAAGCGATTATGGATTTCCTCACAAACAGATTCAGCCATTAAAGCTGGTTTTGACACATTAAAAGATGGCAAATCGTATGACCCCTTGTATGACTCAGCCAGAAGTCGAGCAGAAGCCGATTGGATTGTTGGCATTAACGCTACCAGGGCCTACTCGATAAAGTTTTCTAGGGGACGGGGTGTCATGAGTGTGGGGCGTGTACAAACCCCGGTATTAAAATTGATTGTGGATCGCTATCGTGAACACATTAATTTTGATTCAAAGCCATTTTATGAAATTTTTTTGGACTTGAATCACAAAAACGGGGAGTTTCAAGTCAAATGGTTTGGAACGAAGACCGATCGATTTACCGATCAATCAGAGGCTAAAAAAATAGAAGATAAACTCATGAACGAATCACAAGCCGTCATTCAGTCCCTAACCCAAAAAAAAGTGCTGGAAAAACAACCCTTACTTTATGACTTAACTGAGCTTCAAAAGGATGCCAATAAACAATTTAAATACTCCGCCGATCAAACATTGAAAATTATGCAGGAATTGTACGAAAAACATAAGATTTTATCGTATCCAAGAACATCGTCACGCTATTTAAGTTCCGATATTGCGCCAAAGTGCCCAGAGTTACTCAATAAAGTGAGTGGGTTGACCGAGTTTTCTGATGCCATAAATACCATCAAAGAACAGAATTATTCCATTGCAAAACGCATGATTGATGATAAAAAAGTCACGGATCACCATGCCATTATCCCGACGGATAAAACGCCCAATATTGGGGAGCTACCAACCGATCATAAAAACATATATTTAATGGTCATTCGCCGATTCTTATCGGCATTTTTACCAGAATGTGAGAAAAGTCATACTGAAATTATTGCATCGGCTGCAGATGAGGTATTTAAAGCCACAGGGACCATGATTATTGTGCCCGGATGGCGTCAATTGGCCCAGCAGTCTGAAGATAAAAAAGATGTTTTATTGCCAACAGTAACCCAGGGGGATCCAGCAGAAATTAAAAAAGTAACCCTTAAAAAAGGCCAAACCAAAGCGCCGGCATTATATACTGAGGCCACGATTTTAGCGGCCATGGAGACGGCTGGAAAGAAAATTGATGACGATGAATTAAGGCAGGCCATGAAAGATTGTGGGTTAGGAACTCCCGCCACAAGAGCTCAGATATTGGAAAAACTGATTGGGGTAAAGTATATTGAAAGAGAAAAGAATAAATTAATCCCCACGCCAAAAGGGGAATATCTCATTGATTGTATTCTCAGTGAAGCCTTGGTGTCTCCTGAGCTGACGGGGAACTGGGAAAAAGAGCTCAACAATATGGCGCAATCAAAAGGAAAACGAGGGGAATATATGGAAAAAATCAAAACATTTACAAAAGAAGTCATTCAGAAGGTCGCGGATGATAATTCCTATACCATTGGGGCGGATCAAACCATTTATGGGGCCTGCCCAAAATGTGAAAAAGGAAAAGTCATTGAAACCCCAAAAGCCTATAGTTGCAGTCTATGGAAATCTGAAAACTGCACTTTTGCCATTTGGAAAGAAATGGCTCAGAAGAAAATTACAGAGACCCATGTTAAATCATTGCTGAAATCTGGACAAACGAAAGTAATCAAAGGGTTTAAAAATAAAGAAGGAAATCCCTTTGATGCATTGTTAAAAATCATTAATGGTGAAGTGAAATTTGATTTTCAAAAGGAAGTTGTTGCGTGTTGCCCGATATGCGAAAAAGGTCAAGTGGTTGAAACCGCCAAAGCATTTTCCTGCGATCAGTGGCGTGAGACAGGCTGTAAGTTTGCCATTTGGAAAGAAATTGCCTCCCGAAAGATGACCAAATCTGAAGTTAAGTCATTATTGAAAAATAAAGAGCTCAATGATTTGGAGGGGTTTAAGGCGCGATCGGGAGATTCATTTAAAGCCTCCTTGCAACTGACAGAAGACGGTAGAGCTCAGTTTAAACCTCGCTGATATTTTTCAACTCAATAATACTATGTCTGGTTGAATATAGACGTGAGAACTAAATGGCTTTGATTCATTCTTCGATAATATATACAATGAATTTTAAAATGATATATGACGTGTGAATGAACAATCATTTAGGAGATTAATATGAAGGTGCCCCCTATCTTAATGAGCATGCTTATGTGCGTTCGAGCCACTAACCATTGTCCCATTCCAAGGGGGGCACAGGTAGACCCGAGGAAGCTCTTGATTACGATGCCCACGCTCCATTCAGTCGATCGATGGAATGGGTGCTCTATCGTTGCCCCAGATGAAATAAATGACATATACAAGGCAATTATTGACAATGATATCGCACAGTTTCGATTTATGGCCCTATCAAATAGGGAGCGGCGTGGTCAATGTAATTCGATGGTTGGAGCCCTCAAACAATGGCGGCTAAATTGAACCGCATTGAGATGATTAAGATTTTGCTGAATCAAAACCGAACATTAATAACTGAATGGGATGGGGCGGGGCGATCGGTAGTAACCGTTGCGGCAGGTATGGGGCATATCGAAGTAATCTAACTTAGTTGTGCGGACAATCCGTCAATATTGAAAACGGTGAATAGCGACGGATGGCCCATTATATTATTAGCCGTTTTGAATAATCAGGTGGAAATGATACGGACACTTGCTCAGATTGATCCAGACGTATTATTCATGGAAAATCCCCAAGGATACAATGCATTGACACTCGCAATTAGTCATAATCGTAGGGCCATTTTTTCTGCAATTATAGACATGGTTTCAGAAGATGGAGCGCCGCAATATTTTTTTTCGTATCAAGATAGTAAATCAAGAGTTCCTGCGATAAACCCAAACTCAGGAGAGATCTATTTTCCACCGCCAATCGAAATAATGAATGAACAATTATTTGGGGGGGTGAGTAGGGTAATGGGTCAAATCCCCTCTATATATGAAAGCTTATTGATGAAGGGCTTGTGTATTTCAACGAGCTTGGTATTTTTGATTATGTTTTTTGATAGAATTATTCAAACATTATCATCATCAAAAACATGCTTAGAGGCTATTTTAGTCAATCAGATTTGTCAGTTTAACTTAAAAGAAGTGATTCACGCTAAAAAATTGGCATATCAATACATTCAAATTGCTGGACAGGATGTTGATACCACGCTTCTTAAGTCATTTTATCAAACGGTCATTCAAAATTTAGGCGACCAACATTTTTTTAATCAGGCCGAGTGCCCGATTAGTAAGATGAAAATGACAACTCCCGTATTAATTCGCGAAGGGGTGCATTATGATCGAGAAAGTGTCGATACTTGGAACGGCTCCACTCATCCCAAAAATCTTGTAACAGGTGAGAAAGGTCAAACCAGATATGTATTGGATCCAGTATTTAACCCACTATTTCATGAGTTGCACACTCAACGGACGTTAAGGAATTTGAAACAAAAAAAACAGGTAAGAAAAATTTAAATGAGTTTTTTCAAACGTCATGGGGATTGCATGCCCATATTAAAAATACTGATACAGATCGCAGCGGATATTGCCATTAAAGAGCTTACGTTTTTTGGTGGCCTTTTTGTTAAAATAGGTTTCAAAGTCGTCGTCGGCCGTTAAAATATAGTAATGCCAATCTTTAAAATGGGTATTAAATTGATGCCCCATTTGGTTGTATAATTTATGGGTCGACCCTTGATCCTCTAAGCGTATACCATAGGGTGGATTGGATATGATTTTTCCTTGGTCAAATCGGGATCGAATATTAGAAACGCATTTTGTTTCAACAAAAATACCATCCAAACCCGCGCGCTTGATATTATAGCGGGCCGTCTTTAAAATATCAGGGTTATTATCCGAACCATAAATGCGATAGTCCGTATCAATAATGGCATCCGTAGCCGTTTGTCGTGCATTTGGCCAATCAGTAGGTGAAAACATGGGCCAGGACTCGGAACAAAAGGTTTGGTTTAAACCGGGCGCAATATTCTTGGCCATCATGGCCGCTTCAATGAGAATGGTGCCAGAGCCACAGCAGGGATCCAGTAAGGCGTCACTGGGGGCCCAACGGCTGAGCTTCAACATGGCCGCCGCCAAGGTTTCTCGCAAAGGGGCGTCAAACCGTGTGCGATACCCGCGTTTGTTGAGACCATGTCCGGAAGTATCAAGTCTTAGGGTAAATTGATTGTTTAGTGCATGAATTCGAATCGGCACATGTGCCCCAGTTTCATCAATCGTTTTCGTACCATAGCGGTCTTGAAGCGAGGTAATGATGGATTTTTTTACAATGGCTTGGATATCCGATTTACTAAAAAGGTCAGAGTGTTTAGTCGATACTGAATCAATGGTAATTTTTGACGTTTTATTCAACCATGGTGACCAATCCACGGATTGAACTGCATCAAATAAATCATCAAACGTATGGGCATTAAAGGACGCCACGTCAATGAATACTCGACCGGCTGTTCTTAGCCACAAATTAAGCTCAATAACATCGTCAAGAGTGCCTTCAAGGGAAATAATGCCATTATCAATCGCTAATTTCTTGTAACCCAAATCATAAAGCTCAAACTTTAACACCGTTTCTAGCCCCATGGCACAACTAATCGATATGGACAACTTCACAACGCCATTATGACAGTTTATTTGTGATCTTAGCAACTAGCTTGATTTTGGCATGTTACGATAATCATTGCGTCGCACGGAAACTTTAACGCGCCGATTTGCCGCTCTATTTTTTCGATTGGGCCTTCCATCCACAATATTCGGTACTTTGGGTCTGGAATCTGCAAATCCACTGGCTTTTAATTTGCCTTTCTTAATGCCTTGTCGCATAAAAAATCGGACAACATTGGTTGCTCGTGATGCGGATAGCTCCCAATTTGAGGGGAACTTTATGGTTCGAATCGGAACATCATCCGTATGCCCTTCCACCTCAATTAATATATCTTCATATTTCATTTCTCGAATCATTTTAGACATTTCTTCTAAAAAAGGAGTCATTGAATTTTGCAGATCAGCGGAGCCACTTTTATATAATATGCCACTTGAAAATGTAATATTAATGCCGGTATTGTCCGACTCAACAAACACATCTTTTTGAAGATTTTTACTATCAATGATTTCTTTGATTTTATCTTCAAGGGTTGTAAAAGGTTTCTCAAATTCTTTTTTAAGGACTTCTTCTTGGATACTTTCTTGAATATATTCAATTTTTCTTTGGTTCATGGTTGAAATGGAAACAATTAATACGAAAAAAGCCATCAAGGACGTCACCAAGTCAGCAAAAGACGACATGGTGGTGTCTTCAGCTCGTTTAAATTCTGGTGGTGGTTTTCGCACGGTTACCCTTTCGCTACTTTAAAGTGCACGGCAGGATCCATAAAACTATTCAGGCGATCTTGAATGGTTAAACTGTCTTTTCCATCGGCGATCATTGCCATTCCTTCCATAATAAGCAAGTTCCGAAATCGGTAAATTTCCTCGCGTTGGCGGACTTTTTCTGATGCTGGTTTAAAAAATAGATTGGTCATTAGAACCCCATATAACGTTGTTAATAATGCCAATGCCATGCCTTTACCAATCGCCCCAATATCACTGCCCATTTTTTCAAACATGATGACCAATCCCACCAGTGTGCCGATCATTCCAAATGCAGGGCAAAATGTTGACATACTATTTAAAATATTGGCTTGAACCATTTTACGCTCAAAATGTGACTCTACCGCATCTTCCAACATCATTCTGACATCTTTTCCATTGTATCCGGAGGTTAATAAATTCACTCCAAAAAAAATCAACGGATCTTTTTTCTCTTTTTCAGTGAGTACTTTTTCAATGCCCAATGGCCCTTGTTTTTTTGCAATGGATGAAAATTCAATAATGCGTCCAACATCCCCAAAAATTGATTTTGCATTTAAATTAAATGGGCCAACAATGCTGAGCAATGAGATCAATGTTTTAACAACATATCGTCCTTGATATGAAATCATTGTTGCGGCCAATGTCCCCCCAATAACCAACAGAAATGAGGAGATACTGATAAACATCACATAATTATCAGTTGACGATAAGATGGCATAGACAAACAATGATAGCCCAATAATAATGCCAAATAATGTTGAGAATGAAATTACAAACATGATTTTTATCCTTTACGAAAATATTATCGGTGAAAGTTTTATTATATTTAGTGTCTTATATGTAGAATATAAATATGTCGTGGTTCTATGGTGGTGTTTTATGGGTCGGTTTGATTATATTTTTACCATTAAGTATTGGAAAATTTGATCTTACGTACCAAACGGTGAAAGACTCTTACGAAAGTATTCATCAAAAGGATGTGCGCGCACCATTGATGTCCCCAGAGATGGCTCAATTCAATGCGTCACTAAAAAACCATTGGAAAGTCTCGCCCATATTTGCAACCCTAGAAGATGTTTTTTATCCAGTCAGACAATGGCGGGAAAATCCTTTGGAAGCCATTCAACGTGATCGTGATGATCCACTGTTGCAATCACAGCTTGGCAGCATGATCCGAAATGAAAAGGCAACAAAAGTGCGCGCCATGCGAGCCTATTTTTTTGCAAAGCGAAAAAACTTTAAAGACCAGGCCTTAAATAATGATTTTATTAATAAAAATAATCAATGGTTATCGACATTTAATGACGTAATTGATCGCAAAGTTCAGTTAATCAATGGAACGTATAACAATGCATGGGCACTATTCATAGTTAGCGTGTGTTTCCTTGGCGCCTTGTTTTGTTTCATCGGTTTTAAATATGCGCTTATGCTTACCTTAGGGTTAATCGTCGCGTTATTTTTTGGTAGCTTTTATAAAGCGATTGAATATGCCATTCCCTTTCATTGGTTTTTAATGTTGGGTGGATTAATCCTGGGGGGTAATGCCAAGTCTCTGGGACGGTATCCATTACACTTTACCTATGTATCGATTATTTTATTGTTGGTTGCAACATCATCAATTATCGGATTTCTTCTTGGATGTTGTGCGATGCAATTAATCATGACGTATCCAGCCCTTAGAAAGGCATTATATTGGCTATTTTTATTCCATCCATTGGGCGCGTGCTATGTTCTCTCCAAAGATCTTGGACGAAAAAAAAATGGGGTGATATTTGGAATGGCAATGGCGGCCTTGATCGGGATAAATACGTTGGGGGTGCCCGTATTACTAACATCTCCAATTGCATATTTGGGGGATATTGGGGTCGCAATTAACTCTGTGTTACTGATGATGATTTCAGGGGCCTTATTGAGCGAAATTGAAGTGCCTCACTCTAAAAAAATTGGACTGGCTTCGGGGATAATTGTGATGCTATCGATTAATTTACTCTTAAAGAGCCCTCTGTTTGGTTGGGTATTTAACTTTTTTTGGAATCCAATTGTACAGTGGGGGAGTGTGATTGTTCTGTGTGCATTACTGATTCAATCCAGGCGGTCTCAAGCGATCGTCCAATCGGTAGAAAATAAATGGAAGTAAACTCATCATTAGAATAAAAATACCGCTATAATAAAAAATCGATACCAAAGGAACATTCATCGCATGCATTATGGATGAAAACCCAATCGGGGCAATGGCTGTGGCGCCATTACGAATAATGGCAATCGTGCCTTTTATTTCACCAATGCAATCACTGCCATACAATAGTCCCCACAGATAGGACATGGTGGAAGCGGATGCCCCAAGTCCCAAGCCATATAGTGAATAATAGATGATCCCAAGGATGGGGGGGGCATGGATTGAGATCAGTAGGGTGGCCAAGCCCATCGAAGCCGTCAAGAAAAACAAAGGAAGGACAACCCCAAAACGATCGATAATAGGGCCAATGAGAATGGTATTGATAAACTTAAACAGTGCATAACAAAATAGTGCAAGGGCAATATTGGTTAACGGCCATTGATTGTGGTTAAAAATATCCACTTGAAAATACAATGCGCCAGTCATCATAATTGGAGGAATTGAAGATAATGCAACATAGAATGGGAAAAATATATCTTTTAATGCATAAGCCAATGATTTAGAATCCGATGCCTTGGAGTTTTTCTTGATAGGCTGAGTATGTTGGATTCCCAGAATAGATAACGGGTAATAAAAAATCAAAATTATTCCTGAAAGAATTAAAAAAGAGGGGCGCCAACCCACAAGCTGAAGTAGATATAACAAGACCCCTGGAAAAATAAATTCAGATAATGGGTACCCCAATTGCGTAATGCTTAAGGCCGTTCCACGATAAGTTGTAAATTTTTTGATTGTTAGCGATGTGGCAGTAAGAGTAAGTGCGCCTTGCCCAAAAAGGCGCATAAAAAATAATGCAATAAATAGTAACAGTATTGAATTGGTTAAAGAAAATATCAGAATAGAACAAAAAAAAGCCATCGTATTTAATTGAATGGTTTTTTTGATTGGCCATTCGTCAATCAACTTTCCAATAAGCGGAAGAAATATCGAAGCGGATAATGTGGATGATGAATATATGGCCGCAAAAGTGAGCGGTGAAATATCAATGGATGTGCAAATGGTTGGGATGGCCAGCGATATTAAAAATGTTTGGCCTGGCGCCGAAAAAAACACACCACTGACAGAAAATAAAAAAAATCTTGAGTTTGATTTTATGAGGGAAAGATAACTAGGTATCATTTAATGATAGGGCATCAATGATCCGTTTACTGGATGTTTCTATATGCTTTGTTAGTTGGTCATCCTGTTTGGCTCGTTGTTTAATACCCATAGAAATTCTATTTATTTCGTCAAATGTTAAATATTCAAAAAGGAGCAGGTGATTGCCAGCCTGAGCAGCAATGGTTGCTATTTTTACTTTATTTTTAGACACAGTATATAGGGCGCCCATATTTAAATCATCTGTAATGATTAACCCATCATAGCTCAAATCATGGGTGAGTTTTTTAATGTGTTTTTTTGATAAACTCGCGGGGTATTTTGGATCGACCTGGTTGTTCATTAAGTGCCCGATCATGACCATATTAAATTTTGAGTTTGGATCCACCACTTTAAAGTATGGCATAAAGTCATATTCAGAATGACTGTTTGTAATGTCTGGTAGATCATAATGAGAATCTACGGGTGTTGAGCCATGCCCTGGGAAATGTTTGAGAGCAAAAAATAACTGATGATGTTTATGGGCATCAAATAATACGGAAGTACAAGAAGTTATGCGTTCTTGAGAGTCAGAAAAACAACGTTTATATTTGCAAATACTCGATGGGTAAATCAATGGCGCCACATCAACAACGCCCCCCAAATTTACATTAATTCCCATTTCTTTGAGTGTTTTTGAAATTTGTCCGGCAAATTTTTCTTGTTTTTCTTTGGATAATTTGCAAAATAACTCAGGCGAAGGTGTTTTGAGATTGAATGAGGGGTGAGTGAGTCGATTGACAATGCCCCCTTCATGATCGATAGCAACAAAAATTGGGGTATCTTGGCTTAAGTATTGGATTAATGTTGTTAATTGAGATTTATTTTCTACATTCCGCTTAAAAACAATGACACCACCAATGGCTTTTCGATCAATGAGCTTTTTTAATTTTATAATTTTGGGGTCTTTGATTGATGTTCCTTTAAAGCCTGTAATAATCATCTGACCTGGATCCGCTTGTTGTGATAGCACCAATGGTGAAAAAATTATTGCAATAAGTATTGTAAAAACAAGATTCTTCATATTATATTTATTTTACTTTAAACCAAAGGAGGTTATTTTGTCACTTCAAAAAGGCTTTGGTCCACATGTGATGTTGGATTTAAATCAATGCAATTCAGAATTGTTGCAATCCGTTGACGTATGCTTCAAGTTATTGGACGAATTGCCCAATCACATTGGAATGACAAAAATAACGATGCCCCATGTGTTTCCGTACAAAGGATTGGTTCCTGAGGATGAAGGTGTGACAGGGACCGTGATTATTGCCGAAAGCCATTTATCTGTTCACACATTTCCAATTAAAAATTATGCCTTTATTGATATCTTTTCATGCAAACCATTTCAAACACAATTTGCCATTGATTACTGTGTCAATCTGTTTGAGTCAAAGGATCCAGATATTCACATTACCTACCGTGGAAAAGACTTTCCAGTTGGAAATCTCACCAAACACGTATTAAAAATCCGTGCTTAACCAGTGCGATTTAATACTTGGTTTTTCTTCAAAATCAATGGTGATGCGAATGTTCTTTGTTACCCCATCAATGGTAATATCTCTTGCGCCAAGCGCATCCGGAGTTTCAGGTAGATTTCGAAGTTCCATGATTTGAGACCATGTTCCAGCCGGATCTTCGGCTTCAACGGTGGCTTCCTTAATGTAATACCCTGCATTGGGTTGTACCGTAATGGTGGGGGTGTCCCACATTCGAAATGCAACATACCCATCATTGAGCGTAGATGAACTCATGTATTTGATTTTATTGGGTTTAAGTTGCGTGTAATCACCATTTATAGAAAATCGATTTGAGTTATTTTTTGTTCCATCAGATGTAACCATGATCGAGGTGACCCCATCATTATTGTAGGGGGCAACCAAACCAGCCATCCACATCGTCACATGACCAACATCTGCGCCGGTATCCAAAAACTTAACCTCAATATTTTTGTATTCACTTAAAATAAAGTAAATATTGGTATCAGCAACCACCGGACGGGTTGAGAAGAAATCGGGCGCTTGAAGTGCACCAAATAAATAGGTGCTTAACTTTGCAAAATAGTCCCCCAACCGCGATGTTATTTCTGTGGGGCCACCGTCTAGTTTTCGTTCTTCTAAAATATCCGAAATATAATAGGTTAGACGACCGTCCCCTGTAATATTAACGTTTGTATTTTTGATTTCACTATTGGTGGCCTTGACCATTTCAGTTCCATTTCCTTGGGTATTCATCGCATTATTAATAATTTCTGATGCGATTGCATCGCCATCAATAAATCCGGAGAGTTTTGATGTGGACTTAGTAATGATTGTTCCAGAGGCATTGGCACTGCTTGTTGAAGCATAATAGTAGAGTGCAAAGGGGATGAAATCAATATAGAGTTCAATGTTTTGCCCAACAGCTGGTAAGGTTAGTTTATATTCTTCAGGATTACTTAGTTTTTCAAGTGTTAGGCTTCTAATCTGGTCAGACAATGTGTTTGTGGGGCTTGTCACAGTTGTGTTGCTACTTGGAAGTGGCTGAATATCCACATTCCCAGGATCCGGGGAGATATCTTCTTTGGCTTGTGCTGTTGTTGATGCATTCGAGAATAGTTGAATCGGGGTAATTAATCCCTGGCTCGTCATTTGAATGTAAAGTCGCTCAAGTTTTTTATGTATTTTAAATTCAACGGATGCACATGTGTTCGAAGCAGCGGGTGATTGTGGTTGAACACTGTACAAGGGGAAAGTATCACTAAAAATGAGGTCTTTTGTGCAATCACCATCGATTCTATCTTCAATGGTTTGAACACGATTTGGAGTAACACGAGACCCCAAGTTACTCCCAATCACACTTTTTAATTCAATGGTTGGGAATTTTTTAAATGTAATATTGACTTCAGCAACTTCTTGAGAGTTTGCATACGTTAATAACTCGGCATCTGTTGGGTCTAAAGGTTGAGGCTTAATCTTTGCATAAACATAGAATGGGTTAAGTCCGTATTTTATGTGGGTTATATTGCTACTTGTCAATCGTTCATACACCATTGAATTTGATCCAGACATAATATCTCTCACATAAATATCTGCATTCACAGATGTGATGTCGTGAAAGTAATAAAAATCCTCTTTTTTAGGAGCAATATTGACTTGTTGATAGCTATTTATGAAGCCACATGTGGTGATTTCATTCGGGGCCGATCCAAATCTATTTTGTTCAATGGCTAATCGATTATTTTCATTTAGATTCCAACCATTGCTCAAGACATGCCCTTGAGATATGGTTCCGTAGGCACCCAAGTCCTGGCTTTTTACATAAAAGTTTGGGGAAAATGTTTGTACAACAAAGTCATAATTTAATCCTTGAAATGCACCGGGTTGTACCGTTGCCCCTAATGGTAAGAATTCAGTGGGTGCGGTGCCACCAATCACATCAAATGGCGTGGGGGGTGTTGTACTGGTTTCAGCAGGGGTTGCATTATCATAATAGGTTTTAACTCCCGCGACCGTTTTCCATTGGGTATAAGTGGCACGGTAAATACAGTCTTCAGATCGACCCTGCCCTATTGTAATGATGGATGTGTCAAATTCCCCTAAATTGGGAACATCTGAATTTAATGTCTTGGGTGTTTGATCCCAACTCATGACACTGGCGACATGATCACTTGCCGTGGTGCTTCCAGTGGTATTGGTTGACGTTATTAGTGAGGGCTTCCAAATGTCCGCATCGATATTGTAGCCGTTTTCTGCAAAAAGAACACGGATCTGGTATTCATAGTTACTGACTGAATACACATCCAAATAGGTGCCATCCGCGCCTGCAAGCACATCATTATACCATAAATCCCCGCCGTTATAATCTGCCATTAACCCAATAACCACGGGCTGTTCTCGACGAAGATAGGTGTCAGTGAGTGTGTAATCACTATTCATTTTTGGCATTGGCGAGATGATTTGACCATTGGATGTAAACGTTCTGGCTTGAGCTTTATGTGCATTCACGTCACTGGTGGCAGCGCCTTTTAGTGCGTCGATTGTTTTTTTTATATGTTTTTTATCGGATGGGTCGGAGTCTTCAAAATTGTTAACGGTGTACCAAACCTTATTCCATAGATTTGTATCCACTTTATCACCATAGCTTCCAAAATGAAAACAACCTCGGCACTCTTTTCCTCTAAAGTTTGAGTTTTCAGATAATGAGTAGGCTGGCATGTACTGGTCATAATATATGGTGCCACGCTGGGTGTCAGGAATTTGAGTTACAGTTTTTGATGAAGCGTTGGGTTTTCGGTTTGAGCTATGGCACCAGTTGCTGCCATCATAATTAATCCATCCTTGTTGATAATCCCCTGAACGGCAAACATTGTGTGTGAAGTCATTGTCAAAATCCAATTGGCAAGATGTATTCGTACATTTGGGATTATTATTAGGTGATTTAAATTCAATGAAATTTCCAGATCGATCTCCAATATTTGCAATTTCAATTTTTTGAATAAAGTGACCGGTATATGGAACGGCAATTAAAAATAGACCAAACCCACCCCGTGAAGTTCTTATTATGTGTTCCTTGAATTTAGACCCTTCATCACTCGATAGCTCTGCATTCAGTTTAAATCCCATGTAAAAGTTATCTTGACTCGACGTGCCAGCCACTGGCTCAAAAACATCGGTATGCCCAATTTTAGCCAAATTTGTGATTTTTGTTTTATGAACGGCCATTCTAGCTTCCCATTCATCATCGCCTTCCCAAGCATATTTATACCAACAATTTCGATTGGTTAATGTCAATTCACAATAGAAGCTACCTTCTTCCATTTCTTCGACCGCCTTATTATTGCTGTTTGAAATTTCAGACCAATTATCTTCTTCACCCCAACCTCTACCTTCATCATTTACGCCAAGGGTCGTTAAATATACAATGCCAGAGGTCTGCCCACCATCAGTGCCTGTAACATCATAAGATCCCTTGATGGTTAGTTGAAAGAAAGAGGCCGTTTGAATGAGGCTGGTTAGAAAGAAAATGAATATAAATGCAGTGATTAAGATCTTAACCAATGATGCAATGGATTTCATAATATTTAGTTTATCAGTATTGAATTTATAAGACATAATACTTTATTCTCTTAACATATGGCCGGTTTATATTTTCAAGAAAAAGGATATCAATATTTTCGCACCATTTTAGGCACTGCAAACAAATGGGGTTTGCATGATTATGAAAAAGTTGTGCATGCTGGCCAGGCAATAATTACACGGTTTAAAATCCCTTCACTATACAAGAATTATTCCCGTTATTTGAGTTCGTTAAACATTAAAAGGTCGGTATTTTCACTGCAATTCGACTCGCCAATAACGTTCGCTGCATTTGAATCTCATTTTGATTCATTAGAGTTTTGGTTAAATTTAGGGTGTGGTGGGGGATGCATTAAAACCATAAAATACAATGCGTACAATGGGAATCCTCGGCCAAGAATGCAGAATATATCAATCAATGGCACAGAACATTTAATCAATGCCTTAGGACTCCCAGGTCCTGGGGTAAATGCGTTAATTGAAAAGGTTAAAAAAAGCCGTCTCCCAAGTCGAAAGTGTCCCATTGGATTTAGTATTGGTGGGCAGTCGTTACCTGAATACCAACAAGTAGTGGAAACACTAATTCCGTATATCAC